>NZ_JBVHZH010000017.1:60975-139729 GCF_055574515.1 Streptomyces sp. NPDC029466
TGTGGGGGGGGGTGGTGTGGGGGGTGGTTTGCTCCGTCTTCTCCCCTCCCCCCCCCCCCCCCCCCCCCCTCCGGCCCGTCCCCTCCCGTGGGTGGGTGGTGTGAGGCCGGTGGGGGTGCATGTCGGTGGTCGGGTGCGCCTCGTCGGTCGCTGTCTACTGCCGCCGCAGTAGGCGGGATGCGCCGGCCGCGACTGTCGTGGCGAGTACCCAGCCAGCCAGGATGAGCACGGCGGCCGCCCACTGTGCGCCGCCGCCCGGCTTCCAGGCGGCGCTCTGGTTGAGGTCTATCACCGGCAGGAGGAGGTCCAGGGAGTAGAGGTAGGGGTTCCAGGGGGGTGCCTCGCCCGTCTTGAGGGGCGGTGGCGGGGACATCGAGAAGTAGATCGTGCCGATCGCCCACAGGATGGCCATCCATACCGCGGCCCGTCCGGGGCGGTAGCCGTAGGCCACCGTCCAGTCCTGGAGGAAGCCCCAGGCCTTCGCCGCCAGCGGCAGCGTCTCGCGGCGCCGCCGCTGCTTGGCCAGCAGGACCTCGCGGGCGTCGGCATCCTCACCGGTGGTGCGCAGCGAGGCGGCGAGCATCTCGTACGGCTCGGGGGCGTACTCGGGGGTCGCCGCGGCCACCCACTGCAGCCGCAGCGAGAGCGGGAAGTGGCCGCGCGGGATCAGCGTCTCGTAGGCGAAGCCGGCCATCCACAGGCCGCCGAGCCCCGGCCAGCTCGCCGACTTGTCGACGAGGTTGACCACCCGGGCGCCGGAGAGGATCACCCGGCCGCGCTGCGGCCGCTCACCGAGGAACCGCAGCTCGGGCGTCTGGATGCGGCGCAGCGACAGCTCCTGGTCGGACTCCATGATGAACCGGGCGTGCTCGAAGTCGACCGCGTCACCGAACCGCCCGTCGTCCAGCCGCATCCCGCCCTCGCACTCGAAGCGCTGGACGCGGGTGCCGCGCGAGGGGGTGTAGGCGGTGCCGTACGGGGGAGTGGCGCCGCTGGAGAACGGGGAGTTGGGCAGCCCGGCGGCGGTCAGATAGAGGGTGCGCTCGACGGTCAGCTGGGGGGCGTTCAGGGCGCGGCGGCCGAAGGGGTTGCTCAGCCGGCTGCCGCGCAGGCTCAGCGACACGCCGACGGTGGCGCCGCGCAGCGACAGCTCCCCGTAGGACTCCAGCATCTCGGCCTGGAGGTCCTGGGTGACGGTCATCCCGTCCGCCATGATCGAGCGGCCCTGGCGGTCCTTGTGCACCACGGTCTGATTGAGCATCAGGTCCGTGCCTATATGGGCGTCGGTGAGCCGGATGCCGGAGTTCACCACGCAGCGCGGCAGATGGAGATCGCCCTCCGTCTGCAGCCGGGCCGCCTCCACCCGGGGTATCGCGCAGTTCACCAGCCGCAGGGTGGTGAAGCGGCTCTCGGGGAGCACCACCTCGGCCTCGAAGCGGCAGTCCCGCAGCTCCACGAATGGCTTGATCGTGCCGCCCGCAACGTCGAGAGTGTCCGTGATGTACGCGCCGGTGAGCTTGAGTGCGGAGACCCGGCCGGGCTGCGCCGGCGGCCCGTCGAGCAGCAGCAGCGCCACGACCCGGCCCCGCACCCGGCGCTCCGGGCCCCACAGATGCTGCCCGTGCGGATCGTCCCTGGCCGGATCGCCGATGTGCAGATCGCAGGTGCTGCCGTTGCGGAACGCCTGCCACATGCTCCATTCCGCGGAGGTCAGCTGTAGCTCGGCCGGCGCGTCGCCGTCCGCGGGTTCGGTCACTGTGGGTCCCCCTTGCTCTCCCGTGGTGTGTCGCCACCTGTTCGGACGCAATGCGTGCACTGGTCGTGGTGCGTCCCGCAGGTCTCCCCGTACGCCGTCGTGTGGCCCTTGCCCGCCCTGTGACTGCTTGAACACGCGCGGTCAGGGCCAACTCCGGTCAACTTCGAACGGCCGGGTCACGGTGCGTCCGGGGTGTGCTCCGCTGTGTATCACTGAGTGATACGGCCGCTCGGGCGCCGGAGCGGGTCTGAGACACTGGGGGCGTGATCTCCCGAATCGATCTGCGCGGTGACGCCCTTCCCGAGGGCGGCGCCCTGCGCGACCTGCTGCCCCGTGCCGAGTTCGACGTGGAAGCCGCCCTGGAGAAGGTGCGGCCCATCTGCGAGGACGTACGCCATCGCGGGACCGCGGCGCTGATCGATTACGCGCGGCGGTTCGACGGTGTGGAGATCGAGCGCGTACGGGTGCCCGCCGAGGCCCTGCGGGAGGCGCTCGACGGGCTCGACCCGGCCGTGCGGGCCGCCCTGGAGGAGTCGATCCGGCGCGCCCGGATCGTCCACCGCGCACAGCGCCGCACGGACGTCACCACCAAGGTCGTCCCCGGCGGCACGGTCACCGAACGCTGGGTGCCGGTCGAGCGGGTGGGCCTCTATGTCCCCGGCGGCCGCTCGGTCTACCCCTCGTCCGTCGTCATGAACGTCGTCCCCGCGCAGGAGGCCGGCGTCGCCTCGCTGGCCGTCACCTCCCCGCCGCAGGCGGACTTCGGCGGCCTGCCGCACCCCACCATCCTGGCGACCTGCGCCCTGCTCGGCGTGGACGAGGTGTACGCCGCCGGCGGCGCCCAGGCCATCGCGATGTTCGCCTACGGCACCGACGAGTGCCTGCCCGCCAACCTCGTCACCGGCCCCGGCAACATCTATGTCGCCGCCGCCAAGCGCCTGCTCAAGGGGCGGATCGGCATCGACTCGGAGGCCGGGCCCACCGAGATCGCGATCCTCGCCGACGACACCGCCGACCCGGTGCACCTCGCGGCCGACCTGATCAGCCAGGCCGAGCACGACCCGATGGCCGCCGCAGTCCTGGTCACCGACTCCGTCGAGCTGGCCGACAAGACCGAGAAGGAGCTGGCGCCGCAGCTCGCGGCGACCAAGCACGTCGAGGACCGGATCAACCCGGCGCTCTCCGGCCGGCAGTCGGCGATCGTGCTGGTCGACGGCCTCGACGAGGGCCTGCGCGTGGTGGACGCGTACGGCGCCGAGCACCTGGAGATCCAGACCGCCGGCGCCTCCGCCGTCGCCGCCCGGGTGCGCAACGCCGGCGCGGTCTTCGTCGGCCCCTACGCCCCGGTCTCGCTGGGCGACTACTGCGCCGGCTCCAACCACGTCCTGCCCACCGGCGGCTGCGCCTGCCACTCCTCCGGGCTCTCCGTGCAGTCCTTCCTGCGCGGCATCCACGTCGTGGACTACACCCGCGACGCGCTGGCCGAGGTCGCCCACCACGTGGTGACCCTCGCCGAGGCCGAGGACCTCCCGGCGCACGGCGCGGCGATCAAGGCACGTTTTGCCGGAGGCGTACCGGACAAGCACAGCGACTGGAAGGTCCCGCAGGGCAAGTGACCAGGATCGACGACCTCCCCATCCGGGACGAGCTGCGCGGCAAGTCGCCCTACGGCGCGCCGCAGCTGGACGTCCCGGTGCGGCTGAACACCAACGAGAACCCCTACCCGCTGCCCGAGCCGCTGGTCCGGCGGATCGCCGAGCGGGTCACCGAGGCCGCCCGGCAGCTCAACCGCTACCCCGACCGGGACGCGGTCGAGCTGCGCACCGAACTGGCCCGCTACCTCACCCACACCGCCGGCCACGAGGTCACCAAGGACCACGTGTGGGCCGCCAATGGCTCCAACGAGGTCATCCAGCAGCTGCTCCAGACCTTCGCCGGCCCCGGCCGCACCGCCCTCGGCTTCGAGCCGTCGTACTCGATGCACGGGCTGATCTCCCGCGGCACCGGCACCGGCTGGATCTCCGGCCCGCGCAACGACGACTTCACCATCGACGTCGAGGCGGCCACCGCGGTCATCGCCGAGCGGCGGCCCGACGTGGTCTTCATCTGCTCGCCGAACAACCCCACCGGCACCGCCGTCGAGGCCGACACCGTGCTCGCGCTCTACGAGGCGGCGCAGGCGGCCCGCGCCGACGGGGCCGGGGCCCTGGTGGTCGTCGACGAGGCCTACGGCGAGTTCAGCCACCGGCCCTCGCTGCTGCCGCTGCTCGCGGGCCGGCCGAATCTGGTGGTCTCCCGGACGATGTCCAAGGCCTTCGGCGCCGCCGGGCTGCGGCTGGGCTATCTGGCCGCCGACCCCGCCGTGGTCGACGCCGTCCAGCTGGTCCGGCTCCCGTACCACCTCTCGTCCGTCACCCAGGCCACCGCGCTGGCCGCGCTGGAGCACACCGACACGCTCCTGAAGTACGTCGAGCAGCTCAAGACCGAGCGGGACCGCCTGGTCACCGAGCTGCGGGCGGCCGGCTGCCAGGTCGTCGACTCCGACGCCAACTTCGTGCAGTTCGGCCTCTTCGAGGATTCCCACGCCACCTGGCAGGCGATCCTCGACCACGGCGTGCTGGTCCGTGACAACGGCGTACCGGGCTGGCTGCGGGTCACCGCCGGCACCCCGGCCGAGAACGACGCGTTCCTCGACGCGGTTCGCGCAGTACTGAAGGAGAGCAAGCGATGACCCGCGTAGGACGCGTGGAGCGCACCACGAAGGAAACGTCCGTGCTCGTCGAGATCGATCTCGACGGTACGGGCGACGTGCAGGTCTCGACAGGTGTCGGCTTCTACGACCACATGCTCGACCAGCTCGGCCGGCACGGCCTGTTCGACCTCAAGGTCAAGACCGACGGCGATCTGCACATCGACACCCACCACACCATCGAGGACACCGCCCTCGCCCTGGGTGCCGCCTTCAAGCAGGCGCTCGGTGACAAGTCCGGGATCTACCGCTTCGGCAACTGCACCGTCCCGCTGGACGAGTCGCTCGCCCAGGTGACCGTCGACCTCTCCGGCCGCCCGTATCTGGTGCACACCGAGCCGGAGAACATGGCGCCGATGATCGGCAGCTACGACACCACGATGACCCGGCACATCTTCGAGTCCTTCGTCGCCCAGGCCCAGATAGCGCTGCACATCCACGTGCCGTACGGCCGCAACGCCCACCACATCGTGGAGTGCCAGTTCAAGGCGCTGGCCCGGGCCCTGCGCTACGCCAGCGAGCGCGACCCGCGGGCGGCCGGCATCATCCCGTCCACCAAGGGAGCCCTGTAGCCCGTGAACGGTCTCTCCACCGTCTTCATCCTGCTCGGGCTCTTCCTCCTCGGCGGCGTCTACTCCTTCTGGAAGCAGCAGCTGCCCAAGAGCCTGATCGTGCTGCTGTCCATCGGCTCGGCGATGTGCCTGCTCGCCGGCGTGCTGCGGCTGGAGGTATGGAATTGACCTCGGCACCCCGTAAGAACGTCGTCGTCTTCGACTACGGCTTCGGCAACGTCCGCTCCGCCGAGCGTGCCCTGGCGCACGTCGGCGCCGATGTGGAGATCACCCGGGACTTCGACCGGGCGATGAACGCCGAGGGGCTGCTGGTCCCCGGCGTCGGCGCGTTCGCCGCCTGTATGGCCGGGCTGAAGGAGGCCCGCGGCGACTGGCTGGTGGGCCGCCGGCTGGCCGGCGGCCGCCCCGTCATGGGCATCTGCGTCGGCATGCAGATCCTCTTCGGCCGTGGCATCGAGCACGGTGTGGAGACCGAGGGCCTGGACGAGTGGCCCGGCACGGTCGGCCCGCTCAAGGCCGACATCGTCCCGCACATGGGCTGGAACACCGTCGAGGCCGCCGAGGGCTCGCAGCTCTTCGCCGGTCTGCCCGCCGACGCCCGCTACTACTTCGTGCACTCCTACGCGGTGCACGACTGGGAGCTGGAGGTCGGCAACCCGCACCTCGCCGCGCCCAAGGTCACCTGGGCCACGCACGGCGCGCCCTTCGTGGCCGCGGTCGAGAACGGCCCGCTGTGGGCCACCCAGTTCCACCCCGAGAAGTCCGGCGACGCCGGCGCCCAGCTCCTGACCAACTGGATCAACACCCTGTGAGCCCCCTGATGCCGAAGCTCGAACTCCTCCCCGCCGTCGACGTCCGCGACGGCCAGGCCGTCCGCCTCGTCCACGGCGAGTCCGGCTCCGAGACCTCCTACGGCGACCCGCTGGAGGCGGCCCTCGCCTGGCAGCGGTCCGGCGCCGAATGGCTGCACCTCGTCGACCTCGACGCGGCCTTCGGCACCGGCGACAACCGGGCGCAGATCGCCGAGGTCGCCCGCTCCATGGACATCAAGGTCGAGCTGTCCGGCGGCATCCGCGACGACGACACGCTCGCCGCCGCCCTCGCCACCGGCTGCCGCCGGGTCAACCTCGGCACCGCGGCGCTGGAGACCCCCGAGTGGGTCGCCAAGGTCATCGCCGAGCACGGTGACAAGATCGCGGTCGGTCTGGACGTGCGCGGGACGACGCTGCGCGGCCGCGGCTGGACCCGCGACGGCGGCGACCTCTACGAGACGCTGGCCCGCCTCGACGCCGAGGGCTGCGCCCGCTACGTCGTCACCGACATCAACAAGGACGGCACCCTCCAGGGCCCCAACCTCGAACTGCTGCGGAACGTCTGCGCGGCCACCGACCGGCCCGTGGTCGCCTCCGGCGGCGTGTCCTCGCTCGACGACCTGCGGGCGCTGGCCACGCTGGTGCCGGAAGGTGTCGAGGGCGCGATCGTCGGTAAGGCGCTCTATGCGAAGGCGTTCACCCTCGAAGAGGCGCTGGCGGCAGTGTCGTAACAGCGGACGAAAGGCGGCGTGATGACCATCGAGCGCGTACGGACCGACGGTCCCTGGGAAGAGAAGATCGGCTTCGCACGCGCCGTGGCGGCCGGCGACCGGGTCCTGGTCGCCGGCACGATGCCGCTGATCGACGGCGTCCTCCAGGGGGAGGGCGACCCCTATGTGCAGACCAAGGTCGCCCTCGCCAACGCCGTGGAGGCCCTCACCCCCTTCGGCCTCGGTGCCGAAGCGGTCCTCCGCACCCGTCTGTACCTCACCCATCTGCGCGACGTGGACGCGGCCGGCCGCGCCCACCGGGAGCTGTTCGCCGCGGCGCCGCCGGTCTCGACCCTGGTCGTGGTCTCCGGCTTCGTCGACTCCCGCGTCCTGGTCGAAGTGGAACTGGAAGCTTTCCGAGAAATGTCAGAGAGGCCTGAACCGACATGACCCTGGCGGTCCGAGTCATCCCTTGCCTGGACGTCGACAACGGCCGGGTCGTCAAGGGCGTCAACTTCCAGAACCTGCGGGACGCCGGCGACCCCGTCGAGATGGCGAAGATCTACGGGGACGAGGGCGCCGACGAGCTGACCTTCCTCGACATCACCGCCTCCTCCGGCAACCGCGAGACCACCTATGACGTGGTCCGCCGCACCGCCGAGCAGGTCTTCATCCCGCTGACCGTCGGCGGTGGCGTCCGCACCCCCGAGGACGTCGACAAGCTGCTGCGGGCCGGTGCCGACAAGGTCGGGGTCAACACCGCCGCCATCGCCCGCCCCGACGTGATCCGCGAGATCGCCGAGCGCTTCGGCAGCCAGGTCCTGGTCCTCTCGGTGGACGCCCGCCGCACCGACGCGGGCACCCCGTCCGGCTACGAGGTCACCACTCACGGCGGCCGCCGCGGCACCGGTATCGACGCCGTCGAATGGGCCCACCGCGCCGCCGAGCTGGGCGCCGGCGAGATCCTCCTGAACTCCATGGACGCCGACGGCACCAAGGACGGCTACGACGTCGAGATGATCGAGGCGGTCCGCAAGCACGTCACCATCCCGGTGATCGCCTCCGGCGGCGCCGGCAAGCTGGACGACTTCGCCCCGGCCGTCGCCGCCGGCGCCGACGCGGTGCTGGCCGCCTCCGTCTTCCACTTCGGCGATCTGCGCATCTCCCAGGTCAAGGACGCCCTCCGGGGAGCGGGCCACCCGGTGCGCTGACGGCGGTGCGCGCCTAGGCTCGCCCCATGAGCCGTGTCAACGATGTGGGTGGCCAGGCCGGGTTCGGGGCCCTGGAGATCGAGGCGGACGAGCCGCCGTTCCACGCCGACTGGGAGGCGCGGGTCTTCGCGCTGAACTCCGTGCTGGTGCGGAACGGGGTCTACCGGCTCGACCAGTTCCGGGACGCCGTCGAGCAAATGGCCCCGCAGGAGTATCTGGCGGCGTCGTACTACGAGCGCTGGCTGCACGCGATCGAGACGCTGCTCGCCGAACGGGGGCTGCTCGGCGATGGCTGACTTCCGGGCGGGGGAGCGGGTGCGGGTGCGCGCCGTCGACCCGGCGGGGCACACCCGGGTGCCGCGGTATGTGCGCGGTCAGGTGGGGCGGATCGTCGAGTGCCAGGGCCGGTGGGCGCTCGCCGACGAGATCGCGGCGGGCGTCGCCGAACCGCGCGTCGAGCCCGTCTACACCGTGGCCTTCGCCGCGGGTGATCTGTGGGGCGAGGGCGGTCACGAGGTGACCGTCGACCTCTGGGAGTCGTACATCGAGCGGGTACGGGAGGACGGCGCATGAGCGGCGAGCACACGAGTACACCGGTGGCGGCGCGGGTCAGGCGGCTGGAGGCGCGGCTGACCGGGGCCGGGGTGGTCACCGAGGAGCAGCTGGACGCGGCGCTCGCCGCGATGCTGGAGGGGGCCTCGCCGGTCAACGGGGCGCGGATCGTGGCGCGCGCCTGGACCGACCCGGGGTTCCGGGAGCGGCTGCTGGCCGACGCGAACGCGGCGCTGCCCGAAGTGGGGCTCTCGATGGCGGGCGGCATCCAGGAGCAGCGGCTCAAGGTCGTCGAGAACACCGCTACCACGCACCACGTCCTCGTGTGCACGCTGTGCTCCTGCTATCCGATCGGGCTGCTGGGGCCGTCGCCGTCCTGGTACAAGAGCGAGGCCTACCGCTCGCGGGTGGTGCGCGAACCCCGCGCCGTACTGGCCGAGTTCGGGCTGGAGCTGCCCGACGACACCACGATCACGGTGTGGGACTCCAGCGCCGAGAGCCGCTACATGGTGCTGCCGCGGCGGCCCGAGGGCACCGAGGGGCACAGCGAGCCGGAGCTGGCCGCGCTCGTCACCCGCGAGGGGCTCATCGGGACCGCCGCGGTCTGACTCAGCGGCCCTTCCGCGCCGCCCGCAGGTACTCGCGGTTCATCGCCGTGATGCTGAACAGCGGGATGCCCTTGGGGCAGGCGGTGGCACACTCACCGGCGAGGGTGCAGCCGCCGAAGCCCTCCTCGTCCATCCGCGCCACCATGTCCAGCACCCGGGCTCCGCGCTCGGGAGCGCCCTGCGGCAGCACATTGAGATGGTTCACCTTGGCGGAGGTGAACAGCATCGCGGCACCGTTGGGGCAGGCCGCCACACAGGCGCCGCAGCCGATGCACTCCGCATGCTCGAAGGCGGCATCGGCGTCCGGCTTCGGTACGGGCGTGGCATGGGCCTCCGGCGCGGCGCCGGTCGGCGCGGTGATGTAGCCGCCGGCCTGGATGATCCGGTCGAAGGCGGAACGGTCGACGACCAGGTCCTTGACGACCGGGAACGCCACGGCGCGCCAGGGCTCGATGTCGATGGTGTCGCCGTCGGAGAACGACCGCATATGGAGCTGGCAGGTGGTGGTCCGCTCCGGGCCGTGCGCCTCGCCGTTGATGACCAGGCTGCACGCACCGCAGATGCCCTCGCGGCAGTCGTGATCGAAGGCGACCGGGTCACCGCCGCTGAGGATCAGCTCCTCGTTGAGGGTGTCGAGCATCTCCAGGAACGACATGTCCGGTGAGATGCCGTCGATCTCGTAGGTGGACAGGGCGCCGTCGGCGGCGGCGTTCGGCTGGCGCCAGACGCGCAGGGTGAGCCTCATGCGTAGCTCCGCTGGGTGGGGTGGACGTACTCGAAGACCAGGTCTTCCTTGTGGAGGACGGGGGCCGTGCCGGTGGCGGTGAACTCCCAGGCCGCGGCGTAGGAGAACTCCTCGTCGCGGCGCGCGGCCTCGCCGTCCGGGGTCTGCGACTCCGTACGGAAGTGGCCGCCGCAGGACTCGGCCCGGTGCAGCGCGTCGAGGCACATCAGCTCGGCGAGCTCCAGGTAGTCCACGATGCGGTTGGCCTTCTCCAGGGACTGGTTGAACTCCTCGCCGGTGCCCGGCACCTTGAGGCGGCGCCAGAACTCCTCGCGGATCTGCGGGATCCGGTCGAGGGCCTTGCGCAGACCCGCTTCGGTGCGGGCCATACCGCAGAACTCCCACATCAGCTCGCCGAGTTCGCGGTGGAAGGAGTCCGGCGTACGGTCCCCGTCGACGGCGAGTAGCAGATGGAGCCGGTCCTGGGTCTCGGCCAGCACCTCCTGGACGGCCGGGTGGTCGTCGGTGACCTTCTCGTGGTGCGGGTTGCGGGCGAGGTAGTCGTTGAGGGTCGCCGGAAGGACGAAGTAGCCGTCGGCCAGGCCCTGCATCAGCGCGGACGCGCCGAGCCGGTTCGCCCCGTGGTCGGAGAAGTTGGCCTCACCGAGCGCGAACAGGCCGGGGACGGTGGTCTGGAGGTCGTAGTCGACCCACAGGCCGCCCATCGTGTAATGCACCGCGGGGTAGATCCGCATCGGCACCTCGTACGGGTCCTCGTCGGTGATCCGCTGGTACATGTCGAAGAGGTTGCCGTACTTGGCCTCGACGGCCTTCCGGCCCAGGCGCGTGAGGGCGTCCGCGAAGTCGAGGTAGACGCCCTGTCCGCCGGGGCCCACTCCCCGGCCCTCGTCGCAGACGTTCTTCGCGGCGCGGGAGGCGATGTCCCGGGGCACCAGATTGCCGAAGGACGGGTAGCTGCGCTCCAGGTAGTAGTCCCGCTCGTCCTCGGGGATCGTGTGCGCGGGCCGGTCGTCGCCCTGTGCCTTCGGCACCCAGATCCGGCCGTCATTGCGCAGCGACTCGCTCATCAGCGTCAGCTTGGACTGGTGGTCGCCGGTGCGCGGGATGCAGGTCGGGTGGATCTGCGTGAAGCAGGGGTTGGCGAAGTAGGCGCCCCGGCGGTGGGCCCGCCAGATCGCGGTGGCGTTGGAGTTCATGGCGTTCGTCGAGAGGTAAAAGACGTTGCCGTAGCCGCCGGACGCGAGGACCACGGCGTCCGCGAAGTAGGTGTCGGTCTTTCCGGTGACGAGATCCCGGGCCACGATGCCGCGCGCCCGCCCGTCCACGACGATCAGGTCGAGCATCTCGGTCCGCGGGTGCAGCTCCACGTTCCCGGCGGCGATCTGCCGCGACAGCGCCTGGTAGGCGCCGAGCAGCAGCTGCTGGCCCGTCTGGCCACGGGCGTAGAACGTCCGCGACACCTGCACGCCGCCGAAGGACCGGGTGTCGAGCAGACCGCCGTACTCCCGCGCGAAGGGGACGCCCTGGGCGACGCACTGGTCGATGATCTCCACCGAGATCTGCGCGAGCCGGTGGACGTTCGACTCACGGGCCCGGAAGTCGCCGCCCTTGACGGTGTCGTAGAACAGCCGGTGGACCGAGTCGCCGTCGTTGCGGTAGTTCTTCGCCGCGTTGATGCCGCCCTGCGCGGCGATCGAGTGGGCCCGGCGCGGCGAGTCCTGGTAGCAGAACTGGACGACGTGGTAGCCCTGTTCGGCGAGCGTGGCACCGGCCGAGCCGCCCGCGAGACCGGTGCCGACCACGATCACGGTGTGCTTGCGGCGGTTGGCGGGGTTGACGAGCTTCGCCTCGAAGCGGCGCTTGTCCCAGCGCCCGGCGACCGGCCCGCCCGGCGCCTTGGTGTCGCGGACCGGCTCCCCGGTCGCGTAGTCCACATAAGAGCTCATGTCAGCTCACCACTCCGGTCATGACGGCGACGGGTACGGAGATGAAGCCCACGGTCAGCACCAGCGCGAGGAGGTGGGCGAGGGTCTTCAGCAGGCGTTCGCGGGCCCGGCTGCCGACGCCGAGCGTCTGCGCGGCGCTCCAGAAGCCGTGCCGGATGTGCAGCCCGAGGGCGAGCATCGCGACGAGGTAGATGACGTTGCCGTACCAGGTGGAGAAGGTGTCCACGACGTTCTGGTACGGATGGCCCGCCTGGAAGCCGCCCGGATGCACGGTGCCGGTCGTCAGGTCCAGGACATGCCAGAGGATGAACAGACCGAGGATGATCCCGCCCCACCGCATGGTGCGGGTGGCGTAGCTGCTCCGGGCCTTCTTGTGCGCATAGCGGCTGGGGCGCGCCCGGAGGTCGCGGCGGCTGAGCTGGTAGGCGGACGTGGCATGGGCGACGACGGCCGTCACGAGGACCACCCGGACCAGCCACAGCGTCCACTCGTGGTGCATGAACGGTTCCCCGACGACGCGCAGCCAGTGGGCGTAGCCGTTGAACTCGTCCGCCCCGAAGAAGATCTTCAGGTTGCCGATCATGTGGACGACCAGATAGAGCAGCATGACCAGGCCGCTCACGGCCATCACCGTCTTCTTGCCGACGGTCGAGCCCCACAGCAGAGCCGCGAAGGACGGCCCTCGGTCCGTCCGTGTGTCCAGTGCCATGGGTCCCGACGGTAGGGACCGGGTGGCCCATCAGTCCAAGACATGGTGCGGCTCATCTCCATAGGTGCTGCCTATCGATGCCCTACCGTCGTCGTATGCAGTTGCAGCAGCTCCGCTACTTCGCCGCCGTGGCCGACACCCGGCACTTCACCCGCGCCGCCGAGCGCGAACATGTCGCCCAGCCCTCCCTCTCCCAGCAAATCCGCGCCCTGGAACGGGAGCTGGGAGCAGAGCTGTTCCACCGGGCCCGCGGCCACATCACCCTCACCGACGCCGGCGAGACGCTGCTGCCGTTCGCCCGGCGCATCCTCGCCGACGCCGAGACCGCCCGCCGCGAGGTCCAGGAGGTCGCCCAGCTCCGCCGCGGGCGGCTGCGCCTCGGCGCCCCGCCCAGCCTCTGCGCCAGCCTCGTCCCTGACGTCCTGCGCGCCTTCCACGCCGGCTACCCCGGCGTGGACCTGCTCGTCACCGAGGACGGCTCTCAGGACCTGGTCCGCGCACTGGCCGACGGAGCCCTGGACCTGGCCCTGATCATCACCCCGCTCCCGCTCCAGGCGCCCGCCCTGACCACCTCCGAGCTGCTGCGCGAGGAACTCGTCGTGGTCTCCGCCCCCGACCGCCCCGCCCCCGTCGGCCGGCGTACCCGCATCCGTGTGGAGGATCTGCGCGGGCGGCCGCTCGCCATGTTCCGCCGCGGCTACGACCTGCGGGAATTCACCACCGCGGCATGCCGGGCGGCCGGCTTCGAACCGGCCTTCACCGTCGAGGGCGGCGAGATGGACGCGGTCCTCGGCTTCGTTCGCGCCGGGCTGGGCGTCGCCGTGGTGCCCAGCATGGTCGCCGAGCGCTCCGGCCTGCGGGTCACCCGCTTCGCGACGCCCGGAATGCACCGTGTGGTGTCCGTCGCCCACCGCGGCGATGTCTCCCCGCCGCGCGCGGCCCGGGAACTGACGCGCATCCTGATGGAGCATGTGGACCCGGGCGCGTCCTGAACGGGGGCGGGCCCGGTGGCCGGGGCGACCGGGCGGTCAGTGGCGCGGGCCCGGGGCGCGGCGCCGTGGCAGGGGTGCGGGGCCGGTCGTAGGCTGGCCGCATGTCGACCCATGCGAAGCGTGAACGGCTCCTTCTCGCCGACTTGTTGGAGAGCGCCGGCCCCGAGGCGCCGACGCTGTGTGAGAACTGGAGCGCGCGGGACCTGGCCGCGCACGTGGTGGTGCGCGAGCGGCGCGCCGACGCGGCCGGCGGGCTCCTCGTCAAACCGCTGGCCGCCCGGCTGGAACGGGTCCAGGCGGAGTTCGCCGGCAAGCCGTACGAGGAGCTGATCCACCTGATCAGGACCGGCCCGCCACGGATGTCGCCGTTCGCCCTGAAGCAGATCGACGAGGCGTCCAACACCGTCGAGTTCTACGTCCACGCCGAGGACGTCCGCCGCGCCCAGCCGGACTGGGCGGCGCGCCAGCTGGACCCCGTGTTCGCCGACGCCCTGTGGTCCAGGATCGAGCGGATGGCCCGGGTGCTCGGCCGGAAATCGCCGGTGGGCCTGGTGCTGCGGCGGCCGGACGGGCGGACCGCGGTGGCCCATCGCGGCACCCCGGTGGTCACCGTCGTCGGTGAGCCGGGCGAGCTGACCATGTTCGCCTTCGGCCGGCAGCAGGTCGCCGATGTGCAGCTGGACGGGGACAAGGAGGCGGTCGACCTGGTGACGGCGGCGAAGCTGGGCATGTGAGCCCGCCCCTGCCCCGTAGGCACGCGCTACGAGCGGAGCACCACCACCGCGACCACCACGGCCACCACCACCGCCGCCGCGAAGACCGCGCCCAGGACCCGCGCCGCGACCCGCGCGGCGCGGTCCGGGTCCGGCGGCGGTGGCGGCGCGGACGGCGCGTGAGGATGCATAGGTGCAGGATGCCGCACGGCACAATGGAGACCATGAGCAGCCGCGCCACCACCCCGGACACCACCCCCGCCCTCGACCCCGCCATCGCCGCCCGCCTCAAGCGCGGCGCCGACGGCCTGGTTCCGGCCATCGCCCAGCAGTACGACACCGGCGAGGTGCTGATGCTCGGCTGGATGGACGACGAGGCGCTGCGCCGCACCCTGACCACCGGCCGCTGCACGTACTGGTCCCGCAGCCGCCAGGAGTACTGGGTCAAGGGCGACACCTCCGGACACGTCCAGCATGTGAAGTCGGTGGCGCTGGACTGCGACGCCGACACCGTCCTGGTCCGGGTCGACCAGGTCGGCGCCGCCTGCCACACCGGCGACCGCACCTGCTTCGACGCGGACGTTCTGACCACCCGGGACGCCCGGGACAAGTAGGCTCCGCGCCATGACCACGGGAACCACCGGCACCGCCCTTCCGGACCTCGACACCTTCCGCACCCTCGCCAAGGACCGGCGGGTCATCCCCGTCACCCGGCGGCTGCTCGCGGACGGCGACACACCGGTCGGGCTCTACCGCAAGCTCGCCGCCGAGCGCCCCGGCACCTTCCTCCTGGAATCCGCCGAGAACGGCCGTACGTGGTCGCGCTACTCCTTCATCGGCGTCCGCAGCGCCGCCACCCTCACCACCCGCGACGGGCAGGCGCACTGGCTCGGCACCCCACCCGTCGGCGTGCCCGCCGAGGGCGACCCGCTCGCCGTCCTGCGCGCCACCGTCGAGACCCTGCACACTCCCCGGGACCTCATCGAGGGCGAGGGGCTGCCGCCGTTCACCGGCGGCATGGTCGGCTACCTCGGCTACGACATCGTGCGCCGCCTGGAGAAGATCGGCGAGCAGACCACCGACGACCTCCGGCTGCCCGAGCTGACCATGCTGCTCACCTCGGACCTCGCCGTCCTCGACCACTGGAGCGGCACCGTCCTGCTGATCGCCAACGCGATCAACCACAACGACCTCGACACCGGCATCGACGAGGCGTACGCGGACGCGGTGGCCCGTCTGGACACCATGGCCGACGACCTCGCCCGGCCCGCGCCCGCCAGCGCCGCCGCACTGCCGCCGTCCGAGGTCCCGCCGTACACCGCCAAGTGGGGCGGCGCGGCCTACCAGGACGCCGTCGAGGACATCAAGGAGCGCATCCGGGCCGGTGAGGCCTTCCAGGTCGTGCCCTCCCAGCGGTTCGAAACCCCGTGCACGGCGAGCGCGTTGGACGTCTACCGGGTGCTGCGGGCCACCAACCCCAGCCCGTACATGTACCTCTTCCGCTTCGAGGGCCCCGACGGAGGCGAGGACGGCGCCTTCGACGTGGTGGGCTCCAGCCCCGAGGCGCTGGTGAAGGTCGAGGACGGCCGGGCCATGGTCCACCCCATCGCCGGGACCCGTCCGCGCGGCGCGTCCGTCCAGGAGGACCAGGCCCTGGCGGACGAGCTGATGGCCGACCCCAAGGAGCGCGCCGAGCATCTGATGCTGGTCGACCTGGGCCGCAACGACCTGGGCCGGGTCTGCGAACCGGGCAGCGTCGAGGTCGTCGACTTCATGTCCGTCGAGCGCTACAGCCATGTGATGCACATCGTCTCGACGGTCACCGGGCAGGTCGCGGCGGGCCGCAGCGCCTTCGACGTGCTCACCGCCTGCTTCCCCGCGGGCACCCTCTCCGGCGCCCCCAAGCCGCGCGCCCTCCAGATCATCGAGGAGCTGGAGCCGTCCCGGCGCGGTCTGTACGGCGGCTGTGTCGGCTATCTCGACTTCGCCGGCGACTCCGACACCGCCATCGCGATCCGCACCGCCCTGCTGCGCGACGGCACCGCCTACGTCCAGGCGGGCGCCGGGGTCGTCGCCGACTCCGACCCGGTGGCCGAGGACACCGAGTGCCGTAACAAGGCGGCCGCGGTGCTGCGCGCCGTGCACACCGCCAACCACCTGGGCAGGTAGCGGGCCGGTCACCCGCAGCACCCCCGCGCACCGGCCCCCGGCGGCCGGTGCGCGATAGTGGTACGCGTGAGTGCCGCATCCCAGACCCCCACCGACACCGCGCCGCAGGGCGATTCGGGCCCCCCGCCGGCCCGGCCCGCGCGCCGCGCGCACCGCAGCCTCGCCCTGGCGCTGCTGTCCGGCGCGGCGGGCGCCGGCCTGGCGCTGCTGGCCTCCGGCCGCACCTGGGCCGAGGGCTCCGCGGTGCTGGCCCAGGGCGCGCTGCCGCGCACGGTGACCGGCGCCGATGTGACCGGTGTGCCCGGTGCGCTGGCCGTCGTCGGCCTGGCCGCGCTGGTCGCCGTCTTCGCGGTCCGCCGGGCCGGCCGGATCGCGGTCGCCGCCCTGCTCACACTCAGCGGCGTGGGCATCGCCGTCGCCGCCGTGCTGGGCAACTCCGACACCTCGGCGCTGCGCGAGAAGGCCGCCACCGCGGTCGGGCTGACCGGAACCGATGTGCATCACGTCACCCACACCGGATGGCCGTGGGTGGCCGCGGCCGGCGGTCTGCTGCTGCTGGCCGCCGGTCTGCTGGCGCTGGTGTACGGACGCCACTGGCCTGCGATGTCGGGCAAATACGAGCGCACGCCCGGCGGCGGCCGCGGCCCGCGGCGGACGCCGGCCCCGCCGGATCTGGACCGCCCCGAGGAGATCTGGAAGTCCCTGGACCGCGGTGAGGACCCCACCCGGTAAAAGGGCTCCTTCCGGCATCGGTGACAATGGGCCGAGCGGATCATCGCGCCCCGACCCCGGCGCGACAGAGCATCGAGGAGCATTCATGTCGAGCAGTGGCCACGGACACACCCCCGCCGCCTGGACCGGCGTCATCATCTCGTTCATCGGCTTCTGTGTGGCCGGAGCCTTCATCGTGCTGGCGAATGTGCCCGGCTTCTGGGCCGGCATGGCGCTCATCGGTCTCGGTGCCGTCGTGGGCGGTCTGATGCGCATGGCCGGTCTGGGCTCGGAGCCCAAGCGCGCCGCCAAGCCGCGCCCCCAGGCGCAGGCGCAGCCGCAGGAGGGCTGAGCCCCCGCTCCCGTGGCGCCGGGGTCCGGCGCCACTCCCGCAGCACCCCCGAAGGCGCCGCTTCCCGGCCCGTACGCACCGTGGTGCCGTACCCGCCGTCCGTGACCGTTCCGTACGGCGGCCGAGAAGCTGCGCCTTCGCCTGTCCGGCCGGACAATCGGCACGTGAGCCAACCCGCGGTCCGGCCCGGCACCTCCCCGCGCGGCGGTCTGCCGCGCCGCCTCGTGGCGCCCCTCGGCGCCCTGGCCGCCGCCACCGCCGCCTTCGCCGTCCTCGGCGCCGTCGATCCGAACGAGCCCGGCCACTACCCCGTGTGCCCGCTGCTGCACCTCACCGGCGTCTACTGCCCGGCCTGCGGCGGGCTGCGCAGCGCCCATGCCGTCGCGCACGGCGACCTCGTCGCGGCGCTGGGCGCCAACGCGCTCGCGGTGGCCGGGTACGCCGCCTGTGCGGTCTTCTGGGCGCTCTGGCTGGGCAATGCCGTCCGTGGGCGCCGCACGGCGGGACCGCGGCCGCGAGCCGTCCACTGGTGGGCGCTGGGCGGGCTGCTGCTGGTCTTCACGGTCGTCCGCAACCTCCCCTTCGGCAGTGGGCTCGCACCGTGACCCGGCGGCCGTGCGGACCCGGTGCCACCGGCCCCGCGGCATCCGCAGAAGTCCAGGTCGTGGGATCACGGTCCACCGGATGTGAGAGCTGCCTCGCTTGGCGGATACCATCGGAGTGCCGGATGGGATCGTTCGTCCGGGGGACCGTCCACCACCGCTCCAGAAGGAGGCCGCTCGCGTGAGTGTGCTCGACGAGATCATCGACGGCGTGCGCGCCGACCTCGCGGAGCGGCAGGCGCGGGTGAGCCTCGACGAGCTCAAGGAGCGGGCCCAGAAGGCGCGCCCCGCGAAGGACGGCGTCGCCGCGCTCAAGGGCGAGAGCGTCACGGTGATCTGCGAGGTCAAGCGCTCCAGCCCCTCCAAGGGCGCGCTCGCCGCGATCGCCGACCCGGCCGGTCTGGCCGCCGACTACGAGGCGGGCGGCGCGGCGGTCATCTCCGTCCTCACCGAGCAGCGCAAGTTCGGCGGTTCGCTGGCCGACCTGGAAGCCGTCCGCGCCAAGGTCGACATCCCCGTCCTGCGCAAGGACTTCATCGTCACCGCCTACCAGCTGTGGGAGGCCCGCGCCTACGGCGCCGACCTCGCGCTGCTGATCGTCTCCGCGCTGGAGCAGGAGGCGCTGGTCTCGCTGATCGAGCGCGCCGAGTCGATCGGTCTGACGCCGCTGGTCGAGGTGCACGACGAGGAAGAGGTCGCCCGCGCGGTGGACGCCGGCGCCAAGATCATCGGCGTCAACGCCCGCAATCTGAAGACCCTGGAGGTCGACCGCGGCAACTTCGCCCGGGTCGCCCCCGAGATCCCCGACCACATCGTCAAGATCGCCGAGTCCGGTGTCCGCGGACCGCACGACCTGATCGCCTACGCCAACGACGGCGCGGACGCGGTGCTGGTCGGCGAGTCGCTGGTCACCGGCAAGGACCCCAAGACCGCGGTCTCCGACCTGGTCGCCGCGGGCTCCCACCCGGCGATCCGGCACGGCCGCTCCTGAGCGCCCCGGACCGCACACCGATATGACCGCCACCGCCGCAGACCTCCGCAGCCGGGCCCGGGTACCGCACCCGGGCCCGGCCGGGGTGCGCGCCGGGGCGGCCGTCCGCGTTCCCTGCCCGGTGGTGCCGTTCCACGGCTTCCCGCCCGCCCCGCACCGGCGTCCCGACCCGCAGCGCTGTGCGCTGCCGCCGTGGCACCGGGGCTGCCGGGCGCCCGCCCGGCGGGTCCACGGGCGCCGGGTCAGGTATCACATCGGTTCCGAGCCGGGACAGATCAACGGCATGCGATGGCGACCGGGGTCCGCGCGCTGACGCGCCGGCCCCGCCCGGGCGCCGGGACACGGGGGGACGCAGCGGTCGTCTGACCGCCTGCTCACCCCCCCACCCCCGAACCCACCCCCCGCCCCCTCCCCCGAAGGGGGAGAGGGGGAGGGGGCGGGGGAGCGCCCCGGCCGCCCGCCGGGGAGCGCCGCGTCCGGCTCCCAGGACGCCGGCCGGCCTCCGCGGGCGCCCCGTTGCCACTCCGCAGTGGCAACGGCCCGCCGCGCGACCGTCGCGTCGGAGAGCGCCGCCGCCGGCCCGCTCCGCGCGCGCCGCATACCGTGATGCCCATCCCGCCACCACTGGACTTCCGGGGCAGCTGCCCCGGCGAGGAGTGCGTCTGATGTCCGCCGGTTTCTTCCTTCCCGATCCCGAGGGACGGGTGCCGAACCCCGAAGGCTATTTCGGTGCGTTCGGCGGCAAGTTCATTCCCGAGGCGCTGGTCGCCGCGGTCGACGAGGTCGCCGCTGAGTACGAGAAGGCCAAGGGCGACCCCGCGTTCGCGGCCGAGCTCAACGACCTGATGGTCAACTACACCGGGCGCCCCAGCGCGCTCACCGAGGTGCCGCGGTTCGCCGGGCACGCCGGCGGGGCCCGGGTGTTCCTCAAGCGCGAGGACCTCAACCACACCGGTTCCCACAAGATCAACAACGTGCTGGGCCAGGCACTGCTCACCAAGCGGATGGGCAAGACCCGGGTCATCGCCGAGACCGGCGCGGGCCAGCACGGCGTGGCCACCGCCACCGCCTGCGCCCTGTTCGGCCTCGAATGCACCATCTACATGGGCGAGATCGACACCCAGCGGCAGGCCCTCAACGTCGCCCGGATGCGGATGCTCGGCGCCGAGGTCATCGCCGTGAAGTCCGGCAGCCGGACCCTCAAGGACGCCATCAACGAGGCATTCCGCGACTGGGTGGCCAATGTCGACCACACCCACTACCTGTTCGGGACCGTCGCCGGACCGCACCCGTTCCCCGCGATGGTGCGCGACTTCCACCGCGTCATCGGCGTCGAGGCACGCCGCCAGATCCTGGAGCGCGCCGGCCGGCTGCCGGACGCCGTGGTCGCCTGTGTCGGCGGCGGCTCCAACGCCATCGGACTCTTCCACGCCTTCATCCCGGACGCCGGGGTGCGGCTGATCGGCTGCGAGCCCGCGGGTCACGGCATCGAGACCGGCGAGCACGCCGCCACGCTGAGCGCCGGTGAGCCGGGCATCCTGCACGGGTCGCGGAGTTACGTCCTCCAGGACGACGAGGGCCAGATCACTGAGCCGTACTCCATCTCGGCCGGTCTCGACTACCCGGGCATCGGGCCCGAGCACGCCTTCCTCAAGGACAGCGGCCGCGGTGAGTACCGCGCCGTCACCGACGACGCCGCGATGCAGGCGCTGCGCCTGCTCTCCAGGACCGAGGGCATCATCCCGGCCATCGAGAGCGCGCACGCCCTCGCCGGGGCACTGGAGGCCGGCCGGGAACTCGGCGAGGACGGCCTGATCGTCGTCAACCTGTCCGGGCGCGGCGACAAGGACATGGACACCGCCGCCCGCTACTTCAGCCTCTACGACGCGGACGCCGCCGTCGAGGCGGACGCCGGCACCGAGGACGCGGAGATCGAGGGGGACGCCAAGTGAGCGGGAACATCAAGCTGTTGAGCGACACCCTCGCCGCCGCCAAGGCGGAGGGCCGGTCCGCGCTCATCGCCTACCTGCCGGCCGGGTTCCCGACCGTCGACGGCGGCATCGAGGCGGCCAAGGCCGTCTTCGACGGCGGCGCGGACGTCGTGGAGGTCGGGCTGCCGCACAGCGACCCGGTCCTCGACGGGCCCGTCATCCAGACCGCGGACGACATCGCCCTGCGGGGCGGGGTGAAGATCGCCGACGTCATGCGGACCGTGCGCGAGGCCCATCAGGCCACCGGCAAGCCCGTCCTGGTGATGACGTACTGGAACCCGATCGACCGCTACGGCATCGAGCGCTTCACCGCCGAGCTCGCCGAGGCGGGCGGCGCGGGCTGCATCCTGCCCGACCTGCCGGTCCAGGAGTCCGCGACCTGGCGGGAGCACGCCGACAAGCACGGTCTCGCCACCGTCTTCGTCGTCGCCCCCAGCAGCAAGGACGCCCGGCTCGCCGAGATCACCGCGGCCGGTTCGGGCTTCGTGTACGCCGCCTCGCTGATGGGCGTCACGGGCACCCGTGAGTCGGTGGGCGAGCAGGCGCAGGACCTCGTGCGGCGCACCAAGGCCACCACCGGGCTGCCGGTCTGCGTCGGCCTCGGGGTCTCCAACGCCGAACAGGCCGCCGAGGTGGCCCGGTTCGCGGACGGGGTGATCGTCGGCTCGGCGTTCGTCAAGCTGCTGCTGGCGGCGGACGGCGACCTGGCGGCCGGTCTCGCCGGGGTCCGCGGCCTGGCGGGCGAGCTGGCCGAGGGCGTGCGCGAGCGCTCCTGACGGCGGGGCGCGCGGGCCGGGCCGGGCGGGACGCGGGCCCGGCCGCTGTCCCTCGATAGAGCGAACATCGGTGCGGAGGGGTGCGGCGGCACCCCTCCGCTTCGTTGTCCAGGGGCGTGAGCCAGAAGAATCATGAGGGTAAGAAATCCGCCCGCGAGCGACTCCAGGAACAGCGGGAGAAGGAGAAGGCGCGCGCCCGGCGCGGCCGCCAGGCGATCGTCGCGGGGGCGGTGGTGGTGGTGCTGGCGGTGGCCGGCGGCATCGCCGTCTGGGCGTCGTCGTCCTCCGAGGAGCACGCCGCCGAGGACAACGAGGTCGCCGTCCCGAAGCAGGCCAGCGGCGGCGCCAGGCCCGCCGTCCCGGTGGGCGCGGCCGGCGCCCCGGCCACACTCACGGTGTGGGAGGACTTCCGCTGTCCCGCCTGCCGGCAGTTCGAGACCGCCTTCCGCCCGGTCATCCATGAGCTGGAGGACGCCGGCCGGCTCAAGAGCGAGTACCACCTCGTGACCATCATCGACGGCAACGCCGGCGGCCAGGGGTCCCGGAACGCCGCCAACGCCGCCCTGTGCGCGCAGGACGCCGGGAAGTTCCGCGCCTACCACGACATCCTCTACTCCCACCAGCCGCCCGAGCCGCAGGACAAGTTCGCCGACAAGCAGTACCTCCTCCAACTGGCCGGCAAGGTCAAGGGGTTGGTGACCCCCGCCTTCACCAAGTGCGTCAACGACGGCAGGTACAACCGCTTCGTGCAGAAGTCCACCGACGCCTTCGCCACCTCCGGATACCGCGGCACCCCGACCGTCCTGCTCAACGGCAAGGACCTCGCGAAGGAGAAGGGCGGCCAGCTCGGCCCCGCGGACCTCAAGAAGATGGTGCTGGACGCCGACAAGGCCAAGCAGCCGGGGAAGAAGAGCGCCGCACCGCACACCGGATCCTCGCCCCAGGGCAGGCACCCCGCACGGAGCGCCGCACCCCGGGCGGAGCCGACGGGCCACGGCGTCACCCCCTGAGCGGAGCCGCCCGGCGCCGCGGACACACAGCGTCACCGCGTGCCGACGGGGTCGTTACGCAGCCGTAGCCGGGCCGGGTTGCCGCCGACCCCGCCCGGCGCGGTAGCGTCGTCCCTGCCATGGACCTCGCATTCATTCCCAGCCCGTCGGTCGGCGTCGTGCATCTCGGCCCGATCCCGCTGCGCGGCTACGCGTTCTGCATCATCATCGGCGTCTTCGTCGGCGTCTGGCTCGGCAACAAGCGCTGGGTGCAGCGCGGTGGCCGCTCCGGAACCGTCGCGGACATCGCCGTATGGGCCGTCCCCTTCGGGCTGGTCGGCGGCCGTCTCTACCACGTCATCACGACGTACGAGCCGTACTTCGGCCCGAACGGCCACCCGCTCGACGCCTTCAAGGTGTGGGAGGGCGGCCTCGGCATCTGGGGCGCGGTGGCGCTCGGCGCGGTCGGCGCCTGGATCGGCTGCCGCCGGCGCGGTATCCCGCTCCCCGCGTACGCCGACGCGCTGGCGCCCGGTCTGGCCCTCGGGCAGGCGATCGGCCGCTGGGGCAACTGGTTCAACCAGGAGCTGTACGGCAAGCCGACCGATGTGCCGTGGGCGCTGGAGATCAGCTCCGACCCGGCCATCGGCCGCGTCGGCGGCACCTACCACCCGACCTTCCTCTACGAGTGCCTGTGGTGCCTCGGCGTCGCGGCGCTGGTGATCTGGGCCGACAAGCGCTTCCGGCTCGGCCACGGGCGGGCCTTCGCCCTGTACGTCGCCGCCTACTGCGCGGGCCGTGCCTGGATCGAGTACATGCGGGTCGACGAGGCGCACCACATCCTGGGCCTGCGACTGAACGTCTGGGTCGCGCTGATCGTCCTCGTCCTGGCCGTCGCCTACTTCGTGATCTCCGCCAAGAAGGCCCCCGGTCGGGAAGCGGTCGTCGAACCGGGTGCGCAGCCTGTCGAGGGCGCGGACGGCGAAGCCGCCGGTACGGACGACGCCGAGGACGGCAAGGTCTCGGTCGAGAAGCCGGCGGCGAAGACCGCGGCCGACGACGGTACGGCGGAATCCGGCGCCGACGCGGCCGAGGAGTCCGCGCCGGACGCGCCCGGCGACAAGAAGTCCGAGGACCCGGCGGACGAGCCCGCCGCGGACGCCAAGCCGGCCGGCAGCGGCAGCACCAAGAAGCCCTGAGGCGGCCCCGGCCGCCGTAACGCGCCGGGCGGACCCCGACAAGGGGCCGCCCGGCGCTGTGCTGTCCGGACCCGGTGGCCCGCCGGTCAGCGCCGGCGCCCGGCCAGGTCCAGCACCCGCCGGGCGCCCGCGACCACCGCCGCGTCCACGAACCGGCCGTCCGGCAGCGCCAGCGCCCCGCCCCCGGCCGTGGCGGCCCGCACGATCTCCCGGGCCGCCGCGACCTCCTCCGGCGAGGGGAGGTAGGCCGCCTCGATCACCGGGAGCTGGCGGGGGTGGATCGCCGCCCGGCCCAGGAAGCCCAGCGCCCGGCCCCGGGCGCAGGACCGGGCCAGCCCGTCGAGGTCGTGGACGTCCGGATGGACCGACTGCGGCGGCGGGGCCAGACCGGCCGCACGGGCGGCGACCACGGCCCGGCTGCGCGGCCACGCCAGCCCCGCGTCGTCCCGCACCCCCAGCTCCCCGCACAGATCGGCCTCGCCGAGCGCGATCCCGCGCAGCGCCGGATGCGCGGTGGCGATGGCGAAGGCGTGCTCGATGCCCAGCGCGGATTCGAGCAGCGCGTACAGGGCCGGGGTGGCGGGCAGCGCGCTCGCGGCGGGCGGGGCGGCGGGGGCGAGGGTGGCGGTGCCGCCGGGGGGTGTACGCACCGGGGCGAGGTGGTCCGCGCGGGCCTGCCCGGCCGGCGGGACGGGGCCTTCGGCGGCGTACGGGACGTGCGCGGGTGCCGGCTCCGCGGCCGTCGTCGCCCAGCCGGCGGCGCGGTGGACATCGGCCGGGCCCTGCACCTTGGGCAGCCGGAGACCGGCCAGGCCCGGCAGGGGGGCCAGGGTGCGGATCTCGTGCTCGGCGAGCGGGCCGTCCAGCGCGTTGACGCGGACATGGACCGGTACCGGCAGCGGGTCGCCCAGCAGCTCGGCGGTGGCCCGCAGCGCATGGTCCTTGCGGTCCGGGGCGACCGCGTCCTCCAGGTCGACCACCACCACATCGGCCCCGCAGCCGAGCGCCTTGGCCACCACCTCCGGACGGTCCCCGGGCACATAGAGCCAGGTCAGCGGGGTGGCAGCGGGTGTCTGGCGGGGAGCTCGGGACGCCGGCCTCACAGCGCACCCGCCGTGCGCAGCCCGGCGATCTCCGCCTCGGTCAGCCCGAGTCCGGCCAGTACCTCGTCGGTGTCCGCGCCGTGCGGGCGGCCCGCCCACCGGATGGCGCCCGGTGTCTCGGAGAGCCGGAAGAGGACGTTCTGCATCCGGACCGTGCCGAGCTCGTCGTCCGGGACCTCGGTGATCGAGCCCAGCGCCGCGTACTGCGGGTCGGTCATCACCTCGCGGATGTCGTAGATGGGCGCCACCGCGGCCTCGGCCTTCTCGAAGGCGGCCAGGACTTCCGCCCGGTCGTGCCGGGCGATCCAGTCACCGACCGCGGCATCCAGTTCCTCGGCGTGCCGGGCCCGCCCGTCGCCGGTCGCGAACCAGGGCTCGGCGATCACCTCGGGCCGGCCGACCAGCCGCATCACCCGTCCGGCGACCGACTCGGCCGAGGTGGAGACCGCCACCCAGGAGCCGTCGGCGGTGCGGTAGGTGTTGCGCGGGGCGACGTTCGCCGAGCGGTTGCCGGTCCGCGGCTGGACGTGGCCGAGCTGGTCGTACCAGAGCGGCTGCGGGCCGAGGACCGTCAGGATCGGTTCGATCAGCGCCAGATCGACCACCTGGCCGCGGCGGGTGGCCTCCCGTGCGCGCAGCGCGGCCAGCACGGCGTACGACGTGGTCAGCGCGGCGATCGCGTCGGCGAGACCGAACGGCGGCAGGGTCGGCGGCCCGTCCGGCTCCCCGGTGATGGCGGCGAAGCCGCTCATCGCCTCGGCGAGGGTGCCGAACCCGGGGCGCCGGGCGTACGGGCCGAACTGTCCGAAGCCGGTGACCCGGGCCAGCACCAGGCGCGGGTTGACCGCGGACAGTTCGTCCCAGCCCAGGCCCCAGCGCTCCAGGGTGCCGGGCCGGAAGTTCTCGACGACGACATCCGCCCCGGCGGCGAGCCGCAGCAGCACGTCCCGGCCGCCGGGGTGGGACAGATCGAGCGTCATGGTCCGCTTGTTGCGGCCCAGCAGCTTCCACCACAGGCCGATGCCGTCCTTGGTGGGGCCGTGGCCGCGGGACGGGTCGGGCCGGTGCGGATGCTCGATCTTGATCACCTCGGCGCCGAAGTCGCCCAGCAGGGTGGCCGCGAGCGGACCGGCGAACAGCGTGGCGAGATCGAGCACCCGCAGCCCGGCGAGCGGGCCGGCGGCGGGGGAGCCGGGGGTGGCGGTGTGGTCCTCGGTGGTGGGCCGGGGTGCCCCGGACAGGGAGGGGTCGGTCATGGTGCGGGGGCCTTCGTTCGGTCGGCGGGGGGAGCGGGCACGACCAGCGCGGCGGTGCGTGCCGCGAGGGCGTCGAAGCCGATGCCGTCCAGCCCGCGGACGCCGGTGGCCAGCCGGTTGTGCAGCGGTGCCGTCCAGCGGGCGGGCAGCGCCTGCGGCGACCCGGCGAGCAGGCCGGTCAGTGACCCGGCGGTGGCGCCGTTCGAGTCGGTGTCCCAACCGCCCGACACCACACGGCAGATGGAGCCGGTGAAGTCGCCGTCGGCGTGGGTGAGGGCGGCGGCCAGCAGCGCCGCGTTGGGCACGGCGTGCACCCAGTGGTGGTGTCCGTAGGCGCGGTGCAGTTGGTCGACGACGGTGGCGAAGCCGGCCGGGGTGCCGGTGGCCTCGTTCCGCGCCAGCGCGATACCGCGGCGGACGGCCCGCGCGAGCCGGGAGCGCGCGGGGATGACGGCCAGCCCGGTCCGCAGCGCACCGTGCACATCCGTGCCGCCGCCGGCCGCCGCGGCGAGCGCGGCCGCCACGAACATCGCGGCGTACACCCCGTTCGCGGTATGGCTGAGCGTGGCGTCCCGCCAGGTCTGGGCCGCGGCGGCGGCCGGGTCGCCGGGGTGGGTCCAGCCGTGGATGTCGGCGCGGATCTGCGCGCCGATCCACTCCCGGAACGGGTTGCGGTAGCGCGCGGTGTGCGGCGGCTCGATGCCGTCCAGGAGGTTGCGGTACGCCAGCCGCTCGGCGGTGAAGGTCCGGCCGGCCGGCAGCTCGTCCAGCCACAGCCGCGCCACGTCGCCCGTGGTGAAGCCGGGGCCGTGGCGTTCGAGGAGCAGCAGGCCCAGGAGCGGGTAGTTGAGGTCGTCGTCCTCGGGCATGCCGTCGATGTTCCCGGCGAGCGAGGTGGCGCGGCTGCGGCGGTTCCACGGGTGGCGGGCGGCCACCGCCGGGTCGAGTCCGGCCTCGGTGAAGTAGCCGGTCAGCGGCCAGTTCCCGGTCGCGCGGGCGAGCGCCCGGATCCCGTCGAGCGGCAGTTTCTCGACCGGTTTGCCGAGCAGACAGCCGGCCGCCCGCCCGAGCCAGGCGGCCTCCAGCCGGGTGGCCGGCACACCGCCGTCCGGGCGCGGCCCGCCGTCCCCGGGCCACGGCGCCCACGCGCGCTGAATCGCCGTCAGCTCGGTGGGCTCCTCGGCCGCCGACGGGCAGGGCAGCAGGGCCAGCTCGTCGAGCAGGGCCGCGGCGAGCGCCCGCAGGGCCGGACCGGCCGGAGCCGGGGAGGCGCCTGCCCGGCCCGGCGCCGTCGTACCGCCCGCCGCCCGCCACCGCCGCGCGAGCTCGGCGGCGTCCCGGCCGTCCTCCGCGGCCTGGCGCAGTTCGTGCCCGATCAGGTCCTCGGGCTGCACCCAGGTCACCCGGAGTGGCGCCGCGGGTGCGGGCGGGGCGGGCGCCGCCGCCGTGGCCGTCACGGTCCGACCGCCTCCGTCATCGCCGGGATCGCCGAGATCGCGGTGAAGGCCTGCTCATGGGTGCGGGCGCGGGCCCGGTCGCGGGTGAAGATCTCGCGTGCAACAGCGGCCAGCGCGGCACCGGGCGCTTCCAGGTCGAGGCGGCTGGCGCGGGCGACCTCCGTGCTCCACTCGGCCGGCACCGCCTCCGCGCCGCGCAGCGCGCCGGCCAGCGCGCCGCTCATGGTGGCGATCGAGTCGCAGTCGCGGCCGTAGTTGACCGAGCCGAGGACCGTGGACCGGAAGTCGCCTCCGCCGATCAGCAACATGCCCAGGGCGATGGGGAGTTCCTCGATGGCGTGCAGCCGGGAGGGGCGCCGGGCGCCGAGCGACGGGTTGCGGTAGTCCGGGCCGACCGTGTCGAAGGGGGCGACCGCGGCGCGCAGCGGCGCCGCCGCGGACGCGGGGTCGGTGACCGAGGACGCCGCCTCACAGACCGCCTCGATCGCGGCCCGGGTGCCGTCCTTGGCGAGCCGCAGCGCCTGGACGACGACCGAGGACGGGGTCGCGTCGGGGACGAACGCGGCGGCCACCGCCGCGGCGAACACCCCCGCCGCCTCCCGCCCGTACGAGGACTGATGGGCCCCGGCGATGTCCAGCGCCTCGGCGTAGGCCCGGTCCGGGTTGCCGGCGTTGACGATGCCGACCGGCGCCATGTACATCGCCGCACCGCAGTTGACGATGTTTCCGACGCCCGCCTCGCGCGGGTCCGCGTGCCCGTAGTGCAGCCGTGCCACGATCCACTTCTCGGCGAGGAAGATCCGCTGCACCGGCAGCGCCTCGGCCTCCAGTTCCGGGATCCAGCGCGGGGTGCCGATCAGATCCGGTACCAGGTGGTCGGCGATGTCATAGGCGTCGAGGTGGTCGCGCACCGCCTCGTAGACCCGCACCAGCGCATGGGTCATCAAGGTGTCATCGGTGACATGGCCGTCGCCCTTGTGGTACGGCGCGAGCGGGCGGGCGGTGCGCCAGTCGTCGTGGAACGGGCCGACGATGCCCTCGACCGGGCCGCCGTGCCGCTGCACGATCTCCTCCGGGGTCCGGCCCTCCACCGGCCCGCCGAGCGCGTCGCCGACGGCGGCGCCGACGAGTGCGCCGGTCGCCCGGTCCTCCAGGGACGGGGGGACCGGCGCGACGGGGGGCACCGGGTTCACCGGCGACGGCTTGGCGACCACGGTGACGGGGGTGACCGGCAGGATCCGGGTGGCCTGCGGGTCGGGAGTCGGCGCCGCGGCCGGTGTCTGCTCGCTTGCGTACGTCATGTGCGGGTGAGTCCTTCCACGGTGGGGGAGGGGGCGGGAGCCAGAAGGGCGCCGGAGACGGCTTCCGGACGGGCCGGCGGGGGAGCCGCGGCGGCTTCGGGCGCGGTCAGCTCCGTACGGGCGAGCAGCCCGGCCAGCTCGACCAGGTCCGTGCCGGCCAGCCGGGGCAGCGCACAGCCGGACAGCACCCGGCAGGCGTCGCGCCAGGTGCGGGGCAGGGCGTGCGCACCGCCGAGCGCTCCGGTCAGCGCCCCGGCGAGGGCCGGTGCGGAGTCGGCGACCCGGGAGAGACAGGCAGCGGCCGGCACCGCCTCGGCGACCCGTCCGTCCGTCGCGAGGGCCAGGGCCAGCGCCACCGGGACGGTCTCGGCCGCGGCGATGCCGTAGCTGTAGACGTGGTCGACGATCTCGTGCTCCAGCACGGGCACCAGGGCGAACGCGGTGCCGGGGCGGCCGGCCGGGCCGGGGCCGTCGGTGGCGAAGGACCGGGCGAGCCGGACCGCGTGCAGGGCGTTGCGGCGGATCTCGGTGCCGTCCGGGAGCTGGTCCAGCGCCGCCTCCACACAGCCGTTCGCCGGCGTGCCGCCGAGAGCGGCGGCGACCGCGGCGGCCATCGCCCGCGCCCCGTGCACCCCGTCGCCGTCCTGGGTGTAGCGCGCGTCGTACTCGGCCAGCTCGGCGGCGGCGGACGGCTCGCCGGGGTGCACCACGGCCAGGACGGCGGCGCGTACGCACGCCGCGTCGTCGAAGTAGTGCGGGTTGTCATGGCCGGTGGCGGGTGGCCGCAGCCCGGTGGCGAGATTGCCGAGCCCGGCCCGTACGGAGATCCGGGCGCGCAGCGGCAGCACGGCGGACTCGACCTCGGGCGCCCGGTCGGCGGCCGCGGCGACCTCGTTGGCCAGCGCGTTCCAGGCGAGATCGACCGCGGCCCGCATCCGGCGGTCCCGGCCCAGGTCGCTGAGGGGCGCACCGGCCGCGGTGAGCACCGATTCGGCGGTGAAGGCGGCCCACTCGGCGTCGTCGGAGGGGCCCAGCCGCAGCGGTTCGGGCGGCTGGTTGAGGGCGATCGGCACCGGCAGCGTGGTGGTCGCGTTCTGCTCGGCGAAGGTGTCCAGCTCCCGGGTTAGCCGCCGGGTCCACTCCGGCATCCGCGCCGCCCGGTGCCGGGCCGCCGGCCACCCCGCGGCGTCCCCCGAGGCCACCCCGAGCAGCAGCCCCTCGATACGGCTGCGGGCCCCGGCAGGGTCGCCGGTGTCGTTCCCCACCGCTTCCCGGCCGTTCATCGGGCGCCCGTCACGGCCCCGACGCCCGCTCCGGCGCCGGGCCCCGCGGCGGTACCCGCCCGCGGGCCCGCCCCCTGCGCGGTCAGCAGCTCCGCGATGTCCAGCACGTGATAGCCCGCCATCGACGGCAGACAGCTGCCGCGCGCCGGGCCGATGGCGGCGGCCCAGGTCTCGGGGATCGCCGCGGCGCCGCACAGCGCACCGGCCAGCGCACCGGCGACGGCCGCCGTGGTGTCGGCGTCGCGCCCCATGTTGACGGCCGTGAGCACCGAGGCGGAGAAGTCGCCGCGGGCCGCCTCGAACGCGCCGAAGGCCAGGCCGACGGCCTCCGGCGCCAGATCCGTCCAGGGGTAGCCGCCGATCACGACGGCGGAGCGCACCGCGCGCTCGGTGCCGAGCTGGGTGATGCCCGGGGTGTGCCGGGAGCGCTGGGCGGCCCCGACCGCGCGGCGCAGCGAGCGGGCGGTCCAGGAGTCCTCCGGCACGACGGACAGCGCGGCGGCGATCACCGCGTCGGTGGCGGAGGCGACCATGGCGGTGGCGACGCCGGCGGCCACCGCCCGGCCGCCGTAGATCCCCTCGCCGTCGTGGCTGACCGTGCCGTCGATGGCCACCAGCCGGGCGGCCTCGGCGGGCCGCCCGGCGGCGAACACCCCGAACGGCGCGGCGCGCATCGCCAGCCCGTCGCTCCAGGCGTGCCGGTGCTGGGCGGAGATGGGCGCGGCCAGGCCCCGGCGCAGGTTCTCCAGGGTGCCGCGCTCACTGAAGCCCGCACCGCGGAACGGCCCCTCGTCCCGGTCGGCGATCCACTGGTGCCAGGCGGCCTCGACCTGGGCGACGGTCAGCGCCGAGCCGTGCGCGGCCAGCAGCAGCCCCGAGAAGATCGCGTACTCGGTGTCGTCGGTGCCGGCCGGGTCCTCCTCGACGTATCCCTCGATCCGGCCCCAGCGGCGGCGGATCTGCGAGGGCTTCATGTTCTCCGCGGGGGCACCGAGCGCATCACCGACGGCGAGCCCGAGCAGCGCGCCGCGGGCCCGGTCGCGGACGGCGTCGCCCGCGCCGGGCCCGGCCGGTTCCGCGGGCGGAGGGTGCGCTGCGCTCATGTGCGTGCCGTTCTGTCGTACGGGCCGGGCCGCCGCCGGGCCCGCGGGGCGCCGCCCGGCTGCGCTGTATCCGTGCCACGCGACGGCCCGGCTCTCCTGTCCCGGGCGGCAGGGTCACCCGGTCGACCGCCTCGGACGGACCCGGAGCGGTGCCTCCGGTCGGTCCCGTACGGCTGTGTGATCCGGATCTCATGGCCGAGCCCGGGGAAAACCCGCAGGTCAGCGCGGTAAGTTCGGCCTTCCTTGCTAGCGGCGGAGGCCATCGGCCGCATAACTTCGAAGCGTTGGAGGGGGAAGCGCCGCCATCGGCCCACACCTCGCTCGCAGGGAGTAGGTACCGATATGTCCGTCATGGAGATCATGGATGCCGCGGCGCCGACGCATGTGGCCCACCGTGACAACCACACCCACCGGGATGTGAACGGCGGCTGGCTGCGCCCCGCCGTCTTCGGCGCGATGGACGGGCTGGTCTCGAACGTCGCCCTGATGACGGGCGCCGCCGGCGGTGCGCTGTCGCAGCAGGCGATCATCATCACCGGCCTCGCGGGCCTGGCGGCCGGCGCCTTCTCGATGGCGGCGGGGGAGTACACCTCGGTCGCCTCGCAGCGTGAGCTGGTGCAGGCCGAGCTGGATGTCGAGCGCGCCGAGCTGCGCAAGCATCCGAAGGACGAGCTGAAGGAGCTGGCGGCCCTCTACACCTCGCGCGGGGTCGAGCCGGCGCTCGCCCGGCAGGTCGCCGAACAGCTCTCCAGGGACCCGGAGCAGGCCCTGGAGATCCATGCCCGCGAGGAGCTGGGCATCGACCCGTCCGACCTTCCTTCGCCCGCCGTCGCCGCGATTTCTTCCTTCGGATCGTTTGCGTTGGGCGCGCTGTTGCCTGTGCTTCCTTACCTGTTGGGGGCGTCCGCCATCTGGCCCGCGGTGCTGCTCGCGCTGGTCGGGCTGTTTGCCTGCGGGGCGGTCGTGGCGCGTGTGACGGCACGTTCCTGGTGGTTCAGCGGACTGCGCCAACTGACCCTCGGCGGTGCCGCCGCGGGTGTGACGTACGTCCTGGGCGCACTGTTCGGAACCGTCGTAGGGTGACGTGTCATACGGGTGACTGCATAATTACAGCGTTACCCAGCGGTTTCGGTTTGTTGACGGCCGGGCATAAGGCCCAGGCGTCGCGGGCAATGTCGCTCGCCGAACGCCGCCTTGTGGGACGGCCCCGCTTCCGTCCGCGTACTGACTCACCGCAGGTGCGGTGTCCGCATGTTGGAAGCCCCTTTTCGCTTTTCGAGAAGGGGGCCATCCTGTAACCTGCACGAAATTTCGCGGAGGGCCAACGTCGTCCCTCGGCAATCCCCCAGGTCTCAAGGCCTGGGAGGGACCCCCATTGCCACCACGACGTTGGGAGAGCCGATGCGTTTCGCGTCCACGCACTCCGCGACCACCAGCAGCAGCGACGCCGCAGCCTGGTCGCCCATGGACGGCCGCCCCGCCCAGCAGGGGATGTACGACCCCCGCAATGAGCACGACGCCTGTGGCGTCGGCTTTGTGGCCACCCTCACCGGCGAGGCCAGCCACGCACTGGTCGAGCAGGCGCTGACCGTCCTGACGAATCTGGAGCACCGCGGTGCCACCGGCTCCGAGCCCGACTCGGGTGACGGCGCCGGCATCCTGCTCCAGGTGCCGGACGCGTTCCTTCGCGAGAACGTCACCTTCGAGCTCCCCGAGGCCGGCGCCTACGCCGTCGGTATCGCCTTCCTCCCGTCCGACGCCCAGGAAGCGGCCGAGGCCGTCTCGCGCATCGAGACGATCGCCGGCGAAGAGGGCCTGGACGTCAACGGCTGGCGCGTGGTCCCGGTCGCCCCGCAGCTGCTCGGCAACGGCGCCCGCGCCACCATGCCGGCCTTCTCCCAGATCTTCGTCAGCGACGGCGTGAACACCGGCCTGGCGCTGGACCGCAAGGCCTTCGCGCTGCGCAAGCGCGCCGAGCGGGAGGCCGGGGTCTACTTCCCCTCGCTGTCCGCCCGGACGATCGTCTACAAGGGCATGCTGACCACCGGCCAGCTGGAGCCCTTCTTCCCGGACCTGTCCGACCGCCGCTTCGCCACCGCCATCGCGCTGGTCCACTCGCGGTTCTCCACCAACACCTTCCCGAGCTGGCCGCTGGCCCACCCGTACCGCTTCGTCGCGCACAACGGCGAGATCAACACGGTCAAGGGCAACCGCAACTGGATGCGGGCCCGTGAGTCGCAGCTCGCCACCAAGCTCTTCGGCGCGGAGAACGGCGAGGACGCCGAGAACCTCTCGCGGCTCTTCCCGGTCTGCACCCCGGACGCCTCCGACTCCGCCTCGTTCGACGAGGTCCTGGAGCTGCTGCACCTGGGCGGCCGCTCGCTGCCGCACTCCGTGCTGATGATGGTCCCCGAGGCGTGGGAGAACTCCCCCTCCATGGACCCGGCCCGGCGCGCCTTCTACCAGTACCACTCCACGATGATGGAGCCCTGGGACGGTCCGGCCTGTGTCACCTTCACCGACGGCATCCAGGTCGGCGCGGTCCTCGACCGCAACGGTCTGCGCCCCGGCCGCTACTGGGTCACCGACGACGGCCTGGTCGTGCTCTCCTCCGAGGTCGGCGTCCTCGACATCGACCCGGCGAAGGTCGTCCGCAAGGGCCGCCTCCAGCCCGGCCGGATGTTCCTCGTGGACACCGTCGAGGGCCGCATCATCGAGGACGACGAGATCAAGGCGCAGCTCGCCGCCGAGCAGCCCTACCAGGAGTGGCTGGACAGCGGTCTGATCGAGCTCGCGGATCTGCCCGAGCGTGAGCACATCGTGCACACCCACGCCTCGGTCACCCGCCGCCAGCAGACCTTCGGCTACACCGAGGAAGAGCTGCGCGTCATCCTCGCCCCGATGGCCAAGGCCGGCGCCGAGCCGATCGGCTCGATGGGCACCGACTCGCCGATCGCCGCGCTCTCCGAGCGCCCCCGGCTGCTCTTCGACTACTTCACCCAGCTCTTCGCGCAGGTCACCAACCCGCCGCTGGACGCCATCCGCGAGGAGCTGGTCACCTCGCTGATCTCCTCGCTCGGCCCCCAGGGCAACCTCCTGGAGCCGACCGCGGCCTCCTGCCGCAGCGTGACCCTGCCCTTCCCGGTCATCGACAACGACGAGCTGGCCAAGCTCGTGCACATCAACGCCGACGGCGACATGCCCGGCATGAAGGCCGTGACCCTCTCCGGCCTCTACCGGGTCTCCGGCGGCGGCGAGTCGCTGGCCGCCCGGATCGAGGAGATCTGCGCCGAGGCCGACGCCGCCATCGACGACGGCGCCCGGCTGATCGTGCTCTCCGACCGGCACTCCGACGCCGAGCACGCGCCGATCCCGTCGCTGCTGCTCACCGCCGCGGTCCACCACCACCTCATCGGCACCAAGGAGCGCACCCAGGTCGGTCTGCTCGTCGAGGCCGGCGATGTGCGCGAGGTGCACCACGTCGCGCTGCTCATCGGCTTCGGTGCCGCGGCCGTCAACCCGTACCTGGCCATGGAGTCGGTCGAGGACCTGGTCCGCGCCGGCACCTTCCTGCCGGGTGTCGAGGCCGAGACCGCCATCAAGAACCTCATCAAGGCGCTCGGCAAGGGCGTCCTGAAGGTCATGTCCAAGATGGGCATCTCGACCGTCGCCTCCTACCGGGGCGCGCAGGTCTTCGAGGCCGTCGGCCTGGACGAGGAGTTCGTCGAGAAGTACTTCCACGGCACCGCCACCAAGATCGGCGGCGCCGGCCTGGACGTCATCGCCAAGGAGGTCGCAGCCAGGCACGCCAAGGCCTACCCGGCCTCCGGCATCGCCTCCGCGCACCGTGCGCTGGAGATCGGCGGCGAGTACCAGTGGCGCCGCGAGGGCGAGCCGCACCTCTTCGACCCGGACACCGTCTTCCGGCTGCAGCACTCCACCCGCTCGCGCCGCTACGACATCTTCAAGCAGTACACCGACCGGGTGAACGAGCAGTCCGAGCGGCTGATGACGCTGCGCGGCCTGTTCTCCTTCGCCTCCGACCGGCCCTCGATCCCGGTCGAGGAGGTCGAGCCGGCGTCCGAGATCGTCAAGCGCTTCTCCACCGGCGCCATGTCGTACGGCTCCATCTCCCAGGAGGCGCACGAGACCCTCGCCATCGCCATGAACCAGCTGGGCGGCAAGTCCAACACCGGTGAGGGCGGCGAGGACCCGGAGCGGCTCTACGACCCGGCGCGCCGCTCGTCCATCAAGCAGGTCGCCTCCGGCCGCTTCGGTGTGACGTCCGAGTACCTCGTCAACTCCGACGACATCCAGATCAAGATGGCCCAGGGCGCCAAGCCCGGTGAGGGCGGCCAGCTGCCCGGCCACAAGGTCTACCCCTGGGTCGCCAAGACCCGGCACTCCACCCCGGGCGTCGGCCTGATCTCCCCGCCGCCGCACCACGACATCTACTCCATCGAGGACCTGGCTCAGCTGATCCACGACCTCAAGAACGCCAACCCGCAGGCCCGCATCCACGTGAAGCTGGTCTCCGAGGTCGGCGTCGGCACCGTCGCCGCGGGTGTCTCCAAGGCGCACGCGGACGTGGTCCTGATCTCCGGTCACGACGGCGGTACGGGTGCCTCCCCGCTCACCTCGCTCAAGCACGCGGGCGGCCCCTGGGAGCTGGGCCTGGCCGAGACCCAGCAGACGCTGCTGCTCAACGGCCTGCGCGACCGGATCGTGGTGCAGACCGACGGCCAGCTCAAGACCGGCCGCGATGTCGTCATCGCCGCCCTGCTGGGCGCCGAGGAGTTCGGCTTCGCGACCGCACCGCTGGTCGTCTCCGGCTGCGTCATGATGCGCGTCTGCCACCTGGACACCTGCCCGGTCGGCATCGCCACCCAGAACCCGACGCTGCGCGAGCGGTTCAGCGGCAAGGCCGAGTACGTCGTCAACTTCTTCCAGTTCATCGCCGAAGAGGTCCGCGAGCTCCTCGCCGAGCTGGGCTTCCGCAGCCTGGACGAGGCCATCGGCCACGCCGAGCTGCTGAACACCTCCCGCGCGGTGGACCACTGGAAGGCGCAGGGCCTGGACCTGGCCCCGCTGCTGCACGTGCCCGAGCTGGCCGAGGGCGCCGTCCGCCACCAGGTCATCGAGCAGGACCACGGCCTGGAGAAGGCGCTTGACAACGAGCTGATCAAGCTCGCCGCCGACGCGTTGTCCGCGGACACCGCCGAGGCCGCCCAGCCGGTGCGGGCCCAGGTCGCGATCCGGAACATCAACCGGACCGTCGGCACCATGCTCGGCCACGAGGTCACCAAGAAGTTCGGTGGCGCCGGTCTGCCCGACGACACCGTCGACATCACCTTCACCGGCTCGGCCGGCCAGTCCTTCGGCGCGTTCCTGCCGCGCGGCATCACGCTGCGCCTGGAGGGCGACGCCAACGACTACGTCGGCAAGGGCCTGTCGGGCGGCCGGGTCATCGTCCGCCCGGACCGCGGCGCCGACCACCTCGCCGAGTACTCGACCATCGCGGGCAACACCCTCGCCTACGGTGCCACCGGCGGCGAGCTGTACCTGCGCGGCCGGGTCGGCGAACGCTTCTGCGTCCGTAACTCCGGTGCCACGGTGGTCTCCGAGGGCGTCGGCGACCACGGCTGCGAGTACATGACCGGCGGCAACGCGGTCGTGCTGGGCGAGACGGGCCGCAACTTCGCGGCCGGTATGTCCGGCGGCTTCGCCTACGTCATCGACCTCGACAAGGCCAACGTCAACAAGGAGCTCGTCGACGCGGTCCACGCACTGGACGACGCCGACAAGCAGTGGCTGCACGACGTCGTGCGCCGCCACCAGGAGGAGACCGGCTCCACCGTCGCCGAAAAGCTCCTCGCCGACTGGGATGCCGCGGCCGCGCGCTTCAGCAAGGTCATCCCGCCCATTTACAAGGCAGTGCTCGCCGCCAAGGACGCCGCTGAGCAGGCCGGACTCTCCGAGTCCGAGACCCACGAGAAGATGATGGAGGCGGCGACCAATGGCTGACCCCAAGGGCTTCCTGAACCACGAGCGCGAGATCGCCAAGACCCGCCCCGTCGAGGAGCGTGTCAAGGACTGGAACGAGGTCTACAAGCCCGGTTCCCTGCTGCCGATCATCAGCAAGCAGGCGTCGCGCTGCATGGACTGCGGTATCCCGTTCTGCCACAACGGCTGCCCGCTCGGAAACCTCATCCCCGAGTGGAACGACTACGCCTACCGCGAGGACTGGACCGAGGCCAGCGAGCGGCTGCACGCGACCAACAACTTCCCGGAGTTCACCGGTCGCCTCTGCCCCGCGCCCTGTGAGGCCGCCTGTGTGCTGGGCATCAACCAGCCGCCGGTGACCATCAAGAACGTCGAGGTCTCCATCATCGACAAGGCGTGGGACAACGGCGACGTCACCCCGCAGCCGCCCGAGCGCCTCTCCGGCAAGACCGTCGCCGTCATCGGCTCCGGACCGGCCGGACTGGCCGCCGCCCAGCAGCTGACCCGGGCCGGCCACACCGTCGCCGTCTACGAGCGCGCGGACCGTATCGGTGGTCTCCTCCGCTACGGCATCCCCGAGTTCAAGATGGAGAAGCGCCACATCAACCGCCGCATCGAGCAGATGCGCGCGGAGGGCACCAAGTTCCGCACCGAGGTGGAGATCGGCCGCGACCTCGACGCCAAGAAGCTGCGCAAGCGCTACGACGCCGTCGTCATCGCCGCCGGTGCCACCACCTCCCGCGACCTGCCGGTGCCCGGCCGTGAGCTGAACGGCATCCACTTCGCGATGGAGTACCTGCCGCTCGCCAACAAGGTGCAGGAAGGCGATCTGACCGTCGCCCCGATCAGCGCCGAGGGCAAGCACGTCGTCGTCATCGGCGGCGGCGACACCGGCGCGGACTGCGTCGGCACCGCCCACCGCCAGGGCGCGGCCTCCGTCACCCAGCTGGAGATCATGGGCAAGCCGGGCGAGGAGCGGAACGCCAACCAGCCCTGGCCGACCTTCCCGATGCTCTACAAGGTCACCTCCGCGCACGAGGAGGGCGGCGAGCGGCTCTACTCCGTCTCCACCACCCACTTCGAGGGCGACGAGGACGGCAACGTCCAGTGGCTGCACCTGACCGAGGTGGAGTTCAAGGACGGCCGCCCGGAGCCGAAGCCCGGCACCGAGCGGAAGATCCCGGCCCAGCTGGTCACCCTCGCGATGGGCTTCACCGGCACCGACCAGGAGAACGGCCTGGTCGAGCAGTTCGGCCTGGAGCTCGACCAGCGCGGCAACGTCGCCCGCGACGGTGACTTCGCCACCAACGTCCCCGGTGTGTTCGTCGCCGGTGACGCGGGCCGCGGCCAGTCCCTGATCGTGTGGGCCATCGCCGAGGGCCGTTCCGCGGCCAAGGGCGTGGACCGCTTCCTGACCGGAGCCAGCGCCCTGCCGGCTCCCATCAAGCCGACGGATCGCGCACTGACCGTGTGACCGTCCCCTGATGTCCCGTACAACGTCGTACGGAACAGCCGCGGCGCCTGTCCCCCTCCCCCGACCGGGAGGGCAGGCGCCGCGGACTTTTTTGCCGTGCGGCCCGTGCTGCCGGACCGGCTGCCGGACCGGGCCCGAAGCTCCCGGGCGCCCTACGCGCCACCGCGGGCGGCGGGGAAACGCCGCCCCAACTGCCGTGCCATCTCCTGTGCGGAGGCCGGTACGGCCTGCGGCGGGGGAGTGCCCGGCGGCCGGAAGTCATGCACCGGCGGATGCCAGGACCCCAGGTCGATCCGCCGGTCGCCCGGCGGCAGCACCCACCGCGGATCGGCATGCACCCGCAGCACCTGCGCCTCGATCTGCGTCCACGCGCCGTCGGTGACCGTCCGCTGGCCGACCCGGCGCGCCTCCAACTGCACCGGACAGTGCACCAGTCGGGGCGGTCGCACCAGCTCGGACGGCTCCGTCCACGGCGCGTCCGTGGACGGCATGGCGCTCGCCCCCTCCTCGGCCCCGGTCCCGTCCGGCGGCAGATTGAAGACCACGTCCGGGCGTACCGCGAGATTGCGTGCGGTCCGGCCGCGGGCCGGCAGCCAGACGCTGACGACCGGTCCGAGCTCCCACCGGACGCGCAGCTCGACCAGGACGAAGGTTCCGTCGTCGTTCTCCGTGGACAGCAGCGCCGGGGCGGCCGAACTGCTTTTCTCCAGGGCGCCGTTCATGCTGCCGAGGATAGAAGCCGGATGATTCGGTGCTCACCGAAATGTTATGAGAGGTTACTCTGTGTAGATGAACCGATGGGACGCCGATCAGGAAAGCGTCGCGGAGACCCCCGATCTGGCCGCCCTCGCGGCGCTGCTCGCGGACCGCACCCGTGCCACGATCTGTATGGCCCTGCTCGACGGCGGCACCTGGACCGCGGGCGAACTGGCCGAGTACGCCGCGGTGGCGCCGTCCACCACCACCGAGCACCTCAACCTCCTGGTCGCCGGCGGACTCCTCGCCGAGGAACGCCAGGGGCGGCGGCGCTACGTCCGGCTCGCCGGCCCGGAGGCCGCGGAGACCCTGGAGAACCTCGCCGGACTCGCCCCCTACCGCCGCGTCCCGGTCCGCTCGCTGGCCGAGGCCAACCACCGCCGGGCCCTGCATCACGCCCGGACGTGCTACGACCACATCGCCGGCGCCCTGGGCGTCGCCATCGCCGACGCGATGACCGAACGCGGCCTGCTGGCCCGGGATTACGGCCTGGTGCTGACCGCCGCCGGCGCCGACTGGCTCACCGCGCTCGGCCTCCCCGACGCCGCGCCGCCGGACGCCCATCGGGCCCATGTCCGCACCTGCCTCGACTGGACGGTGCGCCGCCAGCATCTCTCCGGCGCGGTCGGCGCCGCCCTCTACCGGCACGCCCTGGAACGCGCCTGGCTCGTCAAGGCCGTCGCCACCCGCATCCTCACCGTCACGGCGGCGGGCCGGGCGGCCTTCCGTGCGCAGCTCGGGCTCCCCGACGAGGCGCTCTTCCCGTCCCTCAGGCTTCCGCCGCCCCGCGGCTGACCGGCCGGGCGCCCCTCAGACGTCACCGACCTGGCTGATCCGGTCGTCGCCGAGCTTGCGCTGGGTGTCCTGAAGCAGGATCCGCAGCAGACCGGCGAGCTGGCTCTGCTGCCCCGGTGTCAGGCCGTCGATCAACTCCGCCTCGCGGTACAGCACTTGGTCGACGGTGGCCTCGACGAGTGCGTGGCCGGCCGGGGTCAGCTCGACCAGGACCGTCCGCGGGCGGCCCTCGCCGGGCCGGCGGGTCACCAGCCCCTCGCGCTCGGCACGGGCCACCCGCTGGGAGACCGCCCCCGCGGTCACCATGGAGCGACGGCCGAGCTCACGGGTCGTCAGGGTGTAGGGCGCGCCGCCGCGGCGCAGCACGCTGAGCAGATCGAGGGTGGCCGGGTCCACCCCGGCGCGGGTCAGCACCCGGCGCCGGTCGTCGCCCAGCAGCTTCGCCAGCTGCCAGATCGGCGTCACGATCCCGATCGAGGAGACCGGTGTGCCGGGGCGCTCGCGCTCCCAGGCGGCCGCGATCTCCTCCACGGGGTACGCGGAGGCATTGGCTCCTGCCCGGTCTTGGCCGTCCTGCGCCTCGGGTTCTCTTGCCACGGGCCCTCCCGGCGATGTTATGTTCAGGTCTAAATTTAGGTCTGAACGTGATGGACGGAGCTCAGCATATGTCACGCACCATCCTGGTCACCGGCGGCGGAACCGGCATCGGACGCGCCGTCGCCCACCACTTCGCGGACCGCGGCGACGAGGTCCTCGTCACCGGCCGGCGCCTCGCACCCCTGGAGGAGACCGCGGCCGGCCGGGCGACCGTCCGGCCGCTGGTGTGCGACCACACCGACCCGCGGTCGCTCACCGAACTGCTCACCCGGCTCCCCGAACGGATCGACGTCCTGGTCAACAACGCCGGCGGCAATACCGACCTCGACACCGGCGAGGCCACCGATCTGGCGTCCTACGCCCGGGACTTCCGCGCCAACCTCGACGCGAACCTGGTCAGCGCCGCACTGACCACCAGGGCGCTGGACGGCCGGCTGGCGGCCGGTGGCGCGGTCGTCCACCTCGGGTCGATCGCCGCCGACCAGGGCGCCGGCTCCTACGGGGCGGCCAAGGCCGGACTCGCCTCCTGGAACGTCGAACTGTCCCGGAACCTCGGCCCCCGCGACATCACCGCCAATGTCGTCTCGCCGGGCTATATCGCCGACACGGAATTCTTCCGCGACCGGCTCACCGACGAGCGCCGCGACCAGCTGGTGGCCGCCGCGGCGGTGGGCCGCGCCGGGTCCCCGGACGACATCTCGGGGACGGTGGCGTTCCTGGCGTCACCGGCCGCCCGGCACATCACCGGCCAGGTCCTGAACGTCAACGGGGGTACCCGCACCACCCGTTGACGCCCGGGCGGCCGGTTCAGGCGCCGCCGCCCTCCGTGAGCCGGGCCGGGAAGCCGCCGGTCGCGACCGGGCCCCAGCGCAGCGGCGTCACCCGGATCAGCGACTTGCCCTGCTTGCGCATGGCCTCCCGGTACTGGTCCCAGTCCGGGTGCTCACCGGCGATGTTGCGGTAGTACTCGACCAGCGGCTCGATGGCGTCCGGGGTGTCGATGATCTCGGCCTCACCGTCGACCTGCACCCACGGGCCGTTCCACTCGTCGGACAGCACGATGACGCTGACCGAGGAGACCCGGCGGGCGTTACGGACCTTGGCGCGCTCCGGATACGTCGCCATCACCAGCCGCCCGGAGTCGTCCACTCCGCACGTCAGCGGCGAGCCCTGCGGGGTGCCGTCGGAGCGGCGGGTGAGCAGGATCGCGCGATGCCGGGGGCGGACAAACTCCAGCAGCTCGGGCAGGTCGACACGGGTGGTGGTGGCGGTGGAAGGGCTCATGCGGATGACCCTAGGGCGTGCAGTGCCCTCGAAGCCGGACCGCGGCGCCGACCCACCGCCACAGCGCCCCGGTCAGCTCTTGAAGAGCTCCTTGCCGGTGGCCGCGTCCACGACCTTGCGATCGCCCAGCGCGCTCTTGAGCCGCACCTTCACCTTGTCGGTGGCCAGTTGCTCGGTGCACATCCCCTTGGAGCTCTTCCGCTTGCCCCAGCCGGTGATCACCACCAGGTCCTTCGACTCATGGCCGCGGGCACCGAAGTCCACATCGCAGGCGCTGTGCCCGACGGTGACGGTGATCTCCCGTACGTCCTTGCCCTTGGGGCGGTCCGCGCCGGCCAGCGGCAGCAGCGCCTGCTGCCGCCCGGTGACCGGGGAGACCTTCGGCCAGTGCCGCACGATCTGGTCCGCCCGCTGCTCGAAGGCGTCCGGCTTCTTCGGCGGTGGCGCGCTGCCCACGGTCTGCTGCTTCTGACCGCAGCCGGACAGCACGGCGGTGCCGGCCACCGCCAGCGCGAGCACGGTGGTGAGGGTACGGGTGCGGGAGAGGTGGGATCCTCGCATGACATGCCTCCTTGGTGTTCGGCGATGAGACGCACCGAAGGCAAGACAGGTTCCGGCCGCGTTCGGCCGTGTTCGACCGCGGCTTCCGCTCTGCGCTCAATCCGCCCACGGCGCAACGGCCGGTGGTCACCGGCGCGGTCCGGCTAGCGTCCCGGCCATGGACGCACTCACCGAAATCACCCCCACCGTCTGGCAACTCGCCTTCCCCGTAGGGCATGTGTACCTCGTCGCCCTCCCCGACGACGGATACGCCGTCATCGACACCGGCGTCCCCGGCTCGGCCCCCGCCGTCCTCGACGCGCTGGCCCGGCTCGGCGGCCGGCCGGACCAGCTGCGGCAGATCGTGCTCACCCACTCCCACATCGACCACATGGGCTCCGCCGCCGACCTGGTCGCCGCCACCGGCGCCCGCGTACTGGCCGGCGCGCCGGACGCCCCGTACATCCGCGGCACCGCACCCGAACCCGCGCCGGTGTGCAGCCCTTCGGAGCGGGCGCTGTTCGAGCGGGTCATGGCCGATTTCGCGGGCGCCGGGCTCCCGCCGCTGCGCCCCGTCGAGGTCGATGTCGAACTCCACGACGGAGATACCCTCGACGGCTGGCCGGAGCCGGTGCGGGTGCTGCACGTCCCCGGCCACACCCCCGGCGGGATCGCGCTGCACCTCCCCGAGAGCCGGGTGCTCTTCCCCGGAGACATCATCGGCACCACCCCCGACGGCACCCGGGCGGTCCTCGGCCCCGGCAACGTCGCACGCGAGGAGGCCATCGCCTCCTTCCGGCGGCTCGCCGCCCTCGACGCGGTCGACACGGTGTGCGTCCCGCACGGCGTCCCGCTCCGCACCGGCACCCGCGACATCCTGGCCGCGGCCACCCCCGAGACGGACTGGCTGTGAGGGCCGCGGACGGCGTGCGGCCCCGTCACCGGGCGCGGTGCAGGCCGCGGCGCAAGGAGCCGTAGCCCCGGGCCCGGCCGTCAGCCCGATGCGCGCGGTGTGACGTGGAAGGTGCCCAGCCGGTGGATCGCGGGCGGGGCGGCCGGGTCCAGGAGCAGGTCGGCGACCAGGCCCGCGATCCGCTCCGGGGGTGTGATCTCGGCGCGGACGCTGGTCAGCCGGGGGCGCAGCAGCCGCGCCAACAGCAGATCGTCCGCGCCGACCACGGCGAGGCGGTCCGGGCCGTCGGCGCCGATGGTGTGGCCGGCGTCCTGGAGGGCGCGCATCAGCAGCGTCGCGTACTCGTCGTTGTACCCGAACACCGCGTCCAGGCCCAGCTCCGGCCAGGCGGCGGCCAGCCCCGCCGCGGACTCCTCGGTGCGCGCGAGATCGAGCGGGCGCACCCGCGCGTCCGGATGCGCGGCGGCCGCGGCCCGTACGCCCGCCAGCCGGAGCTCCGCGCAGCCCGCCGGGCCCGGTTCGGCCGGGCGGACCACACCGATCCGCCGGCGGCCGCGGGCCAGGAGGTGTTCCCCGGCCCGGCGTCCGGCCTCCCGCTGGTCGAGGAGGAGGGTGTGGGCGCCGGGTGGCGCCGACGGGCCGAGGACGAGGACCGCGGCGGTCCCCGCGCGGTGCAGCAACTCGACGGCGGGGGCGTCCAGCGGGGGCCCGTAGAGGTTCAGTACGGCGGCGGGCCGCAGTTCGGCCCAGGCGCGGGCGGCCGCCATGGGGGAGCTCGCGGGCGCGCCGTGCAGCACGGGGGTGTAGCCGAGGCGGTGCAGCGCGGTCTGGAATCCGGCCAGGAAGCCGGTGAAGAGGGGCCCGAAGGTCGCGACCGCGTCGGCGGGGGCGGCCAGCAGCACGAGGCGGCCCCGGCCGGCCCGCAGACTGCGGGCGGCGGCGTGCGGCACATACCCCAGTTCCTCGGCGGCGGCCCTGACCCTGGCCTGGGTGCGCTCGCCGACCCGCCCGGCGGCCTGCCCGTTCAGGACGTAGGAGACCGTCGCGCGGGAGACCCCGGCGTGCCGGGCAACGGCCGCACTGGTCGGGGGAGTTGGGGTGGCCCGTGGGCCGGCTCGGTCCGTCATGCTGCTGGGCATCCTCGCACAGCGCAATCGTCCGGCGGGTCGGGCCGGAGCGCCCCCGCCGCCTCGGCTGACACGTGTAACGTCGGGCCGGTGCGCCACCGGACCGGCGAACGGGACCGGACCCCCGGGAGCCGGAGCGCGGGAACCGAAGAGAGGCAGGGCATGCAGCTGCACACCCACGAATGGGGCACCGGCGAACGCGTCGCGGTGCTGGTCCACGGCCTGATGTCCGATCACCGCACCTGGCACCGGGTCGGTCCGGCGCTCGCCGACCGGGGCTACCGGGTGCTCGCCGTCGATCTGCGCGGCCACGGCCGCAGCCCGCGCGGCCCGTACGGCACCGAGCTGTTCGCCGAGGACCTCGTGGAGACCCTGCCCGCCGCACCCGAGGTCGCCATCGGGCACTCCCTGGGCGGGCTGGCGCTGTCCCTGGCGGTGGAGCGGCTCCAGCCGCGGCGGGCGGTGTACTGCGATCCGGCCTGGTCGCTCGCCAGGGTCGGACAGCCCGTCGACCCGGCCCTGTTCGTCGCGTTCAAGCGGGCCGACCGGGAGATGGTGCGGACCTTCAACCCGCGCTGGTGCGAGGCCGATATCGACCTCGAACTGGCCACGGTCGCGGACTGGGACACCGGGACCGCCCTCGCGCTGTCCGCCGTCCACCTCCAGGACCACACGCCCGAGAAGCCGGTCGTCCCGTCCCTGGTGCAGTTCGCGGGGGAGGGCTTCCTCTTCTCCGAGCAGGCGGCGGCCGAGCTGACCGAGCGCGGCTTCGAGGTCCGTACGGTGCCCCGCACGGGCCACACCATCCACCGTGACGACTTCGACGGCTTCATGGCGGGCCTGGAGGGGTGGGTCTAGGAACGGTCCGGGAGCGGCCGCCCCTCGGCTGATATCCCGTCAGGTATCACAGTCCAGCAGCGTCTTGCACAGTCCGCAGCGCGCCTGGAGCCGGCCGCGGACCGGGACCCGGATCCGCTGATGGCAGGCGGGGCAGGGGAACGTGACCCGCAGCGGCGACGGGCCCTCGAAGGCATAGCCCTCGGCCGTGGCGGGCGGCCGGCCGGCGCGCCGCGGATCCTCCGCCGCCCGGCGGTCCTTGGCGTAGCGCAGCCGGGCCGCCCAGCCCGCGCCGGCGAGCGGTGGCCGGCGCAGGTCCTGGCGGGCCCGCGCGGCGCCCGCCGTGTACGCGTCGTACGCCTGCGGGCTGGTGAACCACGGCGCCGGGTCCTCCCCGAAGAACCGGGCCCGCTTGGCGAGGACGTAGCCGAACTCCTCCGGCGTCAGATAGCCCAGCTTCTGCGAGAACGGGCCGTGCTCGCGGTAGGCGTCCAGCAGCAGCCAGCCCGCGCCGAGGTAGGCGGCGGCGGTGTCGGTGAGGATCTCGTTGTCGCGGGTGCCGGGGAAGGTCAGATCCAGACGGTGCAGCGCGACATGTGTCACCTCATGGGCCAGTGCGGCGCCGATGTCCTTGCGGTGCGTGCGGAAGCGGTCGTTGAGCTCGATGAAGTACTCCGGGCCCGCGGTCAGTTCGACGTTCGCGGCATGCTCCATCTCCCGGAAGGTGATCACCGCCCGCGCGTCCGGCAGATGCAGTTGCCGGACCAGGGCGCCGACCACCCGCTGCGCGCCCAGATGCAGATCCTCGTCCTCGCCGAAGGCCACATCGACCGGCAGCACGCTGGTGTCGAAGGTGCGCACGGTGTCGTACGACAGGCGTTTGAACAGGGCATGGACGGCCGCGCGCACCGTGTCGAGGTGGGGGTAGCCGTGCTCGATCGCTCTGCCGCCGGTGGTCACCCGGCCACTGTACGGGGGGCCGGGAAAGTCCGGAATGAGGCGTACGGGCGTGGCGCGTACGGGAGTTGGCCGGATGCGCACCCTTGTCACTCCGCGCGCCCACTCCGGATAATCGCAGAGCGCTGTACGGACTCATCCCCCACTGGGTCCGGACGCCTCACGGTGTGCTGTCTTCCTCCATGTGCTGTGTGCGGCGGTCACATCCGGCTCCGGTGTTGGCATGGGCTCGTCATCGACGTGCAACCCCCCACGAAAGGAAGCCCGTTGCGCAGCTACCGGAAGCCCCTCAAGAGAACCCTCGCCGTCGGCGCGGTCGCCCTGGCCGCTTTCAGCCTCCAGCCCGGCTCGGCCTCGGCCGCGCCCGCCCCCGAACCGTCCACCAAGGTCGTCGGCGGCACCAAGGCCGACCAGGGTGAATTCCCCTTCATGGTCCGGCTGTCGATGGGCTGCGGCGGCGCCCTCTACGCCAAGGACATCGTGCTCACCGCGGCGCACTGCGTCGACGGCAGCGGCGACAACACCTCCATCACCGCCACCGCCGGCGTGGTCGACCTGGAGGACTCCGCCGCCGTCAAGGTCAACTCCACCAAGGTCCTCCAGGCCCCCGGCTACAACGGCAAGGGCAAGGACTGGGCCCTGATCAAGCTCGCCAAGCCGATAGACCAGCCCACCCTGAAGATCGCCGAGGACGACAAGCTCAACAGCGGCGACTTCACCATCGCCGGCTGGGGCGCCGACAAGGAAGGCGGCGAGCAGCAGCGCTACCTCCTCAAGGCGACCGTGCCGTTCGTCGACGACGCCGCCTGCCAGAAGGCCTACGGCGACCAGCTGACCCCCGGTGACGAGATCTGCGCCGGCAAGCTGGACACCGGCGGCACCGACACCTGCCAGGGCGACTCCGGTGGCCCGATGTTCCGCAAGGACGACGCCGGCAAGTGGCTCCAGGTCGGCATCGTCTCCTGGGGCGAGGGCTGCGCACGCCCCGGCAAGCCCGGTGTCTACAGCGAGGTGAGCGCCTTCGCCGCCGATATCAAGAAGGCCGCGGGCGAACTGGGCTGACCGGCCCCGCACACCGACGCCACACCTTCGGGCCCGGGGAGCCGCTCCCCGGGCCCTTTGCCGGGACGGAAGTCCCGGACCTCGGTCCCGGCCCTTGGTCCCGCCGCGCCACGGCCCTCGGTCCCTCCGCCCCGGGACCAAATACGGGTTCCCGGCCGGGTCCTGTGCCGCCATGGAGGACCGGACGGCCTCTGGGCGGCCCCGCCACCACCTCCCTAGCGTGAACGGCATGACCCCCGAGCCCCGCCGCCGGCCCCCGGCGCCCGACCGCGACCGCCGCACCACTGTCTTCGCCGCCCTGCTCCTCGCCGCCTCCGCCGCGACCCTCGCCTACGTCCTGCTCGGCGGTCAGCACGATCCCCTCGAGACACCGGACGATGCCCCCACGACGGCGGCGTGGGGGTGAACCGCACGGCAACACCGGACGGGTCCCGCGGATGAGCCCCCTGCCGGGGCGGCCGACGAGCCGGCCACCGCGCCGCATCGCGACCGCGGCCGGCCCGGCGGTGCTTGTGCTGCTCCTCGCCGGGCTGGAGACCGTGGCGATGGCCCACGAGCCCGCCCGGCCGCACGCCGTCATGGGGGCGACCGCCCTCGCGGTCTGCCTGTGCACGGTGCCCGGCGCCCGGATCCCGCTGACCGCCCGGGCCGCCGCCGCGGCCGTGATCTCCCTGACCGGGTCCGCGCTGCTGATCGCCGGACCGCGCCCACCCCACGTATGGGGCCTGGGCGAAGGACTCGCCCTGCTCCTGCTGCTCGCCGCCGTGGTCCGCCGGGCACCCGGCCGCACCGCCGCCGCCCTCGGTCCGCTGCTGGGCCTGGCCTGCGTCCTCACCCCGCTGCGCGACCTCCGCCCTGGCCTGTTCACCGTGGTCCAGGCGGTACTCACCGTGGTCGTCACCGCCTACTCGCTGACCCTGCGCCGGCAGGACGCCCAGCGGCTGCGCGATCTCGCCGCGGTCCGGGCCGCCGAACGTCTGGAACTGTCGCGGGAGCTGCACGACCTGATCGCCCACCACGTCACCGGCATCGTCGTCCAGGCCCGCGCCGCGCGCTGCACCGGCCTCCAGGGCCCGCCGGCCGACGCCACCTTCGCACGGATCGAGAACGCCGGCAGCGAGGCGCTGGGCGCGATGCGCCGACTGGTGCGGGTACTGCGTGAGGACGGGGCGCGGGCCCATCCGCTCGCCGGGCTCGCGGAGGTCCGTGCGATGACCGACACGTTCGCCCGTACCGGCCCGCCGGTCGTCCTCGCCCTCGAAACCGGCGCCGCGCACGCGCTGCCGGCCGAGGTGGCCGCGGCCGTTCACCGCATCGTGCGCGAGGCGCTCACCAACATCCGCAAGCATGCCGCGGACGCCACGGCGGTACGGATCGGCCTGCGGTCCGTCCCCCGCGGGGTGGAGTTGCGCATCGCCAACGACGGCGGCGCCCCCGCCCGCCTCTCCGAACAGGCCCGCGGCGGGGGCTTCGGCCTGGCCGGACTCACCGAACGGGCCGAGGCGATGGGCGGCCGGCTCACCGCGGGCCCGGCGCCGGAGGGCGGCTGGGAACTCACCGCCGTCCTGCCCCTCGACGGCGGCGCCACGGCCTGACCTGCCTCTCGACGGCGGGCTCGCCTGGTCCCTCTCTCGACGGCGGCCCGCCGCCTGCCCCGCCCGCCGCACATCTGTCCAACACCTGCCCCTCCTTTGTCCATAGGCGCACGCCCCGCACCGGCAGCACGCTGTCCGCCGACAGGCAGTGCAGGCACGAAGGAGGACCGTGCGCGTGAACGAACAGACCGCAGCCCCGGCCGGGCCCAGCCGCCGAAAGGTCGTCGCCGCCACCGCGCTCGCCGGGGTCGCCGGCGCCCTCCCGCTCGCCCCACGGCCCGCCACGGCCGCACCCCGCGCGGCGGAGGCACTGCTGCGGTCCGACGCGCTGGAGGTCCGCGTCGACACCGCCTTCCCGCGCGTCGTCTCCTACACCGACCGAGGCACCGGCGCCGTGCTGCACGGCGGGCAGACCCCGGTCACCCGGGTCCTCATCGACGGCACCGCCCACACCCCCCGGGTCACCCACCGCGCCCGCGCCGGCCGCGCCACCTACACCCTCACCTTCGACGGCGGCACCAGGATCACCGTCGAGATCGCCGTCCACGGCCGGCGGACCACCTGGCGGGTCACCGGCATCACCGACACCCCGGCACTGCGCGTCGGCACCCTGGAGATCCCCGGCCTCGCCCTGCTCGCCGTCCGCAGCGACCAGCCCGACGCCACCCTGCTCGCCGCCCGGATCGCCCTCGACAAGGCCACCAGCGGCGACACCCTGGTACGGGTCACCGACGACACCCCCGCCGAGGCCACCCCCACCGGATGCGCCTACGCCGTCGTCGCCACCGGCCAACTGGCCGCCGGCATCGACACCAACACCTGCTACGACCGGCCCACCGGCGCCACCACCTGGGAGAACGGCAGGCTGTGGCGGCAGACCGTGCACGGCGACGGCTTCGTCACCGCCCAGCTCGGCTGCGGCCAGTGGACCCACCGGGCGGCCGGCCAGCAAGTGGACACCACCGACCCGCTGCCGTACGCGACCGTCGTCGTCACCCGCGACCGCAACGGCGACGGCACCGCCGACTGGCAGGACGGCGCGATCGCGCTGCGCGACATCATGGTGCGGCCGCTGGGCGCCGACGAACAGCATCTGCGGGTCGTCCCGCACATCCCGTTCAACTTCGCCAGCCAGGCCACCAACCCCTTTCTCGCCACCCTCGACACCGTCAAGCGCATCGCGCTGGCCACCGACGGACTGCGGCAGTTCACCCTCCTCAAGGGCTACCAGTCCGAGGGCCACGACTCCGCCCACCCCGACTACGGCGGCAACTACAACGAGCGGGCCGGCGGCCTCACCGACCTCAACGCCCTGCTCCGCGCCGGCAAGAAGTGGAACAGCGACTTCGCGGTGCACGTCAACGCCACCGAGTCCTACCCGGTCGCGCACGCCTTCTCCGAAACGCTCGTCAACAAGGACGACAAACAGTGGGACTGGCTCGACCAGTCCTACCGCATCGACGCCCGCCGCGATCTGGTCTCCGGCGACATCGCCCGCCGCTTCGCCCAGCTGCGCGAAGAGACCGACCCCGCGCTGAACACCCTCTACCTCGACGTCTTCCGCGAGTCCGGCTGGAACTCCGACCGGCTCCAGCGCCATCTGCGCGACCAGGGCTGGCAGATCACCACCGAATGGGGCCACGGCCTGGAACGCTCCGCCCTGTGGTCGCACTGGGCGAACGAGACCGACTACGGCCCCGACACCTCACGCGGTATCAACTCCCAGCTGATCCGCTTCCTGCACCACCACCACAAGGACGTCTTCGCCGACAAGTGGCCCACGCTGCTCGGCCACGGCCGGATGGGCAACTTCGAGGGCTGGGTGGGCAAGACCGACTGGCACGCCTTCCACACGATCATCTGGACCGACGCGCTGCCCGCCAAATACCTCCAGGCATACCCGATCAAGACCTGGGGCGCGCACGAGATCACCTTCGAGGGCCCCACCAGGACCTCGGTCAGCGACGCCGAAGGCAGCCGCCGGATCACCACCGACGGCCGCCTCGTCTACGACGACGGCAGCTATCTGCTCCCCTGGGAGCCCCGCCGGGCCACCGACCCCGACAAGCTCTACCACTACAACCCCCGTGGTGGCAGCACGAGTTGGACGCTGCCCCGGGGCTGGTCGGCCGCCCGCGCCGTCTACGCCTACCGGCTCACCGACCAGGGCCGCACCCAGGAGACCCGGATCCCCGTCAACGACGGCAGGATCACCCTCACCGCCGAGCCCGGCGTGGCCTACGTCGTCCACCGCACCCGGGCCCCCGCTCAGGGCGACCCCCACTGGGGCGAGGGCACCCCCGTCACCGACCCCGGCTTCCACTCCGGAACCCTGGACGGCTGGCGGACCAGCGGCCCGGCCTCCGTCCAGCTCAGCAAGCCGGGCGACTACGAGCTGGTCATCGGCGCGGGCGGCGCCGCGACCGTCGCCCAGAAGCTCGCCCGGCTCACCCCCGGCAGCTACGCCGCCTCCGTCCAGATCGAGGTCGGGGCCACGGCGGGCGAACGGCGCCGGGCCGGCCTGGAGGTCCGCACCGCCGACGGAGTCACCGCCACCAACTGGACGGACACCTCCACCGCAGGCAACTACGTGGCGGCGGACCGCAAATCCGGCACCCGCTTCCAGCGCCTGTTCACGCACTTCACCGTCCCCGAGGGCGGCGGCCCGGTCACCCTCGCCCTGACCGCGGCGGCCGCCCGGGCCCGGGTCCGCTTCGACAACGTCCGCGTCGTGCCCGCCCGGCCCACCACCAAGAAGGGCGCCCTGGCCTACGAGGACTTCGCCCACGTCCCCCAGGGCTGGGGCGTCTTCGTCAAGGGCGACGCGGGCGGCAGCACCGACCCGCGCACCCATATCGCCCAGCGGCACGCCCCGTTCACCCAGCGCGGCTGGAACGGCAAGGCGATCGACGACGTCATCGACGGCGGCTCCTCGCTCAAGTCACGCGGCGAGAACACCGGGCTGGTCTACCGGACCGTCCCGCACACCGTCCGCTTCGCCGCCGGCCGCCGCTACCGGGTCACCTTCCGCTACGAGAACGAAAAGGCCGGCCAGTACGCCTGGGTCACCGCCGTCGACGCGCCGGCGCCCCGCGAGCTGAGCCGCCGCCCGCTGCCGGTGGCGACCCGACCCACCAGCTGGACCTATGAGTTCACCGCCCCGGCCGAGGGCACGGCATGGGTGGGACTGCGCAAGGTGGGTGACGACGGGACGGCGGAGTTCGTCCTGGACGCGTTCGAGGTGCGCGAGGTGTAGCCGGGCCGTGGGGGCGGGGCCGGCGCGCCCCCACGGCCGCCCTCAGCTCCCTGCCGTGCAGGGATACAGACCGGGCGCCCCCGCCCCTCTTCCCACCAGGGCCGGGGCGCCCTCCCACTCCCACAACAGCAGCGCGTTGTCGCCCTCGCGCAGCACCGGGCCCGGCACGTACAGCGTGCGCTGCGGCCCCTCGGCCCGATAGCGGCCCAGACAGAACCCGTTGATCCAGGCGAACCCGTGACGCCAGCCCGGCAGCGCGAGCTCCGCGTCACCGGGCCGCCCGCCCACCGTCAGCGTCCCCCGGTACAGCCCCGCACCGGCACCCGCACCGGCACCGGCACCCGCACCGGCACCGGCACCGGCCTCCGCCACCGCCCGGAACGGCACCCGGTCCGTCGCCCCCGCCGCCTCCAGCGCGTCCAGCCGCAGCCCCCGCGACCGCACCCCGTGCAGATACTGCCGCTCGTGCAGCAGCCCGCCCACGATCCCCTTCGACTCGGCCAGCCGCGGCCCGTAGTTGACCCGCCCCAGCGACGCCACCCACAACTCCACCGACGCCGGCCCCGCCACCTCACCGAGCACCGCGTCCTCGCCGTCCACCACGGCCCGCGGCTCCCCGTCGACGCACACCACCGCCCGGTCCCGCAGCCCGCGCACCCGCAGCGGGTACCGCCCCCGCGGCCCCGGAACCGTCACCTGATAGCGGACCAGCCCCCGGTCCACCCCCAGCTCCTCGAACGTCGCCGGGCCGGCCGCCTCGACCTCCGCACCGCCGAGCGCCGCCAGCACCTCCCCGGCCGGCGCCCACTCCCCGATCACCGCACGCACCGGAGCCGCCAGTACGGGCAGCGGCTCCGGCACCGGGGGCAGCGGCCCCTCCGCGTACTCGGCGAGCACCTCCCGGAACCGCCAGAACTTCTCGGTCGGCCGCCCGCGTTCATCGACCGGCGCCTGGTAGTCGTACGAGGTGACCGTCGGCCGCAGCTCCCCGTCCTGGAGCTCACCCGCGCGGTTCGCGCCCGCCCAGCCGCCGAAGCTCGTCCCGCCGTGCGCCATATAGACATTGACCGAGGCACCGCACTCCAGGATCTCCCGCAGCGCCGCCGCCGCGTCCTCCGCGGCACGCGGCTGCTCGCTGCGCCCCCAGTGCGTGAACCAGCCGCACCAGAACTCCATACACATCAGCGGCCCGTCCGCCCGATGGCGGCGCAGCGCCGCGAACGCCTCCCGGGCCCCGGAGCCGAAGTTGACGGTGGCCAGGACGCCGGGCACCGAACCGCCGCTCAGCATGTGGTCCTCCGGCCCGTCCGAGGTGCACAACGGCACCCGTACCCCCAGCGCCCGCAGCCGCTCCACGAGCCACACCAGATAGCCGGCATCGCTCCCGTACGAGCCGTACTCGTTCTCCGCCTGCACCAGGATCACCGGCCCGCCGCTGTCACACTGACGTGCCACGACCTGCGGCAGCAGCCGCCCGAACCACGCGTCCACGGCCCGCAGATACTCCGCGTCCCGGGTCCGCACCCGCCGCCCCAGCGGCCCGGTCAGCCACTCCGGCAGCCCGCCGTTCTCCCACTCCGCGCAGATGTACGGCCCCGGGCGGACGATCGCCCACAGCCCCGCCGCCTGCGCCGCGTCCAGGAACCGGCCCAGCGCCTCCGGGTCCCGGAACTCCCCGGGCCGCGGCTCGTGCAGATTCCACGGCACATACGTCTCCACGCAGTTCAGCCCCATCGCCCGGAGCATCGCCAGCCGGTGGCCCCACTGCGCCTCGTGCACCCGGAAGTAGTGCATCGCACCGGACAGCAGCCGCACCGGCCGCCCGTCCACCGTGAAGTCCCGCTCGCCCACCGCACACCGCGCCACGTCGCCCCGCCCCTGTGTCGTCCCGTGCCGCCGGCGCCGTGCCGTGGCCACCTGGGCGCCGACGGGCCGTACGGGCACGGTCATCGATACGTCATCGGTCACCCTCGCCCTCTGGCGGTGCGCCGGTCCATGGACAAAGATCGACCCTGCTTGGACGGTTCGACGGAGCGGCACGGAGAGACACGGAGAGACACGGAGCGACGGGAGGCCGGGCGTGTACCACACCTGGATGCGGTACTTCACGCCGAACCCGGTCCACCACCGGCTCGGCCTGGTGTGCCTGGGCGTCGGCCTCCAGCACGGCGCCCTGCCCACGGTCGGCCCGCGCACCCTCGACCACCACGTCGCCATCATCATCAGCGCCGGCCGCGGCTGGTGCACCGCCCCCGACGGCCGCCGCCACCCGGTCACCGCCCCCGCCCTGCTGTGGATCACACCGGGCGTGGTGCACCACTACGGGGCCGACCCCGAGACCGGCTGGGACGAAAGCTTCGTCGACTTCACCGGCCCGGCCGCCGCCACCTACACCGAACTCGGCTACATCGAGCCGGACCGGCCCGTCGTACCGCTCGCGGACACCGGACCCGCGCGGGCCGCGGTCGGGCGCATCGCACGGGCCGCACGCCGCGGCAACCCCCTGCTCGAAGTCGAGACCTCCGCCGCCGTCCACGAACTCCTGGTCGCCCTGCGCCGCGCCCGCGCCGACACCGACGCCGACGGCGACCCCGTCCTCCAGGCCCTGGCCCGCGACGCCTTCCTCCCCCTCTCGGTCGCCGAACACGCCGCCCGGCACGGTATGACCCCCGCCGAACTCCGCACCGCCGTCCGCCGCGGCGCCGGCTGCAGCCCCAAGGACTACCTCCTCGGCATACGACTGGGCCGCGCCAAGGAACTCCTGGTAGGCACCGAACTCCCGGTCGCCGCCGTCGCCCGCCGCGTCGGCTACGACGACCCCGCCTACTTCAGCCGCCTCTTCACCCGCCGCGTGGGCACCGCCCCCATCCGCTTCCGCGACCGCCAGGCCCACAACGTGCCCGGCGGCTGGTCCACGAAGATCCCGGACCCGAACGATCCCCCTTTGGTCAGCGGCTGGAGCGGCTGACCGGGGTTGCTGGTGGCTGGGGGTGGGTGCGGGTTGCCGGTGGCTGGGCGTCGTGCGCCTTCGGTTGGTGGGTGGTTGGGTCGGAGGGGACGCCCGGTAAGCCGTCCTCGGCGCGGGCGACGCGGGTCCCAGAGGTTCTTCGCCCCGTTGTTCGCTCCGGGTCCTGCGGGCGGCTCACCGGGCATCCCCTCCGACCTCCGTCCATGCGCGACTGACCCGCCATACCGATGACCGTTACGGCAGCCGTGCAGCGGGACCCCTTGGCAGGCACCTGGCCGAACTAGCCCCGCAGCTTGGGCGCGGGCCGTCGCGGGGGCTGTGACGGACGGTGCCACCGTCCGGCAGTCGGCAACGGGGGACGGTCGGAGGGGATGTACCGGGGCCCGCCCGCAGGACCGGAGCAAACGCCGGGGTGCTCGATCGCTCGTAGCCGCGTCGCCCGCGCCGAGGACGGGTCCCGGTGCGTCCCCTCCGGCCCCCGCGGCAGCCAGACAAGCCGCCCGGCGCCAGCCACAACGGAGCCGCACCAAACGACGTACGGCGCCCCCTCAGGGGCGCGGGGAACTGCGCGCCCAGCCACCACGGCGCCGCACCAAACAACGTACGGCGACTAACAGGGGCGCAGCCAAAAACCGCACACCCCCCAAACCCACCTGCCCCCGCCGCAGGCGGTACGGCAGCATGGCCCCATGCCCCAACTGACGCGCGACGAGGCGCAGACCCGAGCCCGGCTCATCGACGTCCACCGCTACGAGGTCGCCCTCGACCTCACCCGAGGCGCGGAGCGGTTCGGCTCCCGGACGGTCATCCACTTCACCGCGCGCACCGGCGGCGACACCTTCGTCGAGCTCAGGCCCGCCGAGCTGCACTCCGTCACCCTCGACGGCCGGCCGCTCGACCCCGCGGCCCTCGACGACAACCGCCTCCCGCTGACCGGCCTGGCCCCCGGCGCCCACGAGCTGCGGCTGGACGCCGCCATGCACTACTCCCGCACCGGCGAGGGCATGCACCGCTTCACCGACCCGGCCGACGGCGAGAGCTACGTCTACACCCAGCTGTTCATGGACGACGTCCAGCGCGTCTTCGCCGCCTTCGACCAGCCCGACCTCAAGGCCGTTTTCGCGCTCTCCGTCCAGGCCCCGGAAGACTGGACGGTGCTCGCCAACGGCCGCACCGAACATCTGGGGGAGGGCCGCTGGGAGGCCGCCCCGACCCCCCTCATCTCGACCTACCTGGTCGCCGTCGCCGCCGGCCCCTGGCACTCGGTCCGCACCGAGCACGCCGGACTGCCCTTCGGCATCCACTGCCGCCGGTCGCTCGCGCCGCACCTGGACGCCGACGCCGGGGAGATCCTCGACCTCACCCGCCGCTGCTTCGACCGCTATCACGAGATCTTCGAGGAGCCGTACCCCTTCGACTCCTACGACCAGGCATTCGTCCCCGAGTTCAACGCGGGCGCCATGGAGAACCCCGGCCTGGTCACCTTCCGCGACGAGTATGTCTACCGCTCCGCCGTCACCGACACCGAACGCCAGACCCGCGGCGTGACGATCGCCCACGAAATGGCCCACATGTGGTTCGGCGACCTGGTCACCCTCCAGTGGTGGGACGACATCTGGCTGAACGAGTCCTTCGCCGAGTACATGGGTTACCAGGTCCTGGCCGAGGCCACCCGCTTCACCGACACCTGGACCGACTTCGCCGTCGCCCGCAAGGGCTGGGGCTACGACGCCGACCAGCGGCCGTCCACCCACCCCGTCGCCCCCACCCCCGCGGACGTCCCCGACACCGCCTCCGCGCTGCTCAACTTCGACGGCATCTCGTACGCCAAGGGCGCCTCCGCACTGCGCCAACTCGTCGCCTGGATGGGGGAGAAGGACTTCCTCACCGGCATCAACGAGCACTTCGCCCGGCACCGCTTCGGCAACGCCACCCTCGCCGACTTCCTCGACTCCCTCGCCCGCGCCACCGACCGCGATGTGCACGCCTGGGCCACGCGCTGGCTGCGCACCACCGGGGTCGACACCCTCACCCCGGTCGTGCAGGAGGCCGCGGACGGCAACTGGAGCGTGTCCGTCGAGCAGACCGGCAGCGCGGACGGCACCCGCCCGCACCGTCTCACCGTCGGGCTCTACGACCACGACCGCGCCGCCCCGGGCCGCCTCGTGCCACGCGAACCGCTGTCCTGGGACGTGCCCGACGACGGCTCCCACGCGGCCACCGGCGGCCGCCCCGCCCTGCTCCTCCTCAACGACCAGGACCTCACCTACGCCAAGGTCCGCCTCGACCCCGTCTCCTGGGACACCGTCCTCGGCGCCCTGTCCGGCCTCCCCGACCCGCTGACCCGCGCCGTCGTATGGAACGCCGCCCGCGACATGGTCCGCGACGGCGAACTCGCGCCCACCGCCTATCTGGACGCCGCCCGCGCCCACCTCCCGCACGAGACCGACCTCGCCCTCGTCCGGGGCGTCCTCGCCTTCGCCCGTACCCAGATCGCCGACCAGTACCTCGCCCTCCCCGAACGCCACAGCGCCCTCAGCACCCTCACCGCCCTCAGCCGCGACATACTCCGCCGCACCGAAGGCCCCGAACACGGCACCGAAGCAGGACTCCGGCTCACCGCCGTACGTGCCTTCATCGACAGCGCCACCACCCCCGAAGGCATCCAGGACTGGCTCGACGACGGCAGCGTCCCCGGCGGCCCCCGTCTCGACCCCGAACTGCGCTGGCGCATCCTCGGCCGGCTCGCCACCCTCGGCGCCACCACCCCGGACGCCATCGACGCCGAACTCGCCCGCGACCCCAGCGCCACCGGCCGCGAGGGCGCCGCCCGCTGCCACGCCGCGCTCCCCGACCTGGCCGCCAAACAGGCCGCCTGGGACGCCCTGTTCACCACCGACGGCGAGGCCGCCCTCTCCAACTACCTCTTCACGGCCACCGCCACCGGCTTCTGGGCCCCCGAACAGCTCGACCTGCTCCGCCCCTACGTCGACCGCTACTTCACCGAGGTCCCCGCCCTCGCCGCCGCCCGCGGCCCGGCCCTCGCCGCGGCCGCCGGCCGCAACGCCTTCCCCGCGCCCTTCGTCGAGGACCACACCCTCCGGCTCGGCGAGACCTGCCTCACCGACCGCGACCCGATCCCGGCCCTGCGCCGTAAGCTCGTCGACCAACTCGACGACCTGCGGCGGGCCCTGCGGGTACGCGCTGCGGCCGGCCGCGCGGTGACCGCCGGCTGAACGCAGCGGGTGCCGCCGGACCGGCAGCCGGCGGCACCCGAACCTCTGCGGTAAACACCCGTACCACTTACGGGTGGTATGACCGCGACATCAGTGGATACGCACCGTACAGGGAAAGTAACTTAGGGCCGCCTAAAAGGGTCCGTCCACACCGGACCGCGGCCCGAACTCCCCTGACAGAAGAGCACATTGATGCCTGTGCCCCCTGCCGGCACCGCCCTCGCAGGCGGCACCAACGGCCCCCGCGCACTCCGCCCCCTCCTCGACACCGTCCTCGACGCCCTCACCACCGGCGCCGAGGACCGCGCCGGCCCCCTGCCCCCCGGCGGCCCCGAGACGGTCGCCCGCACCGTACGCGACGCCTGCCACCCCCTGCTCCCCGACCACGGCAGCGGCCCGCTCGCCGCCCTGCGCACCCTCGTCCACACCCTCGCCGCCGGCGCCGCCGACCCCGCCGACCCGCACTGCGCCGCCCATCTGCACTGCCCGCCGCTGGCCCTCGCCGCCGCCGCCGACCTCGCCGCCGCCGCCCTCAACCCTTCCATGGACTCCTGGGACCAGGCCCCCGCCGCCTCCACCCTCGAAGCCCTCACCAGCCGCGCCCTCGCCGCGCTGGTCTACCCCCAGGCCACCGACCCCGACGCGCTGATCACCACCGGCGGCACCGAATCCAACCAGCTCGCCCTGCTCCTCGCCCGCGAAGCCGCCGCCCCCGACGGCACCGCGACCGACCCCCACCGGCCCGCCCGCCCCCTCCGGATCGTCTGCGGCGCCAACGCCCACCACAGCATCCACCGCGCCGCCTGGCTCCTGGGCCTCCCCGAACCCCTCACCCTCCCCACCCCCGACGGCATCCTCACCCCCGACACCGTCCACAGCTGCCTGGCCAACCTCGCCGGACGCACCGGCCCCGTCCTCCTCACCGCCACCGCGGGCACCACCGACTCCGGTGCCATCGACCCCCTGCCCGCCCTCGCCGACGTCGCCGAACAGCACGGCGCCCGCTTCCACATCGACGCGGCCTACGGCGGCGCCCTCCTCTTCAGCGACACCCACCGCGCCGCCCTGGACGGCCTCGCCCGCGCCCACACCGTCGCCCTCGACCTGCACAAACTCGGCTGGCAACCCGTCGCGGCCGGTCTCCTCGCCGTCCCCGGGCCCGCCACCCTGGCACCCCTCGCCCACCAGGCCGACTACCTCAACGCCGACGACGACACCGAAGCCGGCCTCCCCGACCTGCTCAGCCGCTCACTGCGCACCACCCGCCGCCCCGACATCCTCAAAATTGCGGTCACCCTCAAGGCCCTCGGCCGCCACGGCCTCGGCGAACTCGTCGACCGCACCCTCGCCGCCGCCCAGACCCTCGCCGACCTCATCGAGGCCCACCCCCGCTACGAACTCCACTCCCGCCCCACCCTCAGCACCGTCCTCTTCCGCCCCGCCGGCGCCGACCACACCACCCTCGCCACCATCCGCCGCACCCTCCTCACCGACGGCCAGGCCGTCCTCGGCCGCGCCACCACTCCCACCGGGCTCTGGCTCAAGGCCACCCTCCTCAACCCCCACACCCAACCCGGAGACCTCACCACCCTCCTCAAACTCGTGGAAGGCCACACCCCCAGATGAGCAGCACTCCACCCCCCGAAGGCCCCCTCGCCACCGACACCACGAGCCCCGACGAACCCCTCGACCTCGCCGGCATCGGCGTCGGCCCCTTCAACCTCTCCCTCGCCGCCCTCGCCCACCCCCTCACCCAGCTCCGCACTGCCTTCTACGACCAGCGCCCCGCCTTCCACTGGCACCCCGGCCTCCTCATCGACGGCGCCACCCTCCAAGTCCCCTTCCTCGCCGACCTCGTCACCCTCGTCGACCCCGCCAGCCCCTGGACCTTCCTCAACTACCTCAAGACCCGCGAACGCCTCTTCCCCTTCTACTTCGCCGAGCGCTTCCACATCCACCGCGCCGAATACGACGCCTACTGCCGCTGGGTCAGCGAAAAACTCCCCACCCTCCACTTCGGCCACCAGATCGACGCCATCCGCTGGAACCCCGAACGCGAACTCTTCGAAGTCGACTTCACCCAGCTCGACACCGACGGCGAAGCCGAGGCCCTCGGCCGCACCTACGCCCGCAACCTCGTCCTCGGCATCGGCACCACCCCCCACATCCCCGTCCCGCTACGCCCCCTCGCCGACGCCCCCGCCGTCCCCGTCATCCACTCCGCCGACTACCTCGACCACCGCGAACGCCTGCTCGCCGCCGACCATGTGACCGTCATCGGCGCCGGCCAGTCGGGCGCCGAAATCTTCCTCGACCAGCTCCGCGCCCGCCCCGCCGGCCGCGAACGCCTGCACTGGCTCGCCCGCACCCCCGCCTTCGCCCCCATGGAATACAGCAAGCTCGGCCTCGAACACTTCACCCCCGACTACACCCGCTACTTCCACGCCCTCCCCGAACGCGTCCGCGACGACCTCGTCCCCGGCCAGTGGCAGCTCCACAAAGGCATTGACCACACCACCCTCGCCGCCCTCCACGACGAGCTCTACCGCCGCACCCTCGACGGCGGCTGGCCCGACGCCACCCTCACCCCCGGCGTCTTCGTCCGCACCGCGGGCCGCGTCGGCACCACCAAGGTCGAACTCCACCTCGACCACATCCAGCAAGGCACCCGCTCCCGCCTCACCACCGACGCCGTCATCCTCGCCACCGGCTACCGCGAACGCCGTATGGACACCCTGCTCGCCGCCCTCGACCCCTACGTACGGCGCGACTCCGGCGCCCGCCCCCGCATCGACGCCCACCACCGGCTGGTCCTCGACCCCGCCATCACCGGCTCGGTCTACGTCCAGAACGCCGAAACCCACACCCACGGCGTCGGCGCCCCCGACCTCGGCCTCGCCGCCTGGCGCAGCGCCACCATCCTCAACTCCCTCACCGGCAACACCCCTTACCCGCTCCCCACCCGCACCGCCTTCACCACCTTCGGCCTCCCGCAGCCCACTACGGGCCGCGCGGGCACGGTCCCCCGCCAGGGCTCCACCCTCGTGCCCCGCCGCTGACCCGCACCCGCCGCCCGCACGGGGGCAACCTCCCGGCCCCCGCCCGGGCTCACCTGCTCGGCAGCCGCCCCATACGGGAAATTGCCGCCACCACTCGCCCGGCAATTCCTCACCGCCGGCACGAACCGCGCGCATCATCCGACGGCTTCCCGTCGAACATCAGCTTCCCGATCCGCCGCCCCGCCGGTTCGCGATAACGACCTCGTACGACACCCCACGCACCAGGTCGTAGTGGTCACCCGGAATACCGTCCGCATTCGTCATCGTCGACGGATCCAGCATCGCCACCCTTACCCGCCCCGGCACCTGCGGAGTTCGCCGGAAAGCCGGGCGCAGGGATCTCGCCTCCACCGCATTCGCCCCCAGCAGCGGAAAATCACAGCTCTCCGCGCATTTCCGCAGCGAACGCGGAACCACGCGGACGAACGCCGCCACACCGGTGGACGACGCGCGTAGGTTCTGGCGGGCCGCCCTCCCGGAACACCCCACACCCGGCGGCCTGACCACCCGCCACCGGCCGTCCCGATATGCGACCCTTCACCACCCATACCCCCGCATCCGGGAGCCCCCCCCATGACTGACGCCGACGACACCCCCGCCGTCCCCACCACCGGCACCACCCCCACCGCCCTGCCCTACGGCACCCCCGACACCCCGCGCCTCGCGGTACGCGGCGAAGCCCGCCTCGAAGTCGACCCCGAAATCGCCCGCCTCGCCGTCACCGTCAGCGCCCGCGGCACCGACCGCAGCGCCGCCCTCACCGACCTCACCCGCCGCAACGAAACCGCCCTCACCCTCATCAAGAGCTACGGCGACGCCATCGAAAAACTCGAAACCGGCACCTTCAGCCTCACCCCCCAGCTCACCGAAAAAGGCCGCCACGAACGCATCCGCGCCTACCACGGACGCGTCACCCACACCGCCACCCTCAACGACTTCACCGTCCTCGGCGAACTCACCACCCGCCTCGCCGACCTCGACCTCACCCGCGTCGACGGCCCCTGGTGGGCCCTGCGCCCCGACTCACCCGCCCACCGCGCCGCCCGCACCCAGGCCGTCCGCGAAGCCGTCCAGCGCGCCCGCGAATACGCCGAAGCCCTCGGCGCCCGTCTCGACGCCCTCCTCGAAATCGCCGACCTCGGCGCCGAGAACACCGCCCCCACAGCCGCCCCCGCCATGCGCTCCTTCGCCGGCTATGGCGGCGCCACCCAGGAATCCGCCCCCGCCCTCGATCTCGAACCCCAGCGCCAGGCCGTCTATGCCCATGTCAACGCACGCTTTACGATGACCCGTCCCGTACTGTGAGACCACCCGCCGCGAGGGCTATATTCCGCTCATCGGAGCGCCATCGCGCGCATTTCATTAGTTGTCAACAGCCTTTCATCAAGCGCTCGTTGGGCAGTCACTTTCTTACAGTTCCCTACCGCTCGGTAAGTCATAGAGTCGAAACATGCGCCGAGCAAAGATCGTCTGCACTCTGGGACCCGCCACCGACTCGTACGAGCAGATCAAAGCCCTCGTTGACGCCGGAATGGACATCGCCCGCTTCAACCTCAGCCACGGCACCTACGCCGATCACGAGGCACGATTCGACCGGGTCCGCAAAGCGTCCGAAGAAACCCGCCGCAGCGTCGGCATCCTCGCCGATCTTCAAGGCCCGAAGATCCGCCTCGGCCGATTCCGCGAAGGCCCCGTACTTCTCGAACGCGACGATGAGTTCACCATCACCGTCGAACCGGCCGTGGAAGGCGACCGCCAGATCTGCGGCACCACCTACGACGGCCTCGCCGCCGACGTCACCACCGGCGAACGCATCCTCGTCGACGACGGCAAGGTCACCCTCGAAGTCACCGGCGTCGACGGACCCCACGTCCGCACCAAGGTCATCGAAGGCGGCATGGTCTCCGACCACAAGGGCCTCAACCTCCCCGGCGTCGCCGTCTCCGTCCCCGCCCTCTCCGAAAAGGACCGGGACGACCTCCGCTGGGCCCTGCGCTACGGCGCCGACATCATCGCCCTCTCCTTCGTCCGCAGCGGCCGCGACATCGAAGACGTCCACCGCATCATGCGCGAGGAAAACCGCTTCCTGCCCGTCATCGCCAAGGTCGAAAAGCCCCAGGCCGTCGACAACATCGACGACATCGTCGCCGCTTTCGACGGCATCATGGTCGCCCGCGGCGACCTCGGCGTCGAAATGCCCCTCGAAACCGTCCCGATCGTCCAGAAGCGCGCCATCAAACTCGCCAAGCGCAACGCCAAACCGGTCATCGTCGCCACCCAGATGCTCGACTCGATGATCGACAACTCCCGCCCCACCCGCGCCGAGGCCTCCGACGTCGCCAACGCCGTCATCGACGGCACCGACGCCGTGATGCTCTCCGGCGAGACCAGCGTCGGGAAGTACCCCACCGAGACCGTCAAAACCATGAGCCGCATCGTCGAGGCCGCCGAGGAAGACCTCCTCGCCAAGGGCCTCCCGCCGCTCACCGAGGCCAACAAGCCCCGCACCCAGGGCGGCGCCGTCGCCCGCGCCGCCGCCGACATGGGCGACTTCCTCGGCGCGAAGTTCCTCGTCGCCTTCACCCAGTCCGGCGACACCGTCCGCCGCCTCTCCCGCTACCGCTCGCCCATCCCGCTCCTGGCCTTCACCCCCGACCCGGCCACCCGCTCCCAGCTCAACGTCAGCTGGGGCGTGGAGACCTTCCTCGGCCCGACCGTCAACTCCACCGACGAGATGGTCGCCCAGGTCGATGAGCAGCTCCTGCGGATCGGCCGCTGCCAGAAGGGCGACGTCGTCATCATCACCGCCGGCTCCCCGCCCGGCGTCCCCGGTTCCACCAACCTCGTCCGCGTCCACCACATCGGCGAGGACGACTCCCCGAAGTAGCCCCACCCGCACCGCGCTCCCGCTGGGCCGAGGTACCTGACTGCCGTCCCTGTCAGTACTTCGGCCCGATGTGTTGGTCCATGAGGGCGACGGAGGATTTCCGGGCTACGGAGATGTTGAACGGGTCGCTGCCGCGGGCGAGGACGGTCCATTCGACGCCGACTCTCGTGAGGGTGTCCGAGAAGAGCCGCCGGATGTCGTCGGACTTGTTGGTGAAGAAGTACCGCGGGTACTCGTAGCGTTTGCGCTCGCCGCCGACCATGCGCGTAGTCCAGTTGGTGATCCGGCAGCCGTCGGAGTGGATCAGCCCGCGGAGGAACTCCCAGGGGTGCTCGTCCACGATCCGCTGCTGCCAGGGTTCGAGCACGATCGACCGCTCGTGCTTCTTGCCGGGGCCGTGTTGGGGGAACATGCACCATAAGTGCTTCGAGTAGACCTTCACGTTGTGGCAGCCGGTCCGGCGGACCCGGCATACGGAGTTGTCGGGGAAGACTGCTCGCATCGCAGCTTCGCAGGCGTCCATGAGGCCCGGCCAGCCGTTGCCGCACGCGATCATGAGACTCGGTACTCGGTGCGCCGAATACCGGATGATGTGGCCGTCGCCGAGGTAGAGGGCGAGGAGATAGGCGTAGGCACCTGCGTCGAGTTCGCGCCCGTCGCACCGTGGGCATTTCGGGTTGTGGGCGCCCGGACACTCTCCGCGCTTGGCGCGGTCCACGTGCCGCCAGTAGCCGATGGTGCCGAGGGGGACGCCCAGCGCGCGGGCCACATCCGCGTTCCTTGCCCCCGCGCGGAGCTGGGTGATTGCTTGGTGTCGCACGTCTGTGCCGTGGAAGTTCATGACATCACTGTGCGTGACGAAGCGCGAGAAGGGAACGAAAGTGCGTGCGAATCACGCGAAGGTGCAATTCCACTTGTTCAAAGGTGCCCGGTGTGGGATTCGAACCCACATGCCCAAGGGCACGGCTGTTTGAGAGCCGCGTGTCTGACCAGTTCCACCAACCGGGCCGGTTGCGAGAGACACCCTACCGTGTGCGTCACTATGGCCGCCTCTAGGTAGGCTGCAATGGCACCACCTGCCTGGAATGAGGAGTCCCGTGAGCGCCGCCGAGCCCGAGCAGCCCGTCGCCGATGACGATCAGTCGCATGTCCCGCCGCTGACCACGCGGGTCGTGATCGCCGAGGACGAGGCCCTCATCCGTCTCGATCTCAAAGAGATGCTGGAGGAGGAGGGCTACACCGTCGTCGGCGAGGCCGGGGACGGGCAGACCGCTGTGGAGCTGGCCCGGGAGCACCGTCCCGACCTGGTGATCCTGGACGTGAAGATGCCGGTGCTGGACGGTATCTCGGCGGCCGAGAAGATCGCCGAGGAGAGCATCGCGCCGGTGCTGATGCTGACCGCGTTCTCGCAGCGTGAGCTGGTGGAGCGGGCGCGGGACGCGGGTGCGATGGCGTATCTGGTGAAGCCGTTCTCGAAGAGCGATGTGGTTCCGGCGATCGAGATGGCGGTGAGCCGGTTCACCGAGCTGCGGACGCTGGAGAAGGAGGTCGCGGACCTCACCCAGCGGCTGGAGACCCGGAAGCTGGTGGACCGGGCGAAGAGCATTCTCCAGACGCAGTACGGGCTGACGGAGCCGGCCGCGTTCCGGTGGATCCAGAAGACGTCGATGGACCGGCGGCTGTCGATGCAGCAGGTCGCCGAGGCGGTCATCGAGGACGCCGAGGAGAAGAAGCAGCAGAAGGATCAGTAGGCGCTGCCGAGCGTGTGAGCGGCCCCGTACCGGTGTTGACCGGTGCGGGGCCGCTCGTATTGCAGGCCGGGGGCGGGTCAGTCCTCGCCGAGGTAGGCCTTGCGGACGGATTCGTCGTGGAGGAGGGATTCGCCGCTGCCGGAGTGGACGATGCGGCCGATTTCCATGACGTGTCCCTGGTCGGCGAGGGAGAGCGCGGCCTGGGCGTTCTGTTCGACGAGGAGGATGGTGGTGCCTTGGGAGCGGAGTTCGCGGATGGTCTCCATGATCTTCTGCATCATGATCGGGGAGAGGCCCATGGAGGGCTCGTCGAGCATGAGGAGTTTGGGGCGGGACATCAGGGCGCGGCCCATGGCGAGCATTTGCTGTTCGCCGCCGGAGAGGGTGCCGGAGGCTTGTTTGCTGCGTTCGCCGAGGATGGGGAAGAGGTCGTAGACGCGCTGGATGTCTGTCTCGATGCCGTCGGCGTCCTTGCGGAGGAAGGCGCCGAGCTTGAGGTTTTCGGCGATGGTGAGGCGGGGGAAGAGGCGGCGGCCTTCGGGGGAGTGGGCGAGGCCGCGTTCGACGATCTTGTGGGCGGGGACGCCGTTGAGCGGTTCGCCATCGAAGGTGATCTTGCCGGCCAGGGGCTTGAGGAGGCCGGAGAGGGTGCGCAGGGTGGTGGTTTTTCCAGCGCCGTTGGTGCCGATGAGGGTGACGGCCTGGCCTTCTTCGACGGAGAACGAGATGCCTTTGACGGCTTCGATCTTGCCGTAGGCGACGCGGAGGTCCTCGACCTCGAGCAGTGCGGTCATGGGGTGTCTCCGGTCTGTCCCTGGGCCGGCCGGTCTGCGGGGGCCGTCCCGTCTGCTGCGTCGGGTTCTGCTGCCGGTGCCGGGTCCGGGGTCTCGGCGGCGGCCGGGTCGGGCGCGGCCGCGGTGTCCGTGGGCCGGTCCGGTGGTGCGACGTCCTCGACGGGGGTGCCCAGGTAGGCGGCGATGACGCGTTCGTCGGCCTGGACGACGTCCGCGGTGCCTTCGACGAGTTTCTGGCCCTGGACGAGGACGGCGACGCGGTCGCACATGTTGAAGATGAAGCGCATGTCGTGCTCGATGACGAGGACGGCGATGCCCTGGGCGCGGATGGCGAGGACGAGGTCCTGGGTGGCGCGGGTTTCCTGGGGGTTCATGCCGGCGGTCGGTTCGTCCAGCAGCAGCAGTCCGGGTTCGCTGGCGAGGGCGCGGGCGATTTCGAGCTTGCGTTGTTCGCCGTAGGGGAGGTTGCGGGCGAGGTGGTCGCGTTTGTGTGCGAGGCCGGTGAACTCCAGGAGTTCCATGGCGCGTTCTTCGCTGGTGCGTTCGGCCTTTTTGAAGCCGGGGCTGCGGAGGAGCGCGGACCAGAGTCCTTCCTTGGTGCGGGTGTGCCGCCCGACGAGGACGTTTTCCAGGACCGTCATGTTGGCGAAGAGGCGGATGTTCTGGAAGGTGCGGGCGACGCCGGCCTGGGTGACGAGGTGGGGTTTGCGGGAGAGGCGGGTGCCCCGGTAGCTGACGGTGCCTTCGGTGGGCACGTAGAGGCCGGTGAGGCAGTTGAAGAAGGTGGTTTTGCCGGCACCGTTGGGGCCGATGAGGCCGACGATTTCGCCGGCGCCGACGGTGAGGTCGACGCCGCGTACGGCGGTGAGTCCGCCGAAGCGCATGGTGACGCCGTCGGCCTTGAGGACGGTGTCAGTGGCGGGTGCGAGGCTGGGTGCTGTGGTCATGGTCGTCACGCCTTTGCCTTGGTGGCGCCGAGGGTGGCGTCTGCGTCCGGGAGGCGCTGGTCGGGCACGTCGAGTTGGCCGGTCTCGTGGAATTCCAGCTGCTTCCTGCGGTCGGGGATCAGGCCCTCGGGGCGGTAGCGCATCAGGAGGACGAGGGCGATGCCGAAGAGCAGGAGTTGGTAGTCCTGGAGGAAGTCGAGTTTGGCGGGGATGAGGAAGAGCAGGGCGGCGCCGACGAGGGGTCCGCTGAGGGTTCCCATGCCGCCGAGGATGACGGCGGCGAGGAGGAAGGCGGAGTTGGGCGGCTGGGGCCCGGCGAACTGGAACTGCTCGGGGGTGGCCGTGGTGACGACGTGGGCGTGCACGGTGCCGGCGAGTCCGGCGAGCGCGGCGCCGAGCGCGAAGGCCAGCAGGCGCAGCCGGAAGCTGTTGATGCCCATGGCGATGGCGGCGGTCTCGTCCTCGCGGATGGCGATCCAGGCGCGGCCGATGCGGGAGGCCGCGGCGCGCCGGAAGACGAGGACGACGAAGGCCGTCACGAGGATCATCAGCAGGTAGTAGTTGCCGTAGGTGGCGATGGGGATGCCGAGGATGGTGTGCGGTTCGCCGAAGTTGAAGCCGAAGATTTCGAGGTTGGGGATGTTGGGGATGCCCATGGCGCCGTTGGTGACGTCGGGGCCGGTGGTGCCGTTGAGGTTGAGCATGGCGATGCGGAAGATCTCACCGAAGCCGAGCGTGACGATGGCGAGGTAGTCGCCGCGCAGGCGCAGGGTGGGGGCGCCGATGAGGACGCCGAAGATCAGGGAGGCCGCGGCGCCGGTCAGGAGGGCCGCCCAGAAGGGGAAGTGGAGCCCGAGGGCGGATTCGGGGGAGCCGGAGACGAGGGCGGCCGCGTAGGCGCCGACGCCGAGGAAGGCGACGTAGCCGAGGTCGAGCAGTCCGGCGAGGCCGACGACGACGTTGAGGCCCAGGGCGACGGTCGCGAAGATCAGGATGTTGGCCCCGATGATCGTGTACTGGTCGGTGTCCTGGGTGAGGGGGAAGCAGGCGGCGGCGATGAAGGCCGCGCCGAGGGCCACGCCGCGGTGGGTGTGGGTCAGTGCGGTGAGCCGCGCGATGAGTCCGGCCCGGTTGAGGGCGGGGATGGCCAGCACCATGAAGATCAGGTAGCCGACGAAGGGGGCGCCGTCGTCGGTGTCGATCCCGTAGGTGAAGGCGAGCAGCCCGGCGGCGAAGGCGGCCGCGATGATCAGGATCTCGGCCCAGGAGGGGAGTTCACGGGTGCGGGGCCGTAGGGGGGAGGCGGCCAGGCTCGCGGTGAAGCGCCGCCACGGGTTGCTCGGCGGTGTGTCGGGGACCTGGTCGGGGGGCAGGGCGAGGGCGCCGGCGACGGTGATCAGGGAGGCGAGTCCGGCGACGGCGCCGCCGGGTTCGAGGTTGATCAGGCCGTGCAGCTCGACGGCGATGGAGAGCAGGGTGAACCAGGTGGCGGCGAAGGTGGCGAGGGCCGCGAGGAGGGTGGGGGCGTGGCGTCCCGCGGGGGTGAGCCATTGCAGGCCGCGGACGCCGAGCGCCGCGCAGGCGAGGAGCAGGGTGAGGAGGCCGCCGACGAGGGTGATGATCTGGAGGCCGGCGGGGGAGAGGTAGTAGGTGAGGTCGCCGGGGAAGTCGCTGCTCCAGGTCCAGGCGAGGGCGGTGCTGGCGGTGGTGGCCAGGGCGCCGGCGGCGGTGACGAGGCGCGCGGTGCGCTCGGGGAGCGGGATCAGGCCGCGGGCCGGGGTGGTGGTGTGGGTGGTCATCGGTATCACGCCCGATCCGCGACGCGTTCGCCCAGGAGGCCCTGTGGTCTCAGGAGGAGTACGAGGATGAGGAGGACGAAGGCCCAGACGTCCTTCCAGGCTCCGCCGCCGAATTGCTCCATGCCGGGTATTTCCTCGATGTAGGCGGTGGCGAGGGCTTCGGCGACGCCGAGGACGACACCGCCGAGCATGGCCCCGTAGATGTTGCCGATGCCGCCGAGCACGGCCGCGGTGAAGGCCTTGAGGCCCATGATGAAGCCCATGCGGAACTGGACCTCGCCGGTGCGCAGTCCGTAGGCGACGGCGGCGACACCGGCGAAGGCGGCGCCGATGGCGAAGGCCAGGACGATGATGCGGTCGGTGTTGATGCCCATGAGCTTGGCGGTGTCGGGGTCCTGCGCGGTGGCCTGCATGGCGCGTCCGCTGCGGGTCTTGGCGACGAAGAAGCCGAGGGCGATCATGCAGGCGGGGGCGGCGATGAGGACGAAGAGGTCGCCGCGCTGGACGGTGGCGCCGAGGATGTCGAAGGCGTGGCCCTTGAACTGGGGGAAGACGCGGGCCTGTTTGCCGTCGGGGTACCACTTCCAGATGGCTTGCTGGAGGGCGATGGACAGGCCGATGGCGGTGATGAGGGGGGCGAGGCGTGGGGCGCCGCGCAGCGGGCGATAGGCGAATCGTTCCGCTGCGATGCCGACGAGGACGGATACGGCGATACCGCCGAGGAGCATGGCCGGCAGGGCGAGGATCAGCGAGGTACCGGAGGGCAGCGCCAGGTAGACGCTGAGGGCTCCGAAGCCGCCGACCATGAAGATCTCGCCATGGGCGAAGTTGATGAGCTGGACGATTCCGTAGACCATCGTGTAGCCGATCGCGATGAGACCGTACATCGCGCCGAGGATGAGTCCGTTGGCCAGCTGTTGCGGCAGTTCGCTCACCGCAGGGCCTCCGTTGCGTGGGAGTGAGGAGAAGCCGGGGTGTCCCGGTGTGCCACGGGCCGCGCCAGGGTCTTGGTGCGTCCTGGCGCGGCCCGTGGTGATGAGGAGTGGTGCGGTCGGTCAGCTCTTGTCGAACTTCTTGAATTCGGCGCTGAAGCGGGAGGCCCACTTCCCCTTGTCCACCTGGTAGGCGGTGATCATGGTGTTGGTGGTGTCGCCGTATTTGTCGAAGGCGATGGGGCCGGTGACACCGTCGAAGGTGACCTTGTTCATCGCGTCGACGACCTTCTTGCGGGCGTCGTCGGGGAGCTTGCCGTCGTTGTCCTCGACGACCTTCTTCACGGCCTGGATGATGGCCCAGGTCGAGTCGTAGGTGGAGCCGCCGTAGGCCTCGTAGGACTCCTTGAAGCCGGCCGCCTTGTAGTCGGCGATGAACTTCTTGGCGGAGGGGAGCTCTTCGACGGGCTTGCCGACGGAGGAGGCGTAGTCGCCCTGTGCCTTCTTGTTGAGCTTGATGTAGTCGCCGCTGTACATGCCGTCGCCGCCCATGAGGGGAACGGTGACGCCGCCGTCCTTGAGCTGCTGGCTGAGCGGGCCGGAGGCGGGGTATTCGCCGCCGTAGAAGACCAGGTCGGGCTTGGCGGACTTGACCTTGGAGACGACGGCCTTGAAGTCACGGTCGTCGGGGCTGACGTGTTCGGTGCCGGCGATCTTGCCGCCGAGCTTGCTGAACTGGTCCTTGAAGGAGGAGGCGAGGCCGACGCCGTAGGTCTTCTGGTCGTCGATCACATAGGCCTTCTTGACCTTCATCTTCTCCCACGCGTACTGGCCGTCGAAGGCGCCCTGCACCTCGTCGGTGGTGGCGGTGCGGAAGTAGGTGGGGAAGGGGCGGACGCGCTTGTTCTGCTTCCAGTCCTTGCCCTGGGTGAGGTCGGGCGTGGTGTTCGCCGGCGAAATCAGGGTGAGGTTGTTCTGCTTGGAGACCTGCTGCATGGACTGGGCGACGCCGGAGTTGAGCGGGCCGACGACGCCGAGCACGTCCTTGTCGCCGGCGAGTTTGGTGGCGTTCTGCTGGCCGACGTTGGGGAGGGCCTTGTCGTCGAGGGCTTCGAGCTTGAAGGTGACGCCCTTGACCTCGCCGGTTTTGTTGGCGGTGTCGATGGCGAGCTGGGCGGAGTTGCGGATGCCCAGGCCCAGAGCGGAGAGCTCGCCGGTGGTGGGGGCGTCGAGGCCGATGACCACGGTGGTCTTGGAGCCGTCGCCGCTCTTGTTGTCGCCGCGGGAGCCGCACGCGGAGAGCGTGAGGGCGCCGGCGGTGACTGCGGTGGTGAGGAGAAGCAAGGAACGGTGACGCACGATCAGTCCTTTCCCTGGCGCGGCCACGGCTGTCGCATGGCCGTTCCGCGGCCGGGAGAGCCGGAGCGCAAGGGTGTGTGCTCCGTTTTCGGGCCCGGCGGCGCGGTGACTGGCGGTGACTCTAAGCCGGTGTTCGTCGCACCGGCAGAGGCGCCGACCAGGATGTGACGCTCTTGTTATGACCTTCGATGAGTGTTATGCCGTTATGGTCCTTACACCGCAGGGCGAACGCGGTGCGGAGGGTGAACTCGCACTTCCACGGGGGGATGGGGCGCGTGGTGACACAACGGCGTCCGGATAGCGGATGCGCCGGTCAGGGTGGTGCCGATGCCCGTGGGGGGTACGGGAGTTGCGCCGGGCGACGCCTGGCACGCGGGTTACTCAGAGTTACGGATATGCGGATGGCCCCGCTCCCGAGGTCGGGGGCGGGGCCGTGACGGCGGTCGGCGGAGTGCCGGCCGGGGTGGATCAGGCGCGGTAGGCGTCGGTGTCCACGTCGCGCAGCATGCAGGTCAGCCGGGCGGTGCAGACCCGCTTGTCCTGTTCGTCGGTGATCACGATCTCGTAGGTGGCGGTGGAGCGGCCGCGGTGTACGGGGGTGGCGACGCCGGTGACCAGTCCGGAGCGGACGCCGCGGTGGTGGGTGCAGTTCAGGTCGACGCCGACGGCGAGCTTGGTGGGGCCGCCGTGCAGCATGGCGCCGACGGAGCCGAGGGTCTCGGCGAGGACGGCCGAGGCGCCGCCGTGCAGCAGTCCGTAGGGCTGGGTGTTGCCCTCGACGGGCATGGTGCCGACGATGCGCTCGGGGGCGGCTTCGGTGACCTGCACGCTCATCCGCTCGCCGAGGTGGCCGGCGGAGAAGAAGGAGGGCAGGTCGAGGCCGAGGCCGGCCCACTGGTCGAGGATCTCCTGCGGAAATTTGGTGGTGCTGCGCTCACCCATGCCTACGGCTCCGTTCGCTCGCCCGTGATCGTCGTCGATCCGTGCCTGTTCCTATCAGGCCCCTGAGCAAGCGCTCAGCGCGGGGTCGTTGTTCCCGCCGGCCGCCCCGTGGGCGGTCAGTCCTCCCGGGGGCTCTCCAGGCGGATCACGATCGATTTGGCGGCGGGGGTGTTGCTGGTGTCGGCGGTGTGGTCGAGCGGGATGAGGACATTGGTCTCGGGGTAGTAGGCGGCCGCGCAGCCGCGGGCCGTCGGGTAGTGCACGACGCGGAAGCCGGGCGCGCGCCGCTCGCTGCCGTCCGTCCATTCGCTGACCAGGTCGGTGTACGAGCCGTCGGCCAGGCCCCGTTCGAGGGCGTCGTCGGGGTGGACGAGCACCACCCGGCGGCCGTTCTTGATGCCGCGGTAGCGGTCGTCGAGGCCGTAGACGGTGGTGTTGTACTGGTCGTGGGAGCGCAGTGTCTGGAGCAGCAGCCGCCCTTCGGGGGCGGTGGGGTATTCGACGGGCGCGGCGGTGAAGTTGGCCTTCCCGGTGGCGGTGGGGAAGCTGCGGCTGTCCCTGGGGGCGTGCGGCAGGGCGAAGCCTCCGGGGCGGGCCACCCTGGTGTTGAAGTCCTCGAAGCCCGGGATGACATGGGCGATACGGTCGCGGATCGTCGCGTAGTCGCGCGCGAACTCCTCCCAGGGGGTGCGGCTTCCGGCGCCCAGGACCCGGCGGGCCAGCCGGGCGACGATGGCCGTCTCGGACAGCAGCTGGGGGCCGGCGGGCGCCAGGCGGCCGCGGGAGGCGTGCACCATGCCCATGGAGTCCTCGACCGTCACGAACTGTTCGGCGGGCGCGCCGTCCGGGCCGGTCTGCACATCGCGTTCCGTACGGCCCAGCGTCGGCAGGATCAGTGCGCGGGCGCCGGTGATCACATGCGAGCGGTTGAGCTTGGTGGAGACATGGACGGTCAGCCGGGCGCGGCGCATGGCGGCCTCGGTGACGTCGGTGTCGGGGGTGGCGGAGACGAAGTTGCCGCCCATCGCGAAGAACACCTTGGCCTGCCCGTCGCGCAGCGCGCGGATGGCGCGGACGACATCGAGGCCGTGCTCCCGGGGCGGGGCGAAGCCGAACTCCTTCTCCAGGGCGTCGAGGAAGGCGGGCGCGGGCCGCTCGAAGATGCCCATGGTGCGGTCGCCCTGGACGTTGCTGTGACCGCGTACGGGGCAGACGCCGGCGCCGGGGCGGCCGATGTTGCCGCGCAGCAGGAGGAAGTTGACGACTTCCTGGATGGTGGGGACGGAGTGCTTGTGCTGGGTCAGGCCCATGGCCCAGCACACGATGGTGCGCTTCGACGCGAGGACCATGGCGAGCGCGCGGTCGATCTCCGCGCGGGTCAGGCCGGTGGCGCGCAGGGTCTCGTCCCAGTCGTCATCGGCGCGGGCCGTGCGCGCGAACTCCTCGAAGCCGTGGGTGTGTTCACGGATGAAGTCCTCGTCGAGGGCGCCCTCGGTGTCGAGCACGAGGCGGTTGAGGGCGCGGAAGAGCGCCTGGTCCCCGCCGAGGCGTACCTGGAGGAAGAGGTCGGTGAGCGCGGTGCCGCCGCCGGCCAGTCCGCGCGGCGTCTGCGGGTTCTTGAAGCGTTCCAGTCCGGCTTCGGGCAGCGGGTTGATCGAGATGATCTTCGTGCCGCCGGCCTTGGCCTTCTCCAGGGCGGTGAGCATCCGCGGGTGGTTGGTGCCCGGGTTCTGGCCGGCGACGATGATCAGGTCGGCCTGGTAGAGGTCCTCCAGGAGGACGCTGCCCTTGCCGATGCCGATGGTCTCCGTCAGGGCGGAGCCCGAGGACTCATGGCACATGTTGGAGCAGTCGGGGAGGTTGTTGGTGCCGAATTCGCGGGCGAAGAGCTGATAGAGGAAGGCGGCCTCGTTGCTGGTGCGGCCCGAGGTGTAGAAGACGGCCTCATCGGGGGAGCCGAGGGCGGTCAGCTCCTCGCCGACGATGTCGAAGGCCCGCTCCCAGGTCACCGGCTCGTAGTGGTCGGCGCCCTCGGCGAGGTACATGGGGTGGGTGAGGCGGCCCTGCTGGCCGAGCCAGTAGCCGCTGCGGTCCGCGAGATCGGCGACGGAGTGCTCGGCGAAGAAGTCCGGGGTGACGCGGCGCAGCGTGGCCTCTTCGGCGACGGCCTTGGCGCCGTTCTCACAGAATTCGGCGGTGTGCGGCTTGTCGGGCTCGGGCCAGGCGCAGCCGGGGCAGTCGAACCCGTCCGGCTGGTTGACCCGCAGCAGGGTGAGGGCGGTGCGGCGCACGCCCATCTGCTGCTGGGACATGCGCAGCGCGTGGGTGATCGCCGGCAGCCCGACGGCGGCGTGCTGGGGTGCGCTGACCTGGGGCGCGTCCTGAACGGGGTCCGACGCGGGCGGCTTGCCTGCCATGGCGCTCTCCCTTGAGCCGTGAGCTGCTCCGCCGGCACCGGCGGATCGTTGCGGTACACATCAGATCCTGTCACGGACGCGCGGGGCGGTGTAGAGGTGATCGCCGCAGGCGCGGGCCGGGGCGGCGGCCGGGCGGGTGGCGCGGCCCGGAGCGGTGTGTGGGCGGGTGCCCAGGCGGTGTACGGCAAGGGGCGGGGCCGCCGCGGCGGGGATTGTCAGTGGGGCGTGGCAGGATCGGGGGCGTGGCAGCAAAGGCAGCGAAGAAGAGCGAAGCGACCGGGACCGATGCGGCGGCGGGCGGCCGTCCCCGCCTGCTCCTGATGGACGGGCATTCCATGGCATACCGGGCGTTCTTCGCCCTGCCCGTGGAGAATTTCACCACCGTCACGGGACAACCGACCAATGCGATCTACGGCTTCGCGTCGATGCTCGCGAACACCCTGCGCGACGAGGCGCCCACGCATTTCGCGGTGGCGTTCGACGTCTCCCGCAAGACCTGGCGGTCCGAGGAATTCGCGGACTACAAGGCGAACCGTTCCAAGACGCCCGACGAGTTCAAGGGCCAGGTCGAGCTGATCGGCGAGCTGCTCGACGCGATGCGGGTGAAGCGGTTCGCGATCGAGGGCTTCGAGGCCGACGACGTCATCGCCACCCTCACCGAGCAGGCCACCGCGCAGGGCTTCCACGTCTCGATCGTCACCGGCGACCGCGACTCCTTCCAGCTGGTCTCCGACGACGTCACGGTCCTCTACCCCACCAAGGGCGTCTCGGAGCTGACCCGCTTCACCCCGGAGAAGGTCTTCGAGAAGTACGGCCTGACCCCCGCCCAGTACCCGGACTTCGCCGCGCTGCGCGGCGACCCGTCCGACAACCTCCCCGGCATCCCGGGCGTCGGCGAGAAGACCGCCACGAAGTGGATCAACCAGTTCGGTTCCTTCGCCGAGCTGGTGGAGCGCGTCGACGAGGTCAAGGGCAAGGCGGGTGCCAACCTCCGCGAGCACCTGGAGGCGGTGAAGCTCAACCGCCGGCTGACGGAGATGGTGCGCGATGTCGAGCTGCCGTGCGGCCCGGCGGAGCTGACCCGCGAGGCGTACGACCGCGAGGCCCTCTCGGTGTTCCTCAACGCCCTGGAGATCCGCAACCAGGGCCTGCGGGACCGGCTGCACGCCGTCGACCCGGGTGCCGCCGAGGCCGCCGACGAGGCCGCCCCCGCCCCCGGCGTCGAGGTGGACGGCACGGTCATCGGCGCGGGTGAACTCGCTCCGTGGCTGGCCGAGCACGGCACCGGACCGCTGGGTGTGGCCACCGTCGATGTGTGGACGCTGGGCAGCGGCAGTGTCGCCGAGGTCGCGCTGGCCACCGCCGACGGCCCGGCCGCCTGGTTCGACCCGTCCCAGCTCGACGAGGCCGACGAGCGGGCCTTCGCCGCCTGGAGCGCGGACGCCGCCCGCCCCAAGGTGATGCACAACGCCAAGGGCCTGATGCGGGTCTTCGGCGAGCACGGCTGGACCATCGACGGCGTCACCATGGACACCGCGCTGGCCGCCTATCTGGTCAAGCCGGGCCGCCGCTCCTTCGCCCTGGACGCCCTGTCCGTCGAATACCTGGGGCGTGATCTCGCCCCGGCGGCGGCCGGTAACGGCCAGCTGGCGTTCGGCGCGGACGAGGAGGCCGAGGCGGACGCCCTGATGGGGCAGGCCCGTACGGTCCTCGATCTGGGGACGGCGTTCGAGACGAAGCTGGCGGAGGTCGGCGCTGCCGGACTGCTGCGCGATGTGGAGCTGCCGACCAGCGTGCTGCTGGCCCGGATGGAGCGCGCCGGTATCGCCGCTGACCGGGGCTGGCTGGAGCGGATGGAGCAGCAGTTCGCCGGCGCGGTGCAGCAGGCCGTCAAGGAGGCGCACGCCGCCGCGGGCCATGAGTTCAACCTGGGCTCGCCCAAGCAGCTGCAAGAGGTCCTCTTCGGCGAGCTGGGCCTGCCCAAGACCAAGAAGACCAAGACGGGTTACACCACCGACGCCGATGCGCTCGCCTGGCTGGCCGCGCAGACCGACAACGAGCTCCCGGTGATCATGCTCCGGCACCGTGAGCAGGCCAAGCTGCGCACGACCGTCGAGGGCCTGATCAAGACCATCGCCGCCGACGGCCGGATCCACACCACCTTCAACCAGACCGTGGCGGCCACCGGCCGGCTGTCCTCCACCGACCCCAATCTCCAGAACATCCCGGTGCGCACGGATGAGGGCCGGGCGATCCGCCGTGGCTTCGTCGTCGGCGAGGGCTTCGATTCGCTGCTGACCGCCGACTACAGCCAGATCGAGCTGCGGGTGATGGCTCATCTCTCCGAGGACGAGGGCCTGATCGAGGCGTTCACCTCCGGTGAGGACCTGCACACCACCGTCGCCTCGCATGTCTTCTCGGTCGACAAGACCAAGGTCGACCCGGAGATGCGCCGCAAGATCAAGGCGATGTCCTACGGCCTGGCCTACGGGCTGTCGGCCTTCGGCCTCTCCCAGCAGCTGGGCATCCAGCCCGATGAGGCCCGCAAGCTGATGGACAACTTCTTCGAGCGGTTCGGCGGGGTGCGCGACTACCTCCAGCGCGTCGTGGAGGAGGCCCGCGCCACCGGCTACACGGAGACGATGCTGGGCCGCCGCCGCTATCTCCCCGACCTCAACAGCGACAACCGCCAGCGCCGCGAAACGGCCGAGCGGATGGCGCTCAACGCCCCGATCCAGGGCACCGCAGCCGATATCGTCAAGATCGCGATGCTGCGGGTCGACGCGGCGCTGCGGACCGCGGAGCTGGAGTCCCGGCTGCTGCTCCAGGTCCATGACGAAATCGTCGTCGAGGTGGCCCCCGGCGAACGCAAGCAGGTCGAGGAACTGGTCCGCCGCGAAATGGCCGCCGCGGCCGAACTGGACGCTCCTCTGGACGTCTCGGTCGGCTTCGGCAAGGACTGGGAGTCGGCGGCCCACTGAGCCGGAAAGCGGTGGTGGGGGGGGGGGGCCCCGCCCCCCCCCCCCCCCCCCCCCCCCCCCCCCCCCCCCCCCCCCCAGTTTTCCTTTTCTCTGTCTGTTCTCTCGTGAGTTTCGGGCGTTTTCGGCTC
>NZ_JBVHZH010000018.1:0-121374 GCF_055574515.1 Streptomyces sp. NPDC029466
CCCCCCCCCCCCCCCCCCCCCCCCCCCCCCCCCCCCCCCCCCCCCCCCCCCCCCCCCCCCCCCCCCCCCCCCCCCCCCCCCCCCCCCCCCCCGCGGCGCCTACGCCCCCGGAAGGAAGTGCCGGCGGTACATCTCGACGGCCTGCTCCGGCGGGTAGTTGGGCAGCGCGCTGACCGCACCGTCCGCCTTGGAGATCACGATGTGCGAGCCGCCCGGATCACGGGGGTAGGCGGTGGGGTCCGTCCTGGGCGGGAAGACCGGGTACACCAGATAGCCGAGGTCGAATTCGTGGACGTGCAGCGTCGGTTCGTCCCCGTCCGGCCAGACGCGGGGGAAATGACCCCGGCCGATCTCCAGCGCCTCCTCGGCGCTGGTGGGAATCGGCCGTTGCCCTGCTTGCGGTTGCGGTTCGGACATCTCGCTTCTTTCTCTTCTCTCGCCCGGCCCGGTCCGCACGCGGCGACCGGGGCGGTGGCGCCTCGCAGCTTCGAGGGCGACCCTATGCCGTAGGGGGGAGGCGTGCTGCTGCGGCTGTGCCACGGGCCGGCGTCCCGCGCCAGTGACCACAACGCACGTAAGTACCTCCGATCGTTGCCGCCCGCGCCCTTGCCGCAGGCCCCCGGGTCCGCGACCGTAACCGGCTATGGGACGAGAGCAATGGAAGAAGATCTGGGTCGGCTCGGCCGGCAACATGGTCGAGTGGTTCGACTGGTTCGTGTACGCCAGTTTCGCGGTCTACTTCGCGGATTCGTTCTTCCCCAAGGGGAATGACACCGCGAACCTCATGAACACCATGGGCATCTTCGCGGTGGGCTTCTTCATGCGCCCGGTGGGCGGCTGGGTGCTCGGCCGGGTCGGCGACCGCCGGGGCCGTAAGGCCGCGCTCACCCTGACCGTCACGCTGATGTCCGCCTCGGCGGTCCTGATCGCCGTCGCGCCCACCTACGCGGTCGCGGGCTACGGCGGCGTGGCCGTGCTGCTCATCGCGCGGATGCTCCAGGGGCTTTCGGTCGGCGGGGAGTACGCGGCCAGCGCGACCTACCTCACCGAGGCCTCCGCGCCCGGCCGCCGCGGTTTCGCCTCCAGCTTCCAGTACGTGTCCATGACCGCCGGACAGCTGCTCGGCCTCGGCCTCCAGATCGTGCTGCAGCGCACCCTGTCCGAGGACGCCCTGCACAGCTGGGCCTGGCGGATCCCGTTCATCATCGGTGCGCTGGGCGCCGCCATCGTCTTCTATCTGCGCCGCAACATGCTGGAGACCGAGGTGTACGCCGAGGACGACAGCGCCCACGCCGACCCGGCGCGCGGCACCCTCAAGGCGCTGCTGGCGCACAAGCGTGAGGCGTTCCTGGTCATCGCGCTCACCATGGGCGGCACGGTCGCGTACTACACGTACACGACCTATCTCACCAAGTACCTCTCGGGCAGCGCCGGTCTGCCCAAGCCGACCGCCTCCCTGGTCAGCTTCTGCGCCCTGTTCCTCTTCATGTGCATCCAGCCGCTCGCCGGAAAGCTGTCCGACCGGATCGGCCGCCGTCCGCTGCTGATCACCTTCGCGGTCGGCTCGACGTTCCTGACCGTGCCGATCATGACGCTGCTCAAGCACGCCGGCAGCTTCTGGCCCGCCCTCGGGCTCTCGCTGCTCGCGCTGGTCGTCGTCACCGGCTACACCTCGATCAACGCTTGTGTGAAGGCCGAGCTGTTCCCGACCGGCATCCGTGCGCTGGGGGTGGCCCTGCCGTACGCCATCGCCAACGCGCTGTTCGGCGGCACCGCGGAGTATGTCGCCCTGTGGTTCAAGGAGGGCGGCATCGAGTCCGGCTACTACTGGTACGTCGCCGGCTGCGCCGCCGTCTCGCTGATCGTCTACATCACCATGCGCGAGACCCGGACCATCGATCTGCACCGGGTCGGCAAGCAGGACGAGGGCGCCGGAGCCGAACGGGCGCGGGTGGGGCAGCCCGTCGCCGACTGAGGGCCGCCGCCCTTTCTGGCCGGAACCGGCCCTGCCCCGCCCGCGGCAGGGCCGGTTCCGGGATAGGCGCGTGGGGCGCCGGCTGGTTGGCTGGGGGCATGAAGATCACCAGACAGTTATGCCTGCCGCTGCTGCTGACCGGCCTGCTGGCCTCGGCCGTCGTGGCCCCGGCCACGGCGACGGCCCGGACCGGCGGGGCCCACCCGGCCACCGCGCCGCCGGCCACGGTGCGCCCGGCCACGTCCCGCCCGGCCGCCGACGACATCCGGGCCAGGCTCGCGGCCGTGCCCGGGATGCGGGTGGTCAAGGAGAACCCCGCCCCGGCCGGCTACCGCTCCTTCGCGCTGACCTACCGCCAGCCCGTCGACCACCGGCACCCCGGCAAGGGCGGCTTCGAGCAGCGGCTGTCGCTGCTCCACCGCTCCACCGCCCGGCCGATGGTGCTCCACACCAACGGCTACGACCTCAACTACCAGGCTCCCGCATACCGTTCCGAGCCGACCGAGATCCTGGACGGCAACCAGCTCAGCGTCGAGCAGCGGTACTTCGGCACCTCCCGCCCCCGCCCCACCGACTGGTCGAAACTCGACATCTGGCAGGCGGCGACCGATCACCACCGGCTGATCCGGGCCCTCAAGACGCTCTACCGCGCCGCCTGGATCTCCACCGGCGGCAGCAAGGGCGGCATGGCCACCGTCTACCACCGGCGCTTCTACCCGCACGATGTGGCCGGCTCGGTGGCGTATTCGGCACCCAACAACACCGATGACCGGGACGACACCGCAGAGGACCGCTTCCTCCAGCGGGTCGGCCCGCCCGCCTGCCGGAGCGCGCTCACGGCGGTGCAGCGCGCAGTGCTGGGGCCTCGGCGCGCGGAGATGGCGGGCCGCCTCGCACGCTGGGCCGCGAGCCAGGGCGACACCATCCACACCATCGGCAGCGCCGACCGCGCCCTGGAACTCACCGCGCTGGGGTTGCCCATGCGCTTCTGGATGCAGAAGGAAGAAGGGGACGACTGCGGCGCGATCCCCGGGCCCTCCGCCGCCGGCGACGTGCTGTACACCTGGTTCGCAGGGGTGACCAGCCTCCAGGGCTTCACCGACCGGAACATGGCCCCCGTCACCGCGTCCTTCTACCAGCTGGGCACCCAGCTCGGCTATGTGTCGCTCGCCGCCCCGCAACTCGCCGGACTGCTGCGCTACCCCGGAATCCAGGAGATGCGCACCTATGTGCCGCGCAGCATTCCCCTGCGTTTCCAGCCGGACGCCATGCCCGACATCGACCGCTGGGTACGGCACCACGGCAGCGAGCTGCTCTTCGTGTACGGCGCGATGGACCCCACCCGGGCCGAGCCGTTCCGTACCGGCAAGGGCAGCGGGGACGCGCACGTCTACCTGGCCCCGCACACCAGCCACCTCGCGCGCATCGCGAAGCTGGCGCCCCGGGACCGTGCCCGGGCCACCGCCGCGCTCCGCCGCTGGGCGGGCGTGGACAGCCGGACCGCACCGCAGGACGGCCCGCCCGCATCGTGAGACGTCCCGCTGTGTCACCCGGGGTTGTGGCACACTGCGGACCGTGCTCTCGTTCGCCATGATTATTGGCAGCAGGCGCGCCGGTCCGCAGTGACCGCCCCGTACGAACCGAGTACGGCGCGGCCACCGTCGTCCCAGACCCGCGCGCAGACCTCTCGCACCCGCGAGAGGTTTTTTCGTTTCCGGCCCACATCTCACCGGAGGCGGAGCGCGAGGGAACATGGAGGGGCGGTGGAACCGGTTATTCCGGTAGACCGAGATCCCGACAGGAGCCAGACCAGCATGACGGACGCACCCCAAGCCCGCCCCGCCGACGCGGTGTCCGACGACTTCCACGTCTTCGACACCACGCTCCGCGACGGCGCGCAGCGCGAGGGCATCAATCTCACGGTCGCCGACAAGCTGACCATCGCCCGGCACCTCGAAGAATTCGGGGTCGGCTTCATCGAGGGGGGCTGGCCCGGGGCCAATCCGCGGGACACCGAGTTCTTCCAGCGGGCCCGCGAGGAGATCGACTTCCGGCACGCCCAGCTGGTCGCGTTCGGCGCCACCCGCAAGGCCGGGGTCCGCGTCGAGGACGATGCGCAGGTCGCCGCGCTGCTGGAGTCCGGGGCCCCGGTCATCACGCTGGTCGCCAAGTCCCATGTCGGGCATGTGGAGCTGGCGCTGCGCACCACCCCCGAGGAGAACCTCGCGATGGTGCGGGACACCGTCCGGTACCTGCGCGATCAGGGCCGCCGGGTCTTCCTCGACTGCGAGCACTTCTTCGACGGCTATGCCCTGGACGCGGTCTACGCCAAGCAGGTCGTCCGCACCGCGAGCGAGGCCGGCGCCGATGTCGTGGTGCTCTGCGACACCAACGGCGGGATGCTCCCGGCGCAGATCACCGCCGTCGTCCGGACCGTCCTCGCGGACACCGGGGCGCGGCTGGGCATCCACGCCCAGGACGACACCGGCTGCGCCGTCGCCAACACCCTGGCCGCGGTGGACGCGGGTGCCACCCACGTCCAGTGCACCGCCAACGGCTACGGCGAGCGGGTCGGCAACTCCAACCTCTTCCCGGTCGTCGCCGCCCTGGAGCTCAAGTACGGGCGCCAGGTGCTGCCCGCGGGCAAGCTCGCCGAGACCACCCGGATCTCGCACGCCATCGCCGAGGTCGTCAACCTCACCCCCTCCACCCACCAGCCCTATGTCGGTGTCTCCGCCTTCGCCCACAAGGCCGGACTGCACGCCTCCGCCATCAAGGTCGACCCGGACCTCTACCAGCACATCGATCCGGCGCTGGTCGGCAACAGCATGCGGATGCTGGTCTCCGACATGGCCGGCCGGGCGTCCATCGAGCTCAAGGGCAAGGAGCTGGGCATCGATCTGAGCGGCGACCGTGAGCTGGTCGGCCGGGTCGTCGAGCGGGTCAAGGAGCGGGAGCTGGCGGGCTACACCTACGAGGCCGCCGACGCGTCCTTCGAGCTGCTGCTGCGCGCGGAGCTCCAGGGCCGGCCGATGCGCTACTTCACCGTCGAGTCCTGGCGGGCGATCGTCGAGGACCGCCCGGACGGCTCGCACGCCAACGAGGCGACCGTGAAGCTGTGGGCCAAGGGGGAGCGGATCGTCGCCACCGCCGAGGGCAACGGCCCGGTCAACGCGCTCGACCGGGCGCTGCGGGTGGGGCTGGAGCGGATCTATCCGCAGCTGGCCCACATGGAGCTGGTGGACTACAAGGTCCGCATCCTGGAGGGTGCCCTGGGCACCGGCTCGATCACCCGGGTCCTGGTCTCCACCAGCGACGGCCGGGGCGAGTGGTCCACGGTCGGTGTCGCGGAGAACGTGATCGCCGCGTCCTGGCAGGCGCTGGACGACGCCTATGCGTACGGGCTGCTGCGGGCCGGGGTCGAGCCGCAGGAGTGACCGCCGCGGCGACGCCGCGACCGCGGCCCCGCACGGCCCTCGGGGGAGAGGCCGGCGCGGGGCCGCGGTCGTAGGGCGGAGCGCCGGGCTCAGGCCTCCGGGGCCGCCTTGACGGCCGAGATGTCGAAGGTGAGCTTGACCTTGTCGCTGACCATGACGCCGCCGGCCTCCAGCGCGGCGTTCCAGGTCAGGCCCCAGTCGGAGCGCAGGATCTCGGCGCTGCCCTCGAAGCCGACCCGCTCGGCGCCGTAGACATCGGTGGCCGAGCCGTGGAATTCCAGGTCGATGGTGAGCGGCTTGGTGACATCGCGGAGGGTCAGATCGCCGGTGATGCGGTAGTGGTCACCGCCCACCCGCTCGGCGGCGGTGCTGCGGAAGGTCATCAGCGGGAAGGTCTCGGCGTCGAAGAAGTCGGCGCTGCGCAGATGGCCGTCGCGGTCCGCGATCCCGGTGTCGATGCTGGCGATCGTGACGTCGAGGGAGGCGGTGGAGCGGGCCGGCTCGGACCCGTCGAGGTGCAGCGTGCCCTCGTACACACCGAAGGCGCCGCGGACGTTGGTGACCATGGCGTGCCGCACGGTGAAGCCGATGGTGCTGTGGGCCGGGTCGATGGTGTAGTCGCCGGTCAGTGCCGCGAGCCCGGGGTCCGCGTCGAGGACGGCAGCGGTGGCGGCGGTGGCGGTGTCGGCGGTGTCTGCGGTGCGCTTGCGGTGGAACAGAGCCATGGCTCCTCCTCAAAGACGGTGCGCTCGGTGTGCGCGAAGGTTTGTTTAAGCTTCAACGAGATTCACCGTAACCGCATCTGGTTCAATATTCAACCTCTTGGTGGGAACGGGCTCCGCCGGGCGGGTGGCGGGCGGCGTTCCGGCGCGGTCATTGCCGCTCGCCGACGGCCCGTGCTAGACCATCGGGAACTCCCAAGTGCGCAGCGCCACCCCTCAGTTGACGCCCTGGAGAGGACCGACCGTGTCGCCAGTTCCCGCCCTGCCCGTCTGGTCACGCCGAGGATTTCTCGCCATCTCCACCGTAGGCGCGCTCGGCCTCACGGCTGGCCCCGCGCCCGCCGCCGCCGGGCCGGCCGCCCCCGCTGACGAGTTCACCGCCCTCCGCCGCCGCTGGTGCGAGCTCACCCTGGGCACCGGCTTCGACCCCACCGCCCCGCCCTACGCCGCCGCCCTCCAGGAGACCGGCGCCCTCGCGAGCACCTTCCAGGCACGCATGCGCCCGGCCGCCGGCTCCCTGTGGCCCGACTGCCGCTACGACCCGCCGTCCGGCATCACCCAGAGCTACAGCCGGCTGCACACCATGGCCCGGGCCTACGCCCAGCCCGGCACCGGCCGCACCGGCGACCCCGCCCTCGCCGACGCCCTCGTCACCGGCCTCGGCCACCTCGAAGCCACCGTCTACCACACCGCCACCACCCGCTACGGAAACTGGTGGGAGTGGCAGATCGGCAGCCCCAGACTGCTCCTCGACACCCTCGCGATCCTCGACGAGCGGCTGCCCGGCGACGGCCTCCCCGACGACCTGCGCACCCGCTGTCTGGCCGCCGTCGACCACTTCGTGCCCGACACCATGCTCGGCGACTACACCGGGACCAGCACCGGCGCCAACCGCGTCGACCTGTGCCGGGTGGTCGCGCTGCGCGGCGTCCTCGGCCGCGCCCCCGACAGGATCGCGCTGGCCCGCGACGCCCTCTCCCCGGTCTTCCCGTACGTCACCAAGGGCGACGGGCTCTACGCCGACGGCTCCTTCGTCCAGCACACCTGGGTCGCCTACTCCGGCACCTACGGCGCTGTCCTGCTGGACGGCCTCGGCCGGCTGTTCGCGCTGCTCGGCGGCTCGTCCTGGCAGCTCACCGACCCGGCCCGGCAGATCATCTTCGACAGTGTCGAGCGGTCCTACGCCCCGCTGCTGCACAACGGCCTGATGATGGACATGGTCAACGGCCGCGCCATCAGCCGCGGTTATCTCCGCAGCGACGAACGGCGCATCCTGCGCAGCGACCACTACCACGGCCATGCGCTGATCGCCGCCGTCGCGCTGCTCGCCCGGAGCGCGAGCGGCGCCGAACGGGACCGCTGGCACGCCATGATCAAGGGCTGGATCGCCCGCGACCGTACGCTGCCGGTCCTCACCGACCGGCAGTACCCCGTCGCCGACCTCGCCCGGCTCGGCGAGATCGCCCGGAGCCCCGCGGCCCCCGCCCCCGAACCCGTCGGCCACCGGCTGTTCCCCGCCATGGACCGTGCCGTGCACCGCCGCCCCGGCTGGGCCGCCGGGCTGGCCATGGCCTCCGACCGGATCGCCCACTACGAGAACGGCAACGGCGAGAACCCGCGCGGCTGGCACACCGGCGCCGGCATGCTCTCCTGGTGGGGCGCCGATTCCGGCGGCGACCAGTACACGGACGCCTTCTGGCCCACCGTCGACCCCTACCGGCTCCCCGGCACGACCGTGTCCACCAAGCGGCTGGCCGACAACGAGGGCGGCGGCTGGGGCGAGCCCAGGCCCGCCGCGCGCTGGGTCGGCGGGACCACCGACGGCACCTTCGCCGCGATCGGCCAGGACCTGCGCGGCCTGGCCTCGACCCTCACCGCCAGGAAATCCTGGTTCACGCTCGCGGACTGCGTCGTCTGCCTGGGCGCCGGCATCACCGCCCGCGACGGGGTGCCCGCCGAGACCGTCGTCGACAACCGCTGCCTGGGGGAGTCCGGCACCGCGACGCTCACCGTCGACGGCGTCCCGCAGCCCGGCACCCTCGGCCGGACCACCGCCTTCCGCCGCGCCCACTGGGCCCACCTCGCCGGCCACGGCGGCTATGTCTTCCCCGGCGGCGCCCCCCTCACGGCGCTGCGCGAGGCCCGCACCGGCTCCTGGCACGACATCAACAGCACCTCCTCCACCGAGCCGTTCACCCGCCGTTATCTCACCCTCTGGCACGACCACGGCACCGACCCCACCGACGCCTGCTACGCCTACCTCCTGATGCCGGGCGCCACCCCCGGCACGCTCGCCGCCCGCGCCGCCGACCGGCGCTGGCTGACCGTGCTCGCCAATGACGCGGGCCGGCAGGCGATCGCCGTCGACCCGCTCGGCGTAACCGCCGCCAATTTCTGGCGGGCGGGCCGCGCGGGGCCGCTCATCGCCGACGGGCCGGCGAGCGTGCTGGTACGGGAGCGGCGGGGCGGGGGGCCGGCGGGCCGCGGTGGCACCGCGCGGCTGTGCGTCGCCGCACCCGAGCGCACCGGCGATACTTTGGAGATCACCTGGTCACGGCCGGTGCGCGCGGTGCTCGCCCACGACCCGGCGATCGCGGTGCTGACCGCCGGGCGGGCCCTGCGGCTGCGGGTGACCCCCGGCAGGAGCTGTGCCACCCACACCTGCACCGTGCGGCTGGGCTGACCGGAATCCGGCCCGCCGGACCAGCCGGTCACCACAACATCGCTCCGCGTCTGTTTGTCGGGCCCATACAGACGCCGCACGAGCCCGCCACCCGAACGGACGCCGCGACGCGGGGCGCGTACAGCACGGTTCTGTACTGCCTGCCCACCAAATCGCATGCGACGTTGTACGAAACCGACATCGGTGCGCGGCGCCTCGCCCACGTACCGTCGATACATGACCACTGTCGAAGATGTGCCCGCCGGCGCCAACGACGCCCGCGGGCGCGTCGCCGAATTGCACGCCATCCGTGAGCAGGTTCGGCGAGGCCCCAGCGAGCGTGCCACCGAAGCGCAGCGTGCCAAGGGCAAGCTGACGGCCCGCGAGCGGATCGAGCTGCTGCTGGACGAGGGTTCGTTCAACGAGGTCGAGCCGCTGCGGCGGCACCGGGCGACGGGCTTCGGCCTGGAGGCGAAGAAGCCCTACACCGACGGCGTGATCACCGGCTGGGGCACCGTCCACGGCCGGACCGTCTTCACCTACGCGCACGACTTCCGGATCTTCGGCGGTGCGCTGGGCGAGGCCCACGCCACCAAGATCCACAAGATCATGGACATGGCCATCCAGGCCGGTGCGCCGCTGGTCTCGCTGAACGACGGCGCCGGCGCCCGCATCCAGGAGGGTGTCTCCGCGCTCGCCGGCTACGGCGGCATCTTCCAGCGCAACACCAAGGCGAGCGGGGTCATCCCGCAGATCTCCGTCATGCTCGGCCCCTGCGCCGGCGGCGCCGCCTACTCCCCGGCCCTGACCGACTTCGTCTTCATGGTCCGCGAGACCTCGCAGATGTTCATCACCGGCCCCGACGTGGTGCGCGCGGTGACCGGCGAGGAGATCACCCAGAACGGCCTGGGCGGCGCCGATGTGCACGCCGAGACCTCCGGTGTCGCGCACTTCGCGTACGACGACGAGGCCACCTGCCTGGAGGAGGTCCGCTACCTCCTCTCGCTGCTGCCGGCGAACAACCGCGAGAACCCGCCGACGGTGCCCTGCGAGGACCCCGCCGACCGCTCCGGTGACGCGCTGCTGGACCTGGTCCCGGCCGACGGCAACCGCCCGTACGACATGCGCAAGGTCATCGAGGAGATCGTCGACGACGGCGAGTACCTCGAAGTCCACGAGCGCTGGGCGACCAACATCATCTGCGCGCTGTCCCGGCTCGACGGCCGCGTGGTGGGCATCATCGCCAACCAGCCGCAGTCGCTGGCCGGTGTGCTGGACATCGAGGCGTCCGAGAAGGCCGCCCGCTTCGTCCAGATGTGCGACGCCTTCAACATCCCGATCGTCACCCTGCTCGACGTCCCCGGCTTCCTGCCCGGCGTCGACCAGGAGCACGGCGGCATCATCCGGCACGGCGCCAAGCTGCTCTACGCCTACTGCAACGCCACCGTCCCGCGGATCTCCCTCGTGCTGCGCAAGGCCTACGGCGGCGCCTACATCGTCATGGACTCGCAGTCCATCGGTGCCGACCTGACCTACGCCTGGCCCACCAACGAGATCGCGGTGATGGGCGCCGAGGGCGCCGCCAACGTCATCTTCCGCAAGCAGATCGCCGAGGCGGACGACTCCGAGGCCATGCGGGTGCGCATGGTCAAGGAGTACAAGTCCGAGCTGATGCACCCCTATTACGCGGCCGAGCGCGGCCTGGTCGACGACGTCATCGACCCCGCCGAGACCCGCCACGTGCTCATCCGGGCCCTGGAGATGCTGCGCACCAAGCACGCGGACCTGCCGGCCCGTAAGCACGGCAACCCGCCCCAGTAGCCACCCACCGCACCCGCCACCGGCACCACGCCCACCGCGACGACGGAGACCACACCGTGAACACTGCCCACCGCACCGACTCCATCCGCGTGGAGAAGGGCCAGGCCAGCGAGGAAGAGCTGGCCGCCCTGACCGCTGTCCTGCTGGCCCGCGCCGCGCACCGGCCGGCCGCGCCTGCGCGTCCCCGCGCCACGGCCGCCCGTTGGCGGCGGCTGGAGCGTCAGAGTGGCTTCCATGGGGCTACCAGCTGGCAGCGGTGACGCTTCGCTGATTGCGCCGACTTGGGGCCCCGCGGTTGCGGGGTCCCTTGTTTTTGTCTGCGTACGTTGTTTGGTGCGGTGCCGTGGTGGCTGGCGCCGTTGCGGGTTGCGTGGTTGCCGCGGGGGTCGGAGGGGACGCACCGGGACCCTCCCCCAGCCTCCGGCCGGGAGGTGCCCCCACGGCGCGGGCGACGCGGCTGCGTGCGTTTGATTGCCCCGGTGTTTGCTTCGGTCCTGCGGGCGGGCCCCGGTACATCCCCTCCGACCGTCCCCCGTTGCCGACTGACGGACGGTGGCACCGCCCGTCACAGCCCTCGCGACGGCCCGCGCCCAAAGAGCGGCGGCATGGCCCGGTGCCTGCCAAGGGTGCCGTGCAGCGCTGCCGTAACGGTCATCGGTACGGCGGGATAGCCGCGCACAGACGGAGGTCGGAGGGGATGCCCGGTGAGCCGCCCGCAGGACCCGGAGCGAACAACGGGGCGAAGAACCTCTGGGACCCGCGTCGCCCGCGCCGAGGACGGCTTACCGGGCGTCCCCTCCGACCCACCACCCACAAGCCATAGGCGCAACCGGCCCCCACCACACCGGTGTTCCGGTTCGGCAGCCCGCGTCCGAATCAAGGCGTAGGTTCGCCTCAACCCTCGGGAGCAGAGCTGTTCAAGCGGTGCTGCCCATGCTGGCATGCGCTCGTCATTTCTTCTCCTGGTGTTCCCGCGCCGCGGGCCTAGGACGACCGGAAGGAAAGCCCATGCTCAGCACGCTCAGTGCTGGTGCCGCAGTGGCATCGTTGCTCCTCGCCGGATCGGCATCCCCCACCGCCACCGCCCGGTTCGGCGACGACCCGCCGACCGGCAAGATCACCATTACCGTCGCCACGGTCAACGGTTCGGGGTGCAGACCCGGCAGCGCCGCAGTGGCCATCGCCCCCGACAACACGGCCTTCACCGTCACGTACAGCGAGTACCTCGCCCAGGCGGGCAGCGGCAGCAAGCCCACCGACTCCCGCAAGAACTGCCAGATCGCGCTGAACGTGCATGTCCCGCAGGGCTTCACGTACGCCATCGCCCGGGCCGACTACCGCGGCTACGCCTCCCTGGCGCCGGGGGCCAAGGGGCTGGAGACGGCCGGCTACTACTTCCAGGGCCAGCAGCAGACGACCCGTAAGAGCCACAGCTTCACCGGGCCCTACGACTCCAACTGGCAGACCTCGGACGAGGCCGACATCGACGCGCTGGTGTACGCCCCCTGCGGCGAGGAGCGTTACTTCAACATCAACACCGAGATGAGGGTGGACGCCAAGTCGGCGGACCCCAAGTCCACCAGCTACATGGCCATGGACTCCACCGACGGCAGCATCAACACCCTGTACCACTTCGCATGGAAGCAGTGCCCCGAGCGCCGCTGACGCCGGGATTGCGTCCCAGGAGCCCGTAGAGCGCCGCGTACGGGCTCCTGGGACGACGAAGGCCCCCGCACCTGAACGGTGTGGGGGCCTTTCGTCGTTGCGCGCGTGCGGGCACGGGGAGCCCGGACGCTTCCTTAGCGCAGGCGCGCCATCAGCGCGTGCTCCACGAGCGTGATGAGCGCGCTCTTGGCCTCGCTGCGGTGCCGCGCGTCGGTGGTGATGATCGGCGCGTCGGGGCCGATCTGCAGCGCCTCACGTACCTCGTCGGGCGTGTAGGGCTGGTGTCCGTCGAAGCCGTTGAGGGCGATGACGAAGGGCAGTCCGCTGTTCTCGAAGTAGTCGACCGCGGGGAAGCAGTCGGCGAGACGGCGGGTGTCGACCAGCACGACGGCGCCGATCGCGCCGCGGACCAGGTCGTCCCACATGAACCAGAAGCGGTCCTGGCCCGGCGTACCGAAGAGGTACAGGATCAGGTCCTGGTCCAGGGTGATCCGGCCGAAGTCCATGGCCACGGTCGTGGTCGTCTTGTCCGGCGCGTGCGTGAGGTCGTCGATGCCCGCCGAGGCGGAGGTCATCACGGCTTCGGTGCGCAGCGGGTTGATCTCTGAGACGGCCCCGACGAACGTGGTCTTGCCCACGCCGAAGCCGCCCGCCACCACGATTTTCGCGGAGGTGGTGGAGCGGGCTGCACCGCTAGAGCTTGCGAAGTCCACTGAGCACCCTTTCGAGCAGTGTCACATCTGGCTGTCCGCCGGCGGTCTCGTCCCCGCCGGGCTGATGGATGGCGACGAGTCCGGCCTCTGCCAGGTCGGCGACGAGGATCCGGGCGACGCCGAGGGGGATGGAGAGAAGCGCGGAGATCTCGGCTACTGACTTGATCTCACGGCAGAGGTGGCAGATGCGCTGGTGCTCCGGCAACTGGCCTTGCAGCTTGGAGGGGTCGGCGGTCGTGCTGACCAGTGCCTCGATGGCGAGCTGGTAGCGCGGCCGGGTCCGGCCTCCGGTCATGGCGTACGGGCGCACCAGCGGGTTGTTCGCGCCGGTGGGGGCGGGCTCGGGCGCGCGCCGTTGCGGCTGCACCGGCTGGATGCGCGGTGCCTGGGGCTGGTCGTACACCGGCGGCTCGTACGGCTGGGAGTCGTACGGCCGGGGCTGCTGCTGCTGGGGCCGCTGCGGCCGGCGGCTCGGCGCAGACGGGAAGTTGAAGCGGTTGTTATGGGTCTCGCCCACAGGCCCGGACTCCTGTCCGGAACCGTACGGGTATCCGCTCGGGGGCGTTGCCACGTCTCCTCCTCCAACTTGCCTGTCTGACGCCGGTCGCGCCACCGAACCATAAGGCGCGGTGGCGGGAAACGCACTGCCTGTCTTTTAGTTGAGAAGACTTCCCTGAAGTTCGGCGCGCAGATCCGGCGTCAGTACCGTGCCCGCGCGGTCGACCAGCAGGGCCATCTCATAGCCGACCAGGCCGATGTCGCACTCGGGGTGCGCCAGCACGGCCAGCGACGATCCGTCGGAGACGGACATGATGAAGAGGAAGCCGCGCTCCATCTCCACCACGGTCTGGTTGACGCTACCGCCCTCGAAGATGCGGGACGCGCCGGAGGTCAGCGACGTCAGGCCGGAGGCCACCGCCGCCAACTGATCGGCTCTGTCACGAGGGAAGCCCTCGGACATGGCGAGGAGGAGACCGTCCGCGGAGACCACGACCGTGTGGGACACCCCAGGGGTGTTGTCCACGAAGTTGGTGATCAACCAGTTCAGATTCTGCGCCGCCTGGCTCATCGGGCTCACACTAACGCTCCTGATCGTAGGTGCTGCCGGGGCCGAAGCCCTGTTGGTCATTCTGGGGGACCCCGGAGGGGTCCGTGCCGACGTTGCGTCCCTGCTGGACGCCGCGGCGCAGGTTACTCAGCCTGCCGCGGACGTCCTCCGGGGCGCGGGAGACCTGGGGGCCGCCCTGCGGGGTCTGCTCCGCGGCACCTTCGACCAGGTTGGCCTTGGGTACCCGCCGGGGGAGGCCGGAAGAGGTGACTCCGCCCGCCTTCGGCTCACGCAGCCGCTCCGCCCGCTCCCAGCGCTCGTCGTTGGAGCTGCGCCAGTCGGAGCCGTCCTGGCCGGTCTCCGGCGTGCCCCGCTGCTCCTGCACCTGCGGTGCTTGCTGGTCGCGGCCTCCGCGGCGCGGAAGGCCGGCGTCCGTCAGCGAGGGGGCATCGCTCGGTGTGGGGCCCGGACGCTCGAATGGTACGCGCTCAGCGGCGTCAGCGGGAGCGGCAGTTGTATTCCGGTCAGATTCCGCTTCGGTTCCGAAGTAGCCCTCGAATGCGGGGCGTTCGGTCCATTCGTCCGGCTGTGCCGCCTCGTGGGAGACGTATGGCTGCTGGCCCGTGGTCTCCGCGAAGCCCGGCTCGCCGAACGCGTGGCCACCGTGCGACCGGTCGTCGTAGAGCGGTTGATCGGCTTCCGCATATGCCTGGGACGGGAAGTCCTGGGACGGGAAGTCCTGGGACGGGAAGTCCTGGTACGCGCCGCCGGACGGCACCTCGTCACGGAAGAGCGGACGCTCGTCCTGCTGGTACCCGGGAGCCTGCTCACCGGAGGCCTGGGCCTCCAGTGCGGCCCGGCGCTCCTCGCGGATCAGCGAGCGGCCCACCATGTCCAGGTCACCGGAGTCCGGCCGGCCGTAGCGGCTGTCGTCGAAGCCCAGCTCGGCGGCGGTGCGCTGCTGGTTCTCGTACGCCGTGTGCTGCTGGTTCTCCGGCACGATCCGGGAGACCGTGAAGTCGTCGTCGAACTGCTCGTCGCCACCACCACCGTGGGTGATCGCCTCGGGCAGCATGACCAGCGACGTGGTGCCCGCCTGCTCGCCGGAGGGGCGCAGCTGCACCCGGATTCCGTGCCGGTCGGCCAGCCGGCCGACCACGAACAGGCCCATGCGCTGGGAGATCGCGGCATCCACGCTCGGCGGGTTCGCCAGCTTGTGGTTGATGTCCGCGAAGTCCTCGGGGGTGAGCCCGATGCCCTTGTCGTGGATCTCGATCATCACCCGGCCGTCGGGCAGCCGGGTCGCGGCCACCCGCACCTTCGTCTGCGGGGAGGAGAACGTGGTGGCGTTTTCCAGCAGCTCGGACAGCAGGTGCACGAGGTCGGTCACGGCGGTGCCGTGGATCTCGCTCTCGGGGACGCCGGTGAGGTCTATTCGCTCGTAGGACTCGACCTCACTGATCGCCGCCCGCAGGACGTCGACCAGCGGCACCGGCTGGTTCCAGCGGCGGCCGGGCTCCTCGCCCGCGAGGATGAGGAGGTTCTCGCCGTTGCGTCGCATACGGGTGGCGAGGTGGTCGAGCCGGAAGAGGCTCTCCAGCTGGTCCGGGTCCGCCTCGTTGTTCTCCAGGTCGGTGATCAGCTCCAACTGGCGCTCGATCAGACCCTGGTTGCGGCTGGAGAGGTTGGTGAAGATCGCGTTGACGTTGCCCCGCAGCAGCGCCTGCTCGGCGGCGAGCCGGACGGCCTCGCGGTGCACCTGGTCGAAGGCCCGGGCGACCTCACCGATCTCGTCGGTGGTGGCGATCGGGATGGGCTGGACGCGGGTGTCGACCCGGCCCGGATCCGTCCGCGAGAGCTGGTCGACCAGCATCGGCAGCCGCTGCTCGGCGATGCCGAAGGCGGCGGTGCGCAGCTGGCGCATGTTGCGGCTCATCCGGCGGGCCATCAGACCGGCCACGACGAACGCGATGATCAGCGCGGCGAGCACGATGCCGGAGTCGATGAAGGTCGACTGGCGGGCGTCGTCGGAGATCTGCGCCGCCTCGTTCACGGCCTTGTCCGACAGGTCCTTCTCGATGGACCGGTACATGTCGAACTTGCCGGTCGCGGCCGCGAAGTAGGTGTCGGAGGTGAGGCCCCGCGCGCCCAGCGTCTCGGGCGCCGCGCCGGTGGCGATCAGGGTGCCCATCTGGTCGATCGACGGCGGGGTGCGGAACGGCCGGCCGGTGGCCTGCGCCTGCTCCTTCGCCCGCGCGATCTTCTGCTGCGCGGCCTGCTTGAGCGCCTCGCCGTCCTTCTTGAGGCGCTCGACGTCCTCGGGCGTACCGCCGGAGGTGTACTCGCCGATGGCGATGCCCTCCAGGTAGCGGTACGACGCGAAGGCGGTCAGCTGAAGCTTGTGCTCCTTGCCGCCCTGCGGGGACGCCGGGTCGACCAGGAGGTGGGTGCCGATGGACCGCTGGAGCGACACGGCGGCCTTGGCCAGCGCGACGGCGTAGACGGTACGGCCGTAGGAGGTGATGTTGCCGGTGCCCAGGCCGAGTTCGTTGGCGAACTCCATCAGCGGGTGCTGGACCTCGACATAGCCCTCTTCGGTCTGCACACCGCGCAGCTTGGCGGTGTAGGCCGCCTGGCGCAGCTGCTGGAGCTTGGGCTCGGACTTCTCGAACGCGGCGAGGCGGCGCTTGAGGCCCGGCTTGTCCGGCATGGCCTTGGCGGCCTGGTGGAACTTCTCGGCGGCGGCGTCGGTGGCGTCCCGCGCCCCCTGCACGGCCGGGTCGTCCTTCTTGCCCTTCAGCAGCGGCGCCGCGGTGCGGTCCCGCTCGTCGAGCAGGGCGTTGCTGTAGGTGAGCGACGCACGGACCAGCTTCGCGGTGTTCTCCGCGTCCTGCGCTTCCTGCCAGGTGGCGAACGAACTGTCCACCCGCAGCCCGCCGAAGATCAGGGCGAGGATTACGGGGATCAGCAGAATGGCGTTCAGGCGGGTCGCCACGCGCCAGTTGCGCGGGGAGTACTTACCGCCACTGGCCGGAGGCTTCGCGACCGAATTTTCGGGCGCGTCGGAAGCCGGTAGGCCACCTCTGGGCGGCGGTGTGAAGTTGCCCCGCCGCGGTTCCTGCGGCTCGGGGCTCGCCTTGCTTCGCCTCACTCGACCAACAACCTCTCGGCGCCGGCACTGACTTGTGTGCCGTTTCTTCTGGGCGTTCCTACTCCGGAGTTCAGCGAATTTCAGCACGTCAGGGCGGTGCGTTCCAAACACTGGGTAAAGCCGGAGGAGGCGTGAAAGGGCCCGAGATAAAAGGGGCGTTAAGGGCGAGCCGCGCCAAAATGCAGGAGAATTGTGAGCGCAGCGAAGCCGGGCATGCGCGCGGGGTGTCGAAACCCTGCTGATTCACTGTCGAAACGTTATGAAGCAAAATTGTGGGCGTGTCGAAGGACACAGATCGACTCAGGATGCCGGAATCCGGTCCGGGGCAGGGGGGCGCACCCCGCCCCTGACAACTGCCGTACGGTCCGCGCCGGATGGCGGCGGGCCGGTTCCGGCGGACTACTGGAGCCGCGCCATCAGGGCATGCTCCACGAGCGTGATCAGCGCGCTCTTCGCCTCGTTGCGGTGCCGGGCGTCGGTGGCGATGATCGGCGTCCCCGGGCCGATCTGGAGCGCCTCACGCACCTCGTCGGGCGTGTGGGGCTGATACCCCTCGAAGCCGTTCAGGGCGATGACGAACGGCAGCCCGCTGTTCTCGAAGTAGTCGACGGCCGGGAAGCAGTCGGCGAGCCGGCGGGTGTCGACCAGGACCACGGCGCCGATCGCGCCGCGGACCAGGTCGTCCCACATGAACCAGAAGCGGTCCTGGCCCGGCGTACCGAAGAGGTACAGGATCAGGTCCTGGTCCAGCGTGATCCGGCCGAAGTCCATCGCCACGGTCGTCGTGGTCTTGTCCTGGACGTGGCTGAGATCGTCGACGCCCGCCGAGGCGGAGGTCATCACGGCCTCGGTGCGCAGCGGGTTGATCTCTGAGACGGCCCCGACGAACGTGGTCTTGCCCACGCCGAAGCCGCCCGCCACCACGATCTTGGCGGAGGTCGTGGCGCGGGCCGCAGCCCCGTCCGAACCGCTGTCAGAGCTTGCGAAGTCCACTGAGCACCCTCTCGAGCAAGGTCACGTCTGGCGTGCCACCGGCTTCACCGCTGCCGCCCGGCTGGTGGATCGCCACCATCCCGGCCTCCGCCAGGTCCGCGACCAGAATCCGCGCCACACCCAGCGGGATGTGCAGCAGTGCGGAGACCTCGGCGACCGACTTCACCTCACGGCACAGGTGGCAGATCCGCTGGTGCTCGGGCAGCAGCCCGGGCAGCTGAGAGGGGTCGGCGGTCGTGCTGACCAGCGCCTCGATGGCGAGCTGGTAGCGCGGCCGGGTCCGGCCTCCGGTCATGGCGTACGGGCGCACCAGCGGCTGGTCACCTTCGTTCCCGTACGGCGCTTGGCTGTAGGCGCCGTACGGGTCGGAAGTGGCAGGTGGCGGGGTCATGGGTCCTCCGGACGGGACAACTGATGTTGGGCCGGTGGGGGGTGCGGCACATGGATGGTTGGTCTGTACGGAGCGGCGCTGCGGGCGCCGCTCAGTGCAGCAGGCTGCCCTGAAGTTCGGCGCGCAGATCCGGTGTCAGCACCGTGCCCGCGCGGTCGACCAGCAGGGCCATTTCGTAGCCGACCAGGCCGATGTCGCACTCGGGGTGCGCCAGCACGGCCAGCGACGATCCGTCGGAGACGGACATGATGAACAGGAAGCCACGCTCCATCTCCACCACGGTCTGGTTGACCGTCCCGCCCTCGAAGATGCGGGACGCGCCGGAGGTCAGCGAGGTCAGGCCGGAGGCCACCGCCGCCAACTGGTCGGCACGGTCGCGGGGGAAGCCCTCGGACATGGCGAGGAGCAGACCGTCCGCGGAGACCACCACCGTGTGTGACACCCCGGGGGTGTTGTCCACGAAGTTGGTGATCAACCAGTTCAGGTTCTGCGCCGCCTGGCTCATCGGACTCAACTAACGCTCCTGCTGGTGAGTGGGATCGACAATGCCGTGGGTGCCGGTGGACGACGTCCCGGCCTGCCGGCCTTGCTGAATACCCCGACGGAGATTGGTCAGCCGCCCGCGCACATCACTGGGCGCACGCGAGACCTGGGGACCGCTCTGGGTGGACTGCTGCTGTTGCGCGGTGCCCGCGACGAGGTTCGCGCGCGGGACCCGGCGGGGCAGCCCGGAGGTGGTGACACCGCCCGCGGCGGGCTGGCGGATCTGCTCCGCCTGCCGCCACGTCTCGTCGTTCGGCGAGCTGCGCCACTGGCCGGTGGCCTCGGCCGGCGCCGTGCCGCGCGCACCGTTGAGCGGTGCCTCGCTGCGCGCGTCGTTGCGAGCCTCGCCGCGCGCCGGGCCGTCCTGCGCGGCCGCGCGGCGCGGCAGCCGCGGTGCCTCGGGCTCGGCGTCGCCCTGAGGCGGTACCCCGGCAGCGGCGGCCGCCGGGTGGTTGAACCAGTTGGACTCGATGGTGTCGAAGATCGGCGTACGGCCGTCGCCGGGACCGGCGTCCGCCTCACCGAGCACATCGGCGGACGGCGCACCGCTGTCCTGCGACCGCTGCACCGGGAACTGCCCGGTGCCCTGCGACTCGTCGGCGTACGCGGCCCGGTCGGCGTCCGGCCGCTGGTACTGCCCGGTCTCGAACTGCCCGGTCTCGTACTGCCCGGTCTCGTACTGGCCGGTGTCGCTGTCGGGCCGCTGGTACCGGCCCGTGTCGCCGTCGGGCTGCTGGAACTGCCCGGTGTCGCTGTCCGGGCGCCGGTACTGGCCCGTCTCGTAGCGACCGGTCTCGTACTGCCCCGTGTTGCCGTCCGGCACGGGGAACTGTCCGGTGTCGGCGGGGCCGTTGCCCGCACCCTGGCCGGCCGGACGCGCGCCCTGCGGGCGGGACCCGCGCGGGGAGGCGTCCGCGGCGGGCGGCGGACCGTTGAAGTCGGGACGGGCGAACGCCGCGGTGTCACCGGGGCCGCCGCTCGGCGCGGGCCGCTCGAAGCTGCCGGTGGTCTCCGGCTCCTCGTGGCCGCGCGGGCGCTCCTGCGTCTCGCGGGGCGTCAGCGGCCAGTCGTCGGAGCCGCCGCGCTCACGGCGCGCGCCCCAGCTCGTACCGCCGGGCTGCTGAGTGCCCTGGCCGCCGCCCTGGCCGCCGGCGGGCGGACCGCTCGGCAGCTCGGCCGCGGCGCCACGGGCGGGCAGCTGCGGACGCTCCTCGCGGCGCGGGGCGCCGGTCGGCGGGGCGACGGTGGGCGCCGGGCCGTTGTCCGCGCCGCGGGTGGGCAGCGAGGGACGCGAGCCGGCGGGACGGCCGGCGGCCGGGCGGGCGTCGCCGCCCTGCGCCGGGGCACCGGGGGAGCCCGCACCGGGCGGGGCCGTACGGCCGGAGGGCGCCGAGGCGCCGAAGGCGCTGGGCGCACCGCCGCCGGGGCCACCGCGGCCGGGCAGCGCGGGACGCCCGCCGGCCGAGGGACCCGAACCGACCTGACCGCGCGGCTGGAGCCCCGCGAGCCGGCTGGCGGGCGTGCCGCCGTGGTCACCGCCGCCGCCCTTGGCGTTGCTGGGCGCCGGCTTCTTGCCGCCCTGGGCGACATCGACCGGCAGCATGACCAGCGCGGTGGTGCCGCCGGAGTCGGAGGGCCGCAGCTGGATACGGATGCCGTGCCGCAGGGACAGCCGGCCGACCACGAACAGACCCATGCGCCGGGAGACCGAGACGTCCACGGTCGGCGGGCTGGCCAGCCGCTCGTTGATCGCCGACAGGTCCTCGGGGGACAGGCCGATACCGGTGTCGTGGATCTCGACCAGCACCCGGCCGTCGGGCAGCGCGTGACCGGTGACCTTGACCTTGGTCTGCGGGGAGGAGAACGAGGTGGCGTTCTCCAGCAGCTCGGCGAGGAGGTGCACGAGGTCGTTGACGACCCGGCCCGCGACCTCGGTCTGCGGTACGGCGTTGAGCTCGATCCGCTCGTACTGCTCCACCTCGGAGGCGGCGGCACGGAGCACGTCGACCAGCGGCACCGGCCGTGTCCACCGGCGCCCCGGCTCCTCACCGGCGAGGACCAGGAGGTTCTCACCGTTACGGCGCATGCGGGTGGCGAGGTGGTCGAGCTTGAAGAGGGAGGACAGCTGGTCCGGGTCGGCCTCGCGGGACTCCAGTTCGGAGATCAGCGAGAGCTGACGCTGGATCAGACCCTGGGAGCGGCGCGAGAGGTTGGTGAACATCGCGTTGACGTTGCCCCGCAGCAGCGCCTGCTCGGAGGCGAGGCGGACCGCCTCGCGGTGCACGTCGTCGAAGGCCGCGGCCACCCGGCCGATCTCGTCCCGGCTGTGCACACCGACGGACTCGACAGAGGTGTCCACGTCCTGCGGGTCGGACTCGGACAGCTGCTTGACCAGCTCGGGCAGCCGGTCCTGGGCGACCTTCTGCGCGGTGTCCTGGAGCCGGCGCAGCGAGCGGACCATGGACCGCGCCACGACGAACGCGCCGACCAGCGAGACGCCGAGGACGAGCAGGATCAGCGCACCGCTGATGATCGCGGACTGGGTGGCCTCGTTGCGCAGCTCGCGGGACTTCTGCTCCATCTCCGAGAGCAGCGTGGTCTCGATACGCGACATCTCGTCGATCTTGACGGTGTCGGAGTCGTACCAGTCGAGGTAGCGGTAGTCCTGGCTGCGGATGCCGGAACCGCTGGCGAAGGCGCGGTGCGCGAAGGCCACCGCGGCCTTGATCTCGTCGTTGTTGCCGTCCAGACCGCGGGTCAGCGCGCCGGCGCTGTTCTCCCCGTTGCTGGTGTAGATCTGCGAGAAGCGGTCGCGGGCCGCCTTCTCGTTGTTCTCGGCGTTACGGCCGGCCAGCCGGTCGTTGGAGGACAGCTGCGGGCCGCCCTCGTGGGCGAGGCCGGCACTGACCAGGGCGCGCTGGATCGACGCGTACTCCTTGGCCGACGAGAACGCCGCCAGCGCACGGGTACTGCGGATCATCTCCGGGTTGCTGGTCGCCTGCGCCATGTCCTGGGAGAGCGACAGCAGCGAGTTGATCAGCTGGTTGTAGCTGGTGACCGTCCGGGTCGAGTTGTCCGCGTCCTTGTAGGCGTTGTTGCGGATCTCGTTGAGGGTGTTGAGCTGGCGGGTGATCTCCAGGACGGTCGCCCGGACACCGGTCATCGTGGCGTCCTGGCCCCGGATGTCATCGGTGGCCTGGTTGAACGACAGCCGGGCGCGGTCGGTCGCCTCGCGGGGCGCGACGACGTTGGCGTCGTCCTTGACGTTCCCGCTGCCGGCCAGCGGACCGGCCGACTTGTCCCGCTCCACCTGCAACGCGTCGGCGAGCTCGGTGGCCTGCCGGGTCATCTCGGTGAGCAGCTGCATCTTGTCGAGCTGGTCGATGTTCTCCAGCGACGTGCCGATGCGCATACCGCCCAGCGTGGTCGCGGCGACCACGGGAAGCGCGAGCAGGGAGACCAGACGGGTGCTGATGCGCCAGTTGCGCAGCGCTATTCGCGAACCGGGGCCACTGGCCCCCTTCGACGCCTTGGGCTTACCGCTGTCCACGGCGTCATTGCCCGGCGCCTGGCCGCCCCCGTCGACGGGCAGTGTGCTGCCCCCGGCGGAACCGTTGCCCTGGGCGCGCTGGGGCGAGGAGGCGCGGTCGGTTCCGCCGCGCAGCTCCGGGTCCGCCGCAGCGCTGCCATCCCTCTTGAAACGTCCCTGCACTAGCGTCGCAACCTCTGGACCAGGCGTCCCACCTCGGCGGGACGGTGTCGAGTCGTATGGGGACCGCTAAGTCCCCCCATGGCGGTCGTGATGACCGGCGGGCTGTCCTCTCGATCGGAGTGGACGGCACCGCCGCGCGGCGCTTCGTTGCGCCCTGCGCGCCGGCTCAAACATGCGGCGGTCCGTGGAATTCCAGCACAGTGCCGGATCTCCAACAAGAGCGGAGTGCCGCACTGTGACTTGGGTGACGCAATGTGCGGAAGGCGTTACGACGTGTCGAAGATTCCACCGTCGATAACGGACTTTTATCCGCGAGTCGGCCGCCCCTCAAGGCTGTCCCAGGTGCGGTGATCGGGAGCGGAACGTGCACTTCACTCCGCCATTGTCCGATTCGCCCAGGGTTGTTGATCATGGGAAATGCGGCATTTGTCACACACTTCGTGAGCAAACTCACAGGAAGATCATTGAGTCCCCCGGCACATCGCAGGGAATAGCGCGCTTAGCCTGACGCTTTACACAGTTGCCGAGAATGACAAGGCAGCTTTCCGCAAGCCCTTTCCCGACTTCGATGACGCGAGGCATGCAGCAGTGAAGACGACGATGATGTTCCGCAACATAGCCAACCCGCGGCGCACCACCCTGGCCCACCTCACCGACGCCGAGGAGCTCGGCACCGAGGCCCCGGAGCACACCGTCGAGCTGCCGGCTCAGACCGCCAACCCCCGCCGTACGGTCCTGATGACCGCCCCCGAGCAGGTCGTCCCGGCGTAATCAGCGGCGGACCGGCAGCAGCCCCGCGATAGCCTGGAGTGTCAACTCCGGCCAGTGATCAATGAGGGGCAACGGCAACCCGTGCGCATCGCAAGATTCTCCATCGACGGCAACGTCGGCTTCGGCGTCCTCGAAGACGGCGAACTCGACGTCATCAAGGGGCATCCCTTCGCGGAATTCGAGCGCTCGGGCCAAAAGGTCCCCCTCGACAAGGTCCGGCTGCTGCCGCCGGTCCTCCCCAACAAGGTCGTCGCGATCGGCCGCAACTACGCCGAACACGCCGCCGAGCTGGGCCACGCCGTCCCGGACGTCCCGGTCACCTTCTTCAAGCCGTCCACCTCGGTGATCGGCCCCGGCGACCCCATCGCGTACCCCTCCTTCTCCCAGGAGGTGCACCACGAGGCGGAGCTCGCCGTCGTCATCGGCCGGATGTGCCGTGAGGTGCCCCGCGAGCGCGTCAAGGACGTGATCCTCGGCTACACCTGCGCCAACGACGTCACCGCCCGCGATGTGCAGCAGCGCGAGAACCAGTGGGCGCGGGCCAAGGGCTTCGACAGCTCCTGCCCGCTCGGCCCCTGGGTCGAGACCGGGCTGGACCCCGCCGACATCGCCGCCGGCCTCGCCATCCAGTGCACGGTCAACGGCGAACAGCGCCAGCTCGGCCGCACCAGCGACATGGTCCGCCCGGTGGAGGACCTGATCGTCCACATCACCGAGGCCATGACCCTGCTCCCCGGCGACGTCATCCTCACGGGCACCCCGGCCGGGGTCGGCCCCCTCAACGTCGGCGACGAGGTCGCCGTCACCATCGAAGGCATCGGCACTCTCACCAACAAGGTGATCAAGCGTGGCTAACGCGACCCCCGTCCGCGTCCGTTTCTGTCCCTCCCCGACCGGTAACCCCCATGTCGGCCTGATCCGTACCGCCCTGTTCAACTGGGCCTACGCACGGCACAACAAGGGCACCCTGGTCTTCCGGATCGAGGACACCGACGCGGCCCGCGACTCCGAAGAGTCCTACAACCAGCTGCTGGAGTCGTTCCACTGGCTGGGCTTCGACTGGGACGAGGGCCCCGAGGTCGGCGGCCCGCACGCGCCGTACCGCCAGTCGCAGCGCATGGACCTCTACAAGGACCTCGCCGACAAGCTCCTCGCCGCCGGCCACGCCTACCACTGCTACTGCACCACCGAAGAGCTCGACGAGCGCCGTGACGCCGCCCGCAAGGCCGGCAAGCCCTCCGGCTACGACGGCACCTGCCGCGAGCTGACCGCCGAGCAGAAGGCCGCCTACGACGCCGAGGGCCGGACCTCCATCGTCCGCTTCCGGATGCCCGACGCGCCGATCACCTTCACCGACCTGGTGCGCGGCGAGCTGACCTTCACCCCGGAGAACGTCCCGGACTACGGCATCGTCCGCGCCAACGGCGCCCCGCTGTACACCCTGGTCAACCCGGTCGACGACGCCCTGATGGGGATCACCCACGTCCTGCGCGGCGAGGACCTGCTCTCCTCCACCCCCCGCCAGATCGCCCTCTACAAGGCCCTGATCGAGCTGGGCGTGGCCAAGGAGATCCCGGCCTTCGGCCACCTCCCGTACGTCATGGGCGAGGGCAACAAGAAGCTCTCCAAGCGCGACCCGCAGGCCAACCTCAACCTCTACCGCGAGCGCGGCTTCCTCCCCGAGGGCCTGCTCAACTACCTCGCGCTGCTCGGCTGGTCCTTCTCCGCCGACCAGGACCTCTTCTCGGTGCAGGAGCTGATCGAGAAGTTCGACATCGCGGACGTCAACGCCAACCCGGCCCGCTTCGACCTGAAGAAGGCCGAGGCGATCAACGCCGACCACATCCGGCGCCTGGACCTGGAGTCCTTCATCACGGCCTGCGAGCCCTGGCTGACGGCCCCGCACGCCAACTGGGCCCCCGAGGACTTCGACGAGGCCGCCTGGCGCGCCATCGCCCCGCACGCCCAGACCCGCCTGACGGTCCTCTCCGACATCACCGCCAATGTCGACTTCCTCTTCCGCAAGGAGCCGGTCGAGGACGAGGCGTCCTGGACCAAGGCCATGGGCAAGGGCGACCCGGTGGCGCTGCTGACCACCGCCCGCGCCAAGCTGGACGCCGCCGACTGGACCGCCGGCCCCGAGCCCCTCAAGGAGGCCGTCCTGGCCGCCGGTGAGGAGCACGGCCTCAAGCTCGGCAAGGCCCAGGCCCCGGTCCGGGTGGCCGTCACCGGCCGCACGGTCGGCCTGCCGCTCTTCGAGTCCCTGGAGATCCTGGGCAAGGAGCGCACCCTCCAGCGCATCGACGCGGCCCTGGCCAAGCTGGCCGGCTGATCCCGCGACCGCCTGAAGGGGCCCGGACACCGCACGGTGTCCGGGCCCCTGGCGTATCCGGACCCCTTCGCTAGATTGCCGGTATGCCCCTCCGCGCCGTCCTGTGGGACCTCGACGACACCCTCTTCGACTACACCGGATCGGACCGGGCCGGTGTCCTGCGGCACCTGCGGACCGAGGGCCTCCTCGACGCGTACGGCGGCGAGGAAGCGGCCCTGGAGCGCTGGCGGACGGCCATGGAGACCGAGTTCGCCCGCTTCCTCGCCGGCGAGGTGGGCTTTCTCGATCACCGCAGAGGCCGGGCCCGGACGTTCCTGGGGACCCCGCTCTCCGACACCGAGGCGGACGCCTGGTTCGGCCGGTACATCGCGCACTACGAGGCGTCCTGGACCCTCTTCCCGGACTCCGCGCCCGCACTGGCGGCCCTGGCCCCCTTGGTACGGCAGGCGGTGCTGTCCAACGCCACCACCGCCAACCAGGAGCGCAAGCTGGCCGCCCTGGGGATCCGTACCTGCTTCGAGGCGGTCTTCTGCTCCGACGAGCTGGGGTGCGCCAAGCCCGCCGCGGAGGCGTTCACCGGCGCCTGTCAGGCGCTCGGCCTAACTCCCGCCGAGGTCGTGTACATCGGCGACAAGCTCGACATCGACGCGCTGGGCGCCCGGGACGCCGGGCTGACGGCCGTATGGCTGGACCGTGCGGGCACCGGCGAGGAGCTGCCCGCGGGGGTGCGTCGGATCGCGAGCCTGGCGGAGCTCCCCGAGCTGTTGCGCGGAGTTATCGGTTTTGGTGCGCCGTCCACGATCAGGTAATGTTCTTCCTGCGCCGCCCGAGAGGGCCGAGAGGCCCGGCCGGGAGGCGCAGTCAAAATAAGACCCCCCACGGGGGGTTGCGCTTTGATGGCCTATGGTGTAATTGGCAGCACGACTGATTCTGGTTCAGTTAGTCTAGGTTCGAGTCCTGGTAGGCCAGCTCGCAGAGCTTATCTGCAAAGCCCCCGTTGTGTAGCGGCCTAGCACGCTGCCCTCTCAAGGCAGTAGCGCCGGTTCGAATCCGGTCGGGGGTACAGATCCTTCCCAGGGAGACAGTCCGGGTCGCACCCACTGTCACTCACGGAGACAAACATCCGGCTTCCGCCGGGTGGGGATCGCTAGGGCCCCCGTTGTGTAGCGGCCTAGCACGCCGCCCTCTCAAGGCGGTAGCGCCGGTTCGAATCCGGTCGGGGGTACTGGTCTAAACCACCATGGGCTATGGTGTAATTGGCAGCACGAGTGATTCTGGTTCATTTAGTCTAGGTTCGAGTCCTGGTAGCCCAGCGCGGAGCATCCTCGTGAAGCTCCCAACTGCAAGAAGACTTGCCCCCGTTGTGTAGCGGCCTAGCACGCCGCCCTCTCAAGGCGGTAGCGCCGGTTCGAATCCGGTCGGGGGTACAAGACGGAGAAGGCCCCCCGCATCATGCGGGGGGCCTTTTCGTGTCAACTGCCGTGCGCATGGCGCCGGTTGGGCGCCGCCCGGCCTTGTTCACAACACCCGAGCCGGCCGGGGCTGGTGCGGATGTCCCCCTTCGCCCACGGAGCGGGTGCGGTGATCCTGCGGTCCCGGTGGCGGCAGTCCCTCGCGCAGGTAGTTCCTGATCATGGCCGTCGCCCCCCGCTGCGCTCGCTCGGCTCCGCCGGTCGCCCACCCCTTGCGCCTCCGATTGGGGAGTGTCACTATCTAAAGGTGGATAGCGACGCTATCCGATGTCGGAAGGGGGCTGCCATGAGCGGCAAGCCGGTACAGGGGCGGATGACGGCGGACGGTGACCGGGAGGTGGTGGTCTTCCTCATCGGGATGCGCTTCAACAGCTGGCGTGCGGTGCGCAGTTGGCTGCCGGTGTTCCTCGCCATGCCGCGCATGATCAAGGAGCTGGCCCGGGATCCGGACAGCGGGATGATCGGCTACCGGCTGCTGCCCGGACTGCCGAGGCACTTCGCCGTCCTCCAGTACTGGGACTCGAAGGAGAAGCTGTTCGCCTACGCCGCGGACCAGGGCGGCGAGCACCGCCCGGCCTGGGCGGCGTTCAACCGGCGGGTGCGGGAGGGGCGGAACAAGGTCGGCTTCTGGCACGAGACCTATGCCGTCCCGGCGGGCTCGTACGAGAGCATCTACGTCAATATGCCGGCGTACGGGCTGGGGGAGGCCCTGGGGACGGTGCCGGTCGGCCGCCGCGGGGAGCGGGCCGCGGACCGGATGGCGGCCTGAGCGCGTGGGGCGGCCCTGTGTGGAGTGTCTGCACGGGGCCGCCCCTTCGCGTCGTGACCGCGGCCGACGGCGGCCCCTGCCCCGGCTTGTCCCGTAGCGGGGTGCTCGGCCGGTGCGCGGTCTTTTTCGGCGTCGCGACCGCAGCCGACGGCGGTCCCTGCCCTGCCCCGCCCCGTAACGGGGTGCTCAGCCGGTGCGCCGCAGGCCCTCGGAAAGGCGGGCTGCCGCGTCGATGACCGCCTGGGCGTGCATCCGGCCCGGGTGGCGGGTCAGCCGCTCGATCGGACCGGAGACCGATACGGCGGCCACCACGCGGTTCGAGGGGCCGCGCACGGGGGCGGAGACCGAGGCCACGCCCGGCTCGCGCTCGCCGATCGACTGGGCCCAGCCCCGGCGCCGTACGCCGGACAGCGCGGTGGCCGTGAAGCGCGCACCCTGGAGGCCGCGGTGCAGTCGCTCGGGCTCCTCCCAGGCCATCAGGATCTGGGCGGCCGAGCCCGCCTTCATGGGCAGCGTGGAGCCGACCGGGACGGTGTCCCGCAGTCCGGACAGCCGCTCGGCCGCCGCCACGCAGATCCGCATATCGCCCTGCCGGCGATAGAGCTGGGCGCTCTCGCCGGTCACATCGCGCAGGTGGGTGAGTACCGGGCCCGCCGTGGCCAGCAGGCGGTCCTCACCGGCCGCCGCGGCCAGCTCGGAGAGCCGCGGGCCCAGGATGAACCGGCCCTGCATGTCCCTCGCCACCATCCGGTGGTGTTCCAGTGCCACGGCCAGCCGGTGGGCCGTGGGTCGTGCGAGCCCTGTCGCCGCGACCAGCCCGGCGAGGGTGGCCGGACCGGACTCCAGGGCACTCAAAACCAGAGCTGCCTTGTCGAGAACGCCGACGCCGCTAGAGTTGTCCATGCAACGATACTCGCGTCTCACACTGTGAAACGCAAGTTCAATTTTCCAGGGAAGTCGTCAATCTGTAGGTGTGGCCCTCGACCAGGGCCCGGCGTACGGCCCGGCAAGGGGATTTCTGCGGGCATCGCGCACGGACGAGGAAAGGCCGGCAATGCGGCCGGTCGGAGGGAAAGCGATGGGACGGACACTCGCGGAGAAGGTCTGGGACGACCATGTCGTCCGGCGCGCGGAAGGCGAGCCCGACCTCCTCTTCATCGATCTGCACCTGCTGCACGAGGTCACCAGCCCGCAGGCGTTCGACGGCCTCCGCAAGGCCGGCCGCCAGGTGCGCCGGACGGACCTGACCATCGCCACCGAGGATCACAACACCCCGACCCTCGACATCGACAAGCCGATCGCCGACCCGGTCTCCCGCACCCAGCTGGAGACGCTGCGCAAGAACTGCGCGGAGTTCGGGGTCCGGCTGCACCCGCTGGGCGATGTCGAGCAGGGCGTTGTCCACGTCGTGGGACCGCAGTTGGGACTGACCCAGCCCGGCACCACCGTGGTCTGCGGTGACAGCCACACCTCCACCCACGGCGCCTTCGGCGCGCTGGCGTTCGGCATCGGCACCAGCCAGGTCGAGCATGTGCTGGCCACCCAGACGCTGCCGCTGGCCCCCTTCAAGACCATGGCGATCACCGTCGACGGTGAGCTGCCGGACGGCGTCACCGCCAAGGACCTGATCCTGGCGATCATCGCCCGGATCGGCACCGGCGGCGGCCAGGGCTACGTCCTGGAATACCGCGGTTCGGCCATCGAGAAGCTGTCGATGGAAGCCCGGATGACCATCTGCAACATGTCGATCGAGGCGGGTGCCCGGGCCGGCATGATCGCCCCGGACGAGACCACCTTCGCCTACCTGCGCGGCCGCGACCACTCCCCGCAGGGCGCGGACTGGGACGCGGCGGTCGAGTACTGGAAGACGCTGCGCACCGACGACGACGCGGTCTTCGACGCCGAGGTGCACATCGACGCCTCCGCGCTCGCGCCGTTCGTCACCTGGGGCACCAACCCCGGCCAGGGCGCGCCGCTTTCGGCGAGCGTCCCCGACCCGGCTTCGTACGAGGACGCCTCGGAGCGCTTCGCCGCCGAAAAGGCCCTGGAGTACATGGGGTTGACGGCGGGTCAGCCGCTGCGGGACATCAAGGTGGACACCGTCTTCGTAGGTTCGTGCACCAACGGCCGTATCGAGGACCTGCGGTCCGCGGCCGGGATCCTGGAAGGCCGCAAGGTCGCCGACGGCGTACGGATGCTGATCGTCCCCGGCTCGGTCCGGGTCTCCCTGGAGGCCGTCGCCGAGGGTCTGGACAAGGTCTTCACCGCGGCGGGCGCCGAATGGCGGCACGCGGGCTGCTCGATGTGTCTGGGTATGAACCCCGACCAGCTGGCGCCCGGTGAGCGCTCCGCGTCCACCTCCAACCGCAACTTCGAGGGCCGGCAGGGCAAGGGCGGTCGTACGCACCTGGTCTCGCCGCAGGTCGCCGCCGCAACGGCGGTTCTCGGCCATCTGGCCTCACCGGCCGATCTGTCCGACGTCGCCGTCGCCACGCCCGCGGGAGTCTGAACCATGGAAGCTTTCACCACCCACACCGGCCGGGCCGTCCCGCTGCGCCGCAGCAACGTCGACACCGACCAGATCATCCCGGCCCACTGGCTGAAGAAGGTCACCCGCGACGGCTTCGAGGACGGGCTGTTCGAGGCCTGGCGCAAGGACCCGCAGTTCGTCCTCAACCAGGAGCAGTACAAGGGCGCCACGGTGCTGGTCGCCGGCCCCGACTTCGGTACCGGCTCCTCGCGTGAGCACGCCGTCTGGGCGCTGCAGAACTACGGCTTCAAGGCCGTCATCTCCTCGCGCTTCGCGGACATCTTCCGGGGCAACTCCCTCAAGAACGGGCTGCTGACGGTGGTGCTGCCGCAGGAGACCGTCGACCGGCTCCAGACGCTGCTGGAGAACGACCCGGCCGCCGAGGTGACGGTGGACCTGGTCGGCAGGCAGGTGCGTGCCGAGGGTGTCACCGCCGACTTCGAGCTGGACGAGAACGCCCGTTGGCGCCTGCTGGAGGGGCTGGACGACATCAGTCTCACCCTTCGGGAGGAGTCCTCCATCGTGGAGTACGAGGCGAACCGGCCGTCGTTCAAGCCGCGTACCATCGAGGTCTGACCTCGGGTTTTATGGCTCAAAGCTATATTGCGTACGATGCGCCCCCTGTGCAGTTGGCAGGGGGCGCATCGTCGTGTCGAGGCGGCTGTTGAGGCCCCGTGAAGCGACAACTCGCCGCAGATGGCACAATTAGCGCATGGAACGCGACGACCAACTCGAGCTCTACGGTCTCGTCGCCGACCGGCTCAAGGACGCACATACAAGAGTGCGGACACTGCAAGTCCCGGAGGGCGTACGGATGGCGCTGACCCGGAAGCTGCTCGTCATCACGGCCGCGGCTAAACACGATCTTGCGGACGCGGCAAGGCGTCTGGAGTGCTTCATGGCTGACCTCGACGAAGGTCGTTATCCCGAAGATGTGCACGCGGACGGAAGTCCGTGAAGGTCGAGTTCGTTGCGGCACAAGGGTGATTAGCCCGTTTCGTGTTTGATTTGCGGTATATATCTGCCTAACGTGCGAAAAAGCTTGGAAACTTTCGTTCCAGCAATGTCTCCGAAGGGGAAGACGTGAACAAGGCGCAGCTCGTAGAAGCCATTGCCGACAAGCTCGGCGGCCGCCAGAACGCCGCGGACGCGGTGGACGCCGTACTGGACGCAATCGTCCGTTCAGTTGTCTCCGGCGACCGTGTTTCGGTCACCGGATTCGGCTCGTTCGAGAAGGTTGACCGCCCGGCCCGCTACGCCCGCAACCCGCAGACGGGTGAGCGCGTGCGGGTCAAGAAGACCTCGGTGCCGCGCTTCCGCGCCGGTCAGGGCTTCAAGGACCTGGTGAGCGGCTCGAAGAAGCTCCCCAAGGGTGGCGAGGTCTCCGTCAAGAAGGCGCCCAAGGGCAGCCTCACCGGCGGTGCCGCCATCAAGAAGGCTGCCGCGAAGAAGGCCACCGCCAAGAAGGCCGCCGCCAAGAAGACGACGGCGAAGAAGGCAGCGGCGAAGAAGACCACCGCGGCGAAGAAGACCACCGCGAAGAAGACGACGGCGAAGAAGGCTCCCGCCACGAAGGCCGCCGCCAAGAAGACCACGGCGAAGAAGACCACCGCGAAGAAGGCGACGGCGAAGAAGACCGCGCCCGCGAAGAAGACGACGGCGAAGAAGGCCCCCGCGAAGAAGGCCACGGCACGCAAGACCACCGCCAAGAAGACCACCGCCCGCAAGCGGTAATTCGGCAGCGGCGACGCCACGCGTGGGGCCGGTCTCCCTTCGGGGAGCCCGGCCCGCGGTGCGTCCGGCACCGGCCGGCCAGGGGTCGCAGGGCCTTTCCGCTGGCCCTACGGGCGGCCGAAGGGGCCCGGGACCTCCTCGTCTAGGCTCTCTCCCATGCAGGCCACCGCGTATACGTACGACTCCGAGACCCGCTCCGGCAGTGTGCTGCTGGACGACGGCACCCCGCTCCCCTTCGACGCGGCGGCCTTCGACGCCGGCGGCCTGCTGCTGCTGCGGCCCGGTCAGCGGGTCCGGATCGAGCTCACCGGCGCAGGGGACGACCGCAGGATCGTCCTGATCACGCTCCAGACGCTCTGACCTGCGGCGGCGGCAGCCGCTTCGACCCCTCCGGCGCGGCCGCCCCCGCCACGAGCCGCGGCGCCTGGAGCGCCGTGTGCGGGCCCACGCCCAGCGCCAGCGCGGCCAGCAGATCCTCGCCGGTGTCCACGTCCCGGCGTACCGACGGGGCCTTCGCTCCGGTGATCTCCCGCGCTCCGGACGCCAGGTGACGGGCCCGCGACGCGCCTCCGAATGCCGGTTCCAATTCCCGGCCGGAAGTCGCGGTCAGAAGTGTTGTCCCGATATCCGCCGCATCCGCGAGAAATGCACGGGGAAATTGCGAAGCGGAATGGAGCACCAGTTCCAGCTCGGCGGGGCGCAGCGCGGGCAGATCGGCGTTCAGCGCGGCGACCGGCGCGCCCGGACGACGCGCCCGGACCACGCCCGCTCCATGGGCCAGCGCCGCGTTGAGCCCGCGGGCCGGTGTGTCGGGCACGATCCGCGCGCCCAGCGCCGCCAGCCGCTCAGCGGCCAGCCGGTCATCCGTGACAACCGCCACATCCCGGACGTTCTCGCAGGCCAGCGCCGCTGTCACGGTGTCGAGGGCGAACGCCAGGGCCAGCCGGGGCCGGAACTCCTCGCCCGCGGCCCGGGAGAGCCTGCTCTTGGCCCGCACCAGCGGCTTCAGCGGCACCACCAGGCTCCAGCCCACATCCGCTCCGTCTCGTCGCATCGGCGTCATTCTCACCTGCCGCCGCCGCTCTCCGGGAGCGTCGGGGTTACGGTGTCCTCGACATAGCGGGTACCTGGGGCGACACTTGTGCGGCTGCCGGCCCGCAGCAGCTTCGCAGGTCCCACAAGGAGGGTGTCCCAGTGTCCCGCCGCAGAATCGGCTTCTGGTACCGCTTGGCCGCGGTCATCTGCAAACCGCCGCTCCTGGTTCTGTTCAAGCGGGACTGGCAGGGAATGGAGCACATTCCGGCCGACGGCGGATTTATCACCGCGGTCAACCACAACTCGTATCTCGATCCGCTCTCCTATGCGCACTATCAGTACAACACCGGGCGCGTCCCCCGATTCCTCGCCAAGGCCGGACTCTTCAAGAGCGGCTTTGTCGGCCTGATGATGCGCGGCACCGGACAGATCCCCGTCTACCGGGAAACCACCGACGCCGCCAACGCGTTCCGCGCCGCCGTCACCGCCATCGAGAAGGGCGAATGCGTCGCCTTCTACCCCGAGGGCACCCTCACCCGCGACCCCGACCTGTGGCCCATGCAGGGCAAGACGGGTGCCGCGCGGGTGGCGCTGCTGACGAAGGCGCCGGTCATTCCCGTCGCGCAGTGGGGCGCCAACGACGCGATGCCGCCGTACGCCAAGGAGAAGAAGCTCCGGCTCCTCCCGCGCAAGACGCTGCGGGTGCAGGCGGGACCGCCGGTCGACCTGAGCGCCTTCTACGACCGGGAACCGACCGCCGAGGTGCTGCGGGCCGCCACCGACGTCATCATGACCGCGATCACCGAGCAGCTGGCCGTCGTCCGCGGTGAGCCCGCGCCGGCCGAACCCTACGACTGGCGCAAGGCGATCGCCCGGGAGCGCCGCGCCGCCCGGGCAGTCGCCAAGGCCACCCAGGGCGCCGGAACGGCCCCGGCCCCCGACGAACCGGCCGCCGCCACCGAACCGGCCGTCGGCCCGCAGCAGGCCCGAAGCACCCAGCAGGCACAGGAGGATGAAAGCAAGTGACGCGCTGCGCCGTCTACGGCACGGGGTCCTGGGGCACCGCCTTCGCGATGGTGCTCGCCGACGCGGGATGTGAGGTGACCCTGTGGGGGCGCCGCGCGGCCCTGGTCGACGCCATCAACAGCGGCCGTACGAACCCCGACTACCTGCCGGGGGTCGAGCTGCCCGCGTCCGTACGGGCCACCACCGACCCGGCGGAAGCGGCGCGCGGTGCGGAGTTCGCCGTGCTGGCCGTCCCCGCCCAGACGCTGCGCGGCAATCTCGCCGAATGGGCGCCCCTGCTGCCCGCCGACACGGTCCTGGTCTCCCTGATGAAGGGCGTCGAACTGGGCACGGCCAAGCGCATGAGCGAGGTCATCGAGGAGGTCGCCAAGGTGCCCGCGGAGCGGGTCGCGGTGCTGACCGGCCCCAACCTCGCCAAGGAGGTCGCAGCGAGGCAGCCCGCCACCGCGGTCGTGGCCTGCGCCGACGAGGCGGTCGCCCGGCGCTTCCAGGCCGCCTGCCACACCTCGTACTTCCGCCCGTACACCAACACCGACGTGGTGGGCTGTGAACTGGGCGGCGCGGTCAAGAACGTCATCGCGCTCGCCGTCGGCATCGCCACCGGGATGGGCCTGGGCGACAACGCCAAGGCGTCGCTGATCACCCGCGGTCTCGCCGAGACCACCCGGCTCGGCCTCGCCATGGGAGCCGACGCGCACACCTTCGCCGGCCTGGCCGGTATGGGCGACCTGGTCGCCACCTGCTCCTCGCCGCTGTCGCGCAACAACACCTTCGGCACCAACCTCGGCCGGGGGATGACGCTCCAGGAGACCATCGCGGTCACCAAGCAGACCGCCGAGGGCGTCAAGTCCTGCGAATCCGTGCTGGATCTGGCCCGCAGGCACGGTGTCGACATGCCGCTCACCGAGACGGTCGTGGAGATCGTCCACGAGGGCAAGCCGCCGATGGTCGCCCTCAAGGACCTGATGTCGCGCAGCGCCAAGTCCGAGCGGCACTGAAAACGGTACGGAATGTGGCGGTCCGGCGCCGTTCGCCCGGGTGCCCGTCACCCACGGTGCCCGGGCACGACGCCACCAACGGCCGCCGCAGCACTGACTCCGTGCCGGTCAGCAGGTACCCTCAACCCGATATGAGCAGCGAGACCTCCCACCACAAGCCCCGCGTCGCCGTCGTGTTCGGCGGCCGCAGCTCCGAGCACGCCATCTCCGTGCTCACGGCCGGCGCCGTGCTGCGCGCCATCGACCGCGAGAAGTACGACGTGCTGCCCATCGGCATCACCACGGACGGCCGCTGGGCGCTGACCGCCGACGACCCCGAGCGGATGGCCATCGCGGACCGGCAGCTGCCCACCGTGGCCGCGCTCACCGAGTCCGCCGAGGGCGCCGTGGTGCTCCCCGTCGACCCGACCAACCGCGAGGTCGTCTACAGCGAGCCGGGCTCGGTGCCCAAGGCGCTCGGCGAGGTCGACGTCGTCTTCCCCGTCCTGCACGGCCCCTACGGGGAGGACGGCACCCTCCAGGGTCTGCTGGAGCTCTCCGGCGTGCCCTACGTCGGTTCGGGCGTGCTCGCCTCCGCCGTCGGCCAGGACAAGGACTACATGAAGCGGGTGTTCACCTCCTTCGGGCTGCCGGTCGGCCCGTACGAGGTCATCCGCCCGCGGGAGTGGGAAAACGATCCGGCGGCCGCCCGCCGGAAGATCGTGGACTTCGCCGCCGAGCACGGCTGGCCGCTCTTCGTGAAGCCCGCGCGGGCCGGCTCGTCCATGGGCATCACCAAGGTCGACGACCTCGGCGGCCTGGACGAGGCGATCGAGGAGGCCCGCCGGCACGACCCCAAGATCCTCGTGGAGTCGCTGCTGCGCGGCCGCGAGATCGAGTGCGGGGTGCTGGAGTTCGAGGACGGCCCGCGGGCCAGCGTGCCGGCCGAGATCCCGCCGGTCACCGCGCACGACTTCTACGACTTCGAGGCCAAGTACATCGACTCGGCCGACGGGATCGTGCCGGCGCCGCTGACCGCCGAGCAGACCGCGAAGGTCCAGGAACTGGCGGTCGCGGCCTTCGACGCGGCGTCCTGCGAGGGCCTGGTGCGCGCGGACTTCTTCCTCCAGGACAACGGCGAGTTCGTGATCAACGAGATCAACACGCTGCCCGGATTCACGCCCATCTCGATGTACCCGCGGATGTGGCAGGAGAGCGGAGTGAGCTACCCGGAGCTGATCGACCGGCTGCTCCAGGCCGCGCTGCACCGCTCCACGGGACTGCGCTGAGCCGGGCCGGTTCCCGGGGCCGGTTCCGGCCTGCCCCGGCGGACCGGACGCCGGACGCCCACACCCCTTAGACCCCTACGGGAACGGTCTTCTTCACGGCGCCCGCGAGGTCGGTGAGCGCATCGACCTCGGGGGCGTACTTCCCCGGCACGGTCACCTCGACATAGGCCTTGCGCAGCACGGTCGTGAAGCGATATCCGTCGTCCTGCTTCTCGAAGAGCCATCGGACCCCGTTGACTTCCGCCGCGTCGGCGTAGGGGTTGTAATGTTCACTCCCGTGCGTCAGGACGTCGGGCTTCGGTACCCCGCAGCGCAGTTTCACGGCAGGATCGCCCCACATGGCAGTGAAGTCGGAGACCGGCTCGGCGGTGGCCCGCTTCAGCCCGTCCACGGTCTGCGGCAACTTCCCGTGGAGCGCCGTGCAGTACCGCGCAGCCGCACCCTTGGGGGAGGGGACGGCCACGTCCTCGGAAGGGGAACAGCTCACCGCGGCGAACAGCACGGTGAGCGCGGGCAGGGCCAGGTGCCGGCGGCGCGCAGAGATCACCCGGCCGAGGATACGGGGAGCTAGAGATGCACGACCGGGCAGGTAAGGGTGCGGGTGATGCCTTCCACTTGCTGGACCTTCGCGACCACCATGCGGCCCAGCTCGTCGACGGTGCCGGCCTCGGCGCGCACGATGACGTCATAGGGCCCGGTCACGTCCTCGGCCTGCAGCACGCCGTGGATCTTGGAGATCACCTCAGCTACCGCCGAGGCCTTGCCGACCTCGGTCTGGATCAGGATGTAGGCCTGTACCACGGAACCTCCAGGGCGGCTACGAGGATCATGTGGGAAGAAGGGACGCCACGGTACCGCGTCACCGTGCGGAGCGGGGAGACCCGCGCGGTGAACTCGGCAAGTGCGGCACAGTCGTCAGCCACGTACGGACCGTCCGTACACATGGGAAGGGCAACAGCATGAAGGGCACCGTGGGCGAGCTGGGGGAGTTCGGGCTGATCAGGGAGCTCACCTCCCGGCTCACCTCCACTCCGGCCGTACGGATCGGGCCGGGTGACGACGCCGCGGTGGTCACCGCGCCGGACCGGAGGGTGGTCGCCAGCACCGACATCCTCCTGGAAGGCCGGCACTTCAGGCGCGACTGGTCCACCGCCTACGACGTCGGCCGCAAGGCCGCCGCGCAGAACCTCGCCGACATCGCGGCGATGGGCGCGGTGCCCACCGCGATCCTGCTCGGCCTGGTCGTCCCCGCGGACCTCCCCGCGACCTGGCCGACCGAGCTGATGGACGGGCTGCGCGACGAATGCCAGGTGGCGGGCGCCGCGGTGGTGGGCGGGGACGTCGTACGCGGCGAGACCATCACCGTCGCCATCACCGCGCTCGGCGATCTGCGCAACCAGGAGCCGGTCACCCGGGCCGGTGCCCAGCCCGGTGACGTGGTCGCGGTGACCGGCTGGCTCGGCTGGTCCGCCGCCGGGCACGCCGTCCTCTCCCGCGGTTTCCGTTCCCCGCGCGCCTTCGTGGAGGCCCACCGCCGCCCCGAGCCGCCGTACCACGCGGGCCCCGCGGCGGCCGGACTCGGCGCCACCGCCATGACCGACGTCAGCGACGGGCTGGTCGCCGACCTCGGGCACATCGCCGAGGCCAGCAAGGTCCGGATCGATCTGCGGTCAGCGGGCATCGACATCCCCACGCAGATGTCCGACATCGGCACCGCCGTCGGCGTGGACCCGATGCAGTGGGTGCTCAACGGCGGTGAAGATCACGCGATCGTGGCCACCTTCCCGCCCGACGTGAAGCTGCCCGCCCGGTGGAAGGTCATCGGCGAGGTGCTCCACCCCTCCGCGCTGCCCCAGGTGACGGTGGACGGCGCCCCGTGGGTGAAGGCCGGCTGGGACCACTTCGGTGACAACGGGGACGCCGACTAGTGCGTGCGGGATACGGGCGGCCCGGTCCGGGCGCCCGCGGGACCGCGGGGTGCCGCCGAGTAGATTCGGCGGCATGCGCATACCTCCACGCGTCCTGACCGTCGCCGGCTCCGACTCCGGCGGCGGCGCGGGCATCCAGGCCGACCTGAAGACGATGCTGGCGCTCGGCACCCACGGCATGAGCGTGGTCACCGCCGTCACCGCGCAGAACTCCCTGGGCGTGCAGGGCGCGTGGGAGCTGCCCACCGAGGCCGTACGGGCCCAGTTCCGCAGCGTCGTCGACGACATCGGCGTGCAGGCGGTGAAGACCGGCATGCTCTCCTCGGCCGAACTCGTCGAAACCGTCGCCGAACTGCTCGCCGGCCTCCGGGTCCCGGTCGTCATCGACCCCGTAGGGGTCTCCAAGCACGGCGATGCGCTGCTCGCCGCCAGTGCGCTGGACGCGGTCCGCGGCGCCCTGCTGCCGACGGCCACCGTCGCCACCCCCAACCTGGACGAGGTCGCCCAGCTGACCGGCCTACGGGTCGAGGGGGAGGCCGATATGCGGCGGGCGGCCGCCGCGATCCTGGACTTCGGGCCGCGCTGGGCGCTCATCAAGGGCGGCCATCTGACGGCCGGCGACGGGCCCGGCGACAGCGCCGTCGATCTGCTCACCGACGGCACCGAGGAGCACTGGCTGCGCGCGCCCCGGCACGACAACCGGCACACCCACGGCACCGGCTGCACCCTCGCCAGCGCGCTGGCCGCGCAGCTCGCCAAGGGGGACACCGTCCCGCAGGCCGCCATGGCGGCGAAGGACTACGTCACCGGCGCCCTCGCGGCCGGCTTCCGGCTCGGCGCGGGCATCGGCCCCGTCGACCACGGCTGGCGCCTGCGCGGCGCGCACTGACCGGCTTCCCGGGTGCGGCCGTTCCCGGGATCGCACCCGTCCCCGGGAACGGCAAAAGCCGGCCCACCCGGAGGTGGACCGGCTTCACAAGCAACCGGCTGGGCTGCGCTACGGCTAAGACGTCAGCGCGAGACCTTGCCGGCCTTGATGCACGAGGTGCAGGCGTTCAGCTTCTTCGGCGTGCGCCCGATCACTGCACGCACCGTCTGGATGTTGGGGTTCCAACGACGGTTGGTGCGGCGATGCGAGTGCGAGACACTCTTGCCGAAGCCCGGCCCCTTGCCGCAGACGTCGCAGTTGGCAGCCACGGGTCACTCCAAAGACTTCAGATGCACTTACGGTGAAATCCCGACGAGCCGAGTGCATTGCCCGACCGGCACCGTCAGGAGAGGAATGGCCCGATTCTCATCGGGCAACCGGAGCAGCATACAACGACCGCTCCCGTAGAACGAAACTACCACGCACCCCCCGGCCCCCCGCCCCGGCCGCCCTGCCGGAGCGCGGCTACTGTGCGGTGCATCCCGTGACCCAGGAGGACGACGTGCCGTACCCGCTCGACGCCGCCGCGGTCCGCTCCTGGTGCGGGCTGGCTCTGGAGGCGCTCGGCCGGGAACGCGAGCGGATCGACGCCATCAACGTCTACCCGGTGGCCGACGGCGACACCGGCACCAACCTCTATCTGACGCTCGAATCGGCCGCCCGCGCGGTCGAGGCCGCCTTCGACGGGCACACCTCGGCCGGCACCGCTCCCTGCCTCGCCGACGCCATCGGCGCCATGGCCCACGGCGCGCTCATCGGGGCGCGCGGCAACTCCGGCACGATCGTGGCCCAGCTGCTGCGCGGGATGACGGAGGTGCTGGCGGCCGGCGACGGTTCGGCCGACGCGCTGCGGCAGGCGCTGCGCCGGGCCGCGGCATCGACGTACGAGGCCGTCGCCCACCCCGTGGAGGGCACCGTCCTGACGGTCGCGACCGCCGCCGCCGACGCCGCGGAGCGGGCTGACGGGGCCGGGGCGGCCGAGGTCGCCCGCGCCGCCCACGAGGGCGCCCGCACCGCGCTCCAGGCCACCCCGGGGCAGCTCGCGGTCCTCGGCCGGGCCGGTGTGGTCGACGCCGGCGGCTGCGGCCTGGTCGCGCTGCTGGGGGCGCTCGCCGACGCGCTGTCCGGGGAGGTCTCGGCGACCCCGGTCGCCGTACGGGCCGACGCCCCGCTCCCCGAGGCGGCCGGCTGCGCGGTCGCGGCGCGGGCGGCCACGGACGGCCGCGGCGACCCGGAGGGGCCCGCCTTCGAAGTGATCTACCTGCTGGAGGCCGAGGACGCGGCGGTGGCGCGGCTGCGGACCCGCCTCGACGGGCTCGGCGACTCCCTGGTGGTGGTCGGCGGCGACGGCCTGTGGAACGTCCATGTCCATGTCGACGACGCGGGCGCCGCGGTGGAGGCCGGCATCGAGGCGGGCCGTCCGTACCGCGTCCGCATCACGCACTTCGGCGGCGTCACCCGCGCCAAGGAGCCCGCCATGACGGCGCGGGCCGTGGTCGCGGTGGTAACGGGCGACGGGCTCGCCGGGCTGTGCGCGCAGGCCGGTGCGACACCGGTCGCCGTACGGCCCGGAGAGCCGCCCGCCAGCGGCGAACTGGTGCAGGCGATCCGGCAGGCCCGCGCCCGCGAGGTGATGCTGCTGCCGAACGACGCCGACCTGCGGCACACCGCGGCGGCCGCCGCCGAACAGGCCCGCACCGAAGGCGTACGGGTCGCGCTCATCCCCACCCGCTCCGCCGTCCAGGGCATCGCGGCGCTGGCCGTCCACGAACCGGGGCGCAGCTTCGACGAGGACGTGGTCGCGATGACCGCGGCCGCCGGCGCCACCCGCTACGCCGAGCTGGCCATCGCCGAGCGGCAGTCGTGGACGATGGCCGGGGTCTGCCAGGCCGGGGACGTGCTCGGCCTGATCGACGGCGATGTCGTGGTGATCGGCTCCGATCTCACCCGCATCGCGACGGCCGTGCTCGACCGGATGCTGTCCGCGGGCGGCGAGATGGTCACCCTGGTCCTCGGCGCGGACGCGCCCGACGGGCTCGCCGAGCGGCTGGAGCGGCATGTCCGCGCGCGCCATCTCGCCGTGGACACCGTCGTCTACGACGGCGGCCAGCGCGCGGCGCCGCTGCTCATCGGCGTGGAGTGAGCGCACCGGACCGGTGAGTGCACCGCGATTGTCACAGGCGTGGTGTGCAATGGATGCGTGGCAGCGCTCGACGAACCCCTGAAGAAAATCCTCGGTGGCACCACCGCGAAGGTGCTGGCCGAGCATCTCGACCTGCATACGGTCGGCGACCTGTTGCACCACTATCCGCGCCGCTATGCGGAGCGCGGCGAACTGACCCGCCTCGCCGACCTCCCGCTGGACGAGCACGTCACGGTCGTCGCGCAGGTCGCGGACGCCCGGGTGCTGAAATTCAACGGCGGCCGGGGCCAGCGCCTCGAAGTGACGCTCACCGACGGCAGCGGCCGGCTCCGGCTGGTCTTCTTCGGCAAGGGCATTCACAAGCCCCACAAGGACCTGCTCCCGGGGCGCCGCGCGATGTTCGCCGGCAAGGTCTCTGTCTTCAATCACAAACTCCAGCTCGCGCACCCCGAATACGAGCTCCTCGACCGCACGGCCGACGACGGGGATGACGCCGTCAGCGCCTTCGCCAACCAGCTCATGCCGATCTACCCGGCCTGCCAGCAGATGGCGTCCTGGAAGATCGCCAAGGCGGTCGACGCGGTGCTGCCCAGCGCGCAGGACGCCGTCGACCCGCTGCCGGAGGCGCTGCGCGACGGCCGGGCCCTCGTCCCGCTCACCGAGGCGCTGCTGAAGATCCATAGGCCGGCCACCAAGGCCGATATCGCCGATGCGCGGTCCCGGCTGAAGTGGGACGAGGCGTTCGTCCTCCAGGTGGCGCTGGCCCGGCGCCGCCGCGCCGAGACCCAACTCCCGGCGGTGGCAAGGCGGTTGGTCAAGGACGGCATCCTCGACGCGTTCGACGCCAAGCTGCCCTTCACGCTCACCGACGGCCAGCAGAAGGTCAGCCGGGAGATCTTCGACGACCTGGCGACCGAGCACCCCATGCACCGCCTCCTCCAGGGCGAGGTGGGCTCGGGCAAGGCGCAGCCCCTGGACGCCCTGGTACTGACGCCGCGCGGCTTCCGCCCCATGGGGGAGATGGCCGTCGGCACCGAAGTGGTGGTGCCCAGCGGCGACCTCGCCGTGGTGGACGGCGTCTTCCCGCAGGGGGAGCGGGAGGTGTGGCGGCTGGTGCTGTCCGACGGGAGCACCGTCGAGTGCGACGACGAGCATCTGTGGATCGTCGGGGACGGCACCGACCCGGAGCGGGTCCTGACCACGCGCGAGCTGCGCGGCGATCTGCTGGGCGCCGACGGCCGGCCCCGGTGGTCCATCGCTCCGGCGACCCCGGTGGATCTGGACGGTGGCGAGGCCCGGCCGCTCGACCCCTACGAGGTGGGGAGGGCGCTCGGTGACGACGGCGCCGCCCGCCCGGCGGACCGGGTCCCGGACGCCTGCCGCAACGCCCCCCTCAAGGACCGGCTGGCCGTGGTGCAGGGCCTGATGGACGCCGGGGGGCAGCCCGCGGGGGGCGCCGCGATGTACCGCGCGGCGGCCGCTCCCCTGGCCGGTGACCTCGCCTGGCTGGTGCGTTCCCTGGGCGGCCGTGCCCGGCTCCGCCCCGTACGGGACGGTGCGTACGACGTCCTGGTGGCGCTGCCGGAGGCGTATCCGCTCTTCCGCGACCGGGCCCCCGAGCGGGCGGTGCCGGGTGGGTCGGACGGGTCGGACGGACACCCGGAGGACGGCGCCGGCTTCCGCCGCACCATCGAGGCCATCGAGTACGTCGGCCGCAAACCCGTCCAGTGCATCAGCGTCGCGCACCCCGACCACGCCTATGTGACCGACCACTTCACCGTCACGCACAACACCATGGTCGCGCTGCGCGCCATGCTCGGTGTGGTCGACAGCGGCGGCCAGGCCGCGATGCTGGCGCCGACCGAGGTCCTGGCCCAGCAGCACCACCGCTCGATCACCGAGATGATGGGGGAGCTGGCCGAGGGCGGGATGCTCGGCGGCGCGGAGCGCGGCACCAAGGTGGTGCTGCTGACCGGCTCCATGGGTGCCGCCGCCCGCCGCCAGGCGCTGCTCGATCTGGTCACCGGCGAGGCAGGCATCGTCGTCGGCACCCATGCCCTGATCGAGGACAAGGTGCAGTTCCACGACCTGGGGCTGGTCGTCGTCGACGAACAGCACCGCTTCGGCGTCGAGCAGCGGGACGCCCTGCGCGGCAAGGGCAAACAGCCACCGCATCTGCTGGTGATGACGGCGACCCCGATTCCGCGCACGGTCGCCATGACCGTCTTCGGCGATCTGGAGACCTCCGTCCTGGACCAGCTCCCCGCCGGACGCTCGCCGATCGCCAGCCATGTGGTGCCCGCCAAGGACAAGCCGCATTTCCTGGCGCGCGCCTGGGAGCGGGTCCGCGAAGAGGTGGCGGCCGGGCACCAGGGCTATGTGGTCTGCCCCCGGATCGGCGACGAGGAGGACACGCCCAAGGGAGCGAAGAAGGGCGCGTCCGGCTCCAAGGGCGCGGCGGCCAAGGCGAGTTCACCGTCACCGGAGGACGTGGCGGAGAAGCGGCCGCCGCTCGCGGTGCTCGACATCGCCGACCAGCTCACCACCGGCCCGCTCGACGGCCTGCGGGTGGCGGTGCTGCACGGCCGGATGGCGCCGGACGACAAGGACGACGTGATGCGCCGGTTCGCGGCCGGTGAGCTGGATGTGCTGGTCGCGACGACCGTCATCGAGGTGGGTGTGAACGTCCCGAACGCCACCGCCATGGTGATCATGGACGCGGACCGCTTCGGCGTCTCCCAGCTGCACCAGCTGCGCGGCCGGGTCGGCCGTGGCGCGGCCCCCGGCCTGTGCCTGCTGGTCAGCGAGATGCCCGAGGCCAGCCCCGCCCGCGCCCGGCTCGCCGCCGTCGCCGGCACCCTCGACGGCTTCGAACTCTCCCGTATCGATCTGGAACAGCGCCGTGAGGGCGATGTCCTCGGCCAGGCGCAGTCCGGCGTCCGCTCCTCACTGCGGATGCTCGCGGTCATCGACGACGAGGAAGTGATCGCGGCCGCCCGCGACGAGGCCACCGAACTCGTCGCCGCCGACCCCGAGCTGGCCGGATATCCGGAGCTGCGGATCGCCCTGTCCGCCCTGCTGGACGACGAACGGGAGCAGTATCTGGATAAGGGATGAGCACCGCCGCGGCGCAGGGAGGGCGCGGCGAACGGGTCCGCCGGCCCGCCGCGGGTGAGATCGATCACCGCCCGCCGCGCTCCCCGGAGGCTCCGGGCGGGCATCGGCCGTCGGCTGACGGAATATCGTGGAGGTGCGGAGCCTGCCCGGCTCCCCCTCAGCAGACCGACCACGCGCAACGTAAGGACGGGCCCATGACCCGCGTGATCGCCGGTACGGCCGGCGGCCGCCGCCTGGCCGTACCACCGGGAAACGGCACCCGCCCCACCTCCGACCGGGCGCGCGAGGGCATGTTCTCCACCTGGGAGTCGCTCGACGGGCCGCTGGCCGGTGCCCGGGTCCTCGATCTGTACGGCGGATCCGGCGCGGTCGGCCTGGAGGCGCTCTCCCGCGGCGCCGCGCATGTCCTGCTGGTGGAGGCCGATGCCCGCGCCGTGCGCACGATCCGGGACAACGTCCGTACGGTCGGCCTGCCCGGCGTCGAGGTCCGGACCGGCAAGGCCGAGCAGACCGCCGCGGCACCGCCCCCGGGCGAGCCGTACGACATCGTCTTCCTGGACCCGCCCTACGTGGTCACCGACGCCCAACTCTGCGAGATCCTGCTCACACTCCGTGGTCAGGGCTGGTTTGCGGAGCAGGCACTCGTCACCGTGGAACGCAGCACCAGAGGCGGCACGTTCCCATGGCCGGACGGATTTGAAGCGATCAAGGCCCGTCGCTACGGCGAGGGGACGCTTTGGTACGGTCGCGCCGCTTCGACGTCGGCCGAATCGACGTCAGCAGCCGTGTCATGACCGGACCGGAGAGCGAGGAGACCGAGTTGCGCCGCGCCGTCTGTCCGGGGTCGTTCGACCCCATCACCAACGGGCACCTGGACATCATCGCCCGTGCCTCCAAGCTGTATGACGTGGTCCATGTCGCCGTGATGATCAACCAGTCCAAGCAGGGGCTGTTCACGGTCGACGAGCGGATCGACCTGATCCGCCGGGCCACCGCCGAGTACGGCAACGTGGAGGTCGAGGCCTTCCACGGCCTGCTCGTCGACTTCTGCAAGCAGCGTGACATCCCCGCGATCGTCAAGGGGCTGCGGGCCGTCAGCGACTTCGACTACGAGCTCCAGATGGCCCAGATGAACAACGGCCTGTCCGGTGTGGAGACGCTCTTCGTCCCCACCAACCCGACCTACAGCTTCCTCTCCTCCAGCCTCGTGAAGGAGGTCGCCGCCTGGGGCGGCGATGTCTCCCACCTGGTCCCGCCGTTCGTCCTCGAAGCCCTCACCGAGCGCCTGCGGAAGAAGGGCTGAGCCGCGCCCCCGGCGCACCGCGCGCGATGCCGGACTGACGGTGCGTCGGCCGGTGTCGGGCGGAGGGCCGGTGGACGTACAGTCGTCCCGTTCCCGTCGTTCAAAACCCTTCAGAGAGTGGCGAGTCCAAGGTGGACGTGCAGAAGAAGCTCGACGACATCGTCGCGACCGTCGGCGGTGCCCGGTCCATGCCCATGTCGGCCTCGTGCGTGGTCAACCGCGCCGAGCTGCTCGCCATGCTGGAAGAGGTGCGCGCGGCGCTGCCGGGCTCCCTCGCACAGGCGCAGGAGCTGATCGGCGGGCGGGAGCAGATGGTCGAGCAGGCGCGGGCGGAAGCGGAGCGGATCATCGAGACCGCGCACGCCCAGCGCGGCTCGCTGATCTCCGACACCGAGGTCGCCCGGCAGTCCCAGGAGGAGGCGGACCGGATCCTGGCGGAGGCCCGCCGGGAGGCGGAGGAGATCCGCGCCGAGGCCGACGACTACGTCGACAGCAAGCTCGCCAACTTCGAGGTCGTGCTCACCAAGACCATCGGTTCCGTCGACCGCGGCCGGGAGAAGCTGCTCGGCCGGGGCCCGGGGCTCGACGAGCAGGGCTACGAGGACACCGAGGCCCCGGAGCGCAGCGGCGACCCGGAGACCCTCAGGCAGCGTGCCGACGCCTATGTGGACGCCAAGTTCGGGGCGTTCCAGGCCGTGCTGACCAAGACGCTGGAGGCCGTCGGCCGGGGCCGCGACAAGCTCCAGGGCGCCCGCGCGATCGATGAGCTGGCCATTCACCTGGCGGCGCAGGGCGATCCGCAGTCCGCCCCTCCGCAGGCCGACGCCGACTACCTCGCCGGCCTGGCGGACATCGGCGCCGAGCAGTCCCCGCAGCCGCCCCAGGCGCCCCCGATGCCCCAGACGCAACCCCAGCAGCAGCCCCAGGAGCATCAGCAGCCCCTCCAGCCCCAGCTTCAGCAGCAGGGCTACTACACCGACCCCGCGGCGTACCCGCAGCAGGACGTCTACGGCTATCAGCAGCCGCAGCAGGCGGCCTACGCCCAGGACCCCCAGCAGCAGAATGCGTACGGCTACGACTGGCAGCAGCAGGCCCAGCAGCAGGCCCAGCAGCAGGGCTACGACCCGCACGCGTACCTCCAGCAGCAGGTGCCCCCGCAGCCCCAGCACGCCCCGCACGGCCACGCCGACCGGCCGGGCGCGCTGGACGAGACCAGCCTCTTCGACACGAGCATGATCGACCTGGACCAGCTCCGGGCGTACGAGGAGGGGCGCCAGTAGGCGCTGCCGCCCGCGGGACCGGGGGGACGGCCGGGAGCGGATTGGGCCTATCGGGGCCCGTCCAGTATCCTGGCTCTTCGGTCGCGCGTATGTCCGCGATCTCTGCTGCCCGAATCCCGCACTGCTGGAATACGGGCGGCGCGTAAACCCCGTAGAAAGCAGGAAGCCATCAACGCCCGCCTCGACCACCGTTCCCCTCTCGTGTTCGACACACGCGAGCTGGGGCGGCGTCCCGGTGCGCTCAAGAGGGTCTCCCGCTCCGTCGAGGCTCCCCGGGACCTCGGCAATGAGGTCATCGGCGTGCCCGAGGGCGCACCGATCGAGCTCGACCTCCGCCTGGAGTCGGTCATGGACGGGGTGCTTGTCACAGGCACCGGCCGTGCAACCGTCAAGGGGGAGTGCGTAAGGTGTCTGGAGCCGCTGGAGCGAGAGCTCGACGCGGACTTCCAGGAGATGTTCGCCTACCCCGACGCCGATGCCCGGGTCCATGAGGACGCCGGCGACGACGCCGAGGACGAGGAGGACACCCTCTTCCTCGAGGACGACCTGTTCGACCTCGAACCCGTGCTGCGAGACGCGGTGGTGCTTGCACTGCCGATGCAGCCGGTGTGCCAGGACGACTGCCCGGGCCTGTGCTCCGACTGCGGAGTGCGGCTGGCGGACGACCCGGACCACCACCACGACGCCGTCGACATCCGTTGGGCGGCACTGCAGGGACTCGCCGGGACCGTCAAGGACGGCGAGAAGGACAACATGGGCGGCGCCGAAGCGGGCGTCGACGAGAAGCAGGAGAAGTAGCCGTGGCTGTTCCGAAGCGGAAGATGTCGCGCAGCAACACGCGCCACCGCCGGTCGCAGTGGAAGGCTGCGGTCCCCACCCTGGTGGCGTGCGAGCGCTGCCACGAGCCGAAGCAGCAGCACATCGCGTGCCCGAGCTGCGGCACCTACAACAAGCGCCAGGTCCTCGAGGTCTGAGCGGCTGGTGACAGGCTCCATGTCAGACGCCAATTCGACTTCCCGCAAACGCGGGGATGAACCGACTCCGGCGGACACAGCCTCGTCGCACACGCTTCTGGAAGGGCGGCTCGGGTACCAGCTCGAGTCCGCCCTTCTGGTGCGTGCGCTGACGCACCGCTCGTACGCATACGAGAACGGCGGTCTGCCCACCAACGAGCGGCTCGAATTCCTCGGGGACTCGGTGCTCGGCCTGGTGGTCACGGACACGCTGTACCGGATCCACCCCGATCTCCCGGAAGGCCAGCTGGCCAAGCTCCGGGCCGCGGTGGTCAACTCGCGTGCGCTCGCCGAGGTGGGCCGCGGCCTCGACCTCGGTGCCTTCATCCGCCTCGGACGGGGCGAAGAGGGTACGGGCGGCCGGGACAAGGCCTCCATCCTCGCCGACACCCTTGAAGCGGTGATCGGCGCGGTCTATCTCGACCAGGGCCTCGACGCGGCCGGCGAGCTGGTGCACCGGCTCTTCGACCCGCTGATCGAGAAGTCCTCCAGCCTGGGCGCGGGCCTGGACTGGAAGACCAGCCTCCAGGAACTCACCGCGACCGAGGGCCTCGGCGTTCCGGAGTACCTGGTCACCGAGACCGGCCCCGATCACGAGAAGACCTTTACTGCTGCCGCCCGCGTCGGTGGTGTCTCGTACGGCACCGGCACCGGCCGCAGCAAGAAGGAAGCCGAGCAGCAGGCGGCCGAGTCCGCGTGGCGTGCGATTCGCGCCGCGGCGGACGAGGCGGCCAAGGCGGCCTCCTCGGCTCCGGCCGCCGGCGACGGTTCGTCGTCGGCACACTGAAGCACTGACTCTGACCCCGTCCGGGGCGACCGCGCGTCGCTCCGGACGGGGTCAGAGGTCTTTCACCCCACCGTCGTTCCCAAGGAGCCCTTCGTGCCCGAGCTGCCCGAGGTCGAGGTCGTACGCCGCGGACTGGAGCGCTGGGTCAGCGGCCGCACGATCGACGCCGTCGAGGTGCGGCATCCGCGTGCGATCCGCCGGCACACGGCCGGGGCGGCCGATTTCGCGGCCCGGCTCAAGGGGCTGCGCCTCGGGACGGCGCGCCGGCGCGGCAAGTACCTCTGGCTTCCGGTGACCGGTGGCGGTCCGGCCGCCCAGACCGCCGCGGAGGGCATCTCCCCGAGGGTCACGCCCTCCGTCACCCACGGGCTGGCGATCCTGGCCCACCTCGGCATGAGCGGCCAGCTGCTGGTCCAGCCGCAGGACGCCGCCGACGAGAAGCACCTGCGGATCCGGGTCCGCTTCGCCGACGAGCTGGCCACCGAGCTCCGCTTCGTCGACCAGCGCACCTTCGGCGGCCTCTCGCTGCACGACACCGTCCCCGGCGACGCCGACCTGCTGCCCGACGTCATCGCCCATATCGCCCGGGACCCGCTCGATCCGGCCTTCGACGACGCGGCCTTCCACGACGCGCTGCGCCGCCGCCGGACCACCGTCAAGCGCGCGCTGCTCGACCAGACGCTGATCAGCGGCGTCGGCAACATCTACGCGGACGAGGCGCTGTGGCGCAGCAAGCTCCACTACGAGCGGCCGACCGCCACCTTCACCCGGCCGCGCACCGCCGAGCTGCTCGGCCACGTACGGGACGTGATGAACGCCGCGCTGGCCGTCGGCGGCACCAGCTTCGACAGCCTCTATGTCAACGTCAACGGTGAGTCCGGCTACTTCGAGCGCTCGCTGGACGCCTACGGCCGCGAGGACGAGCCCTGCCGCCGCTGCGGTACGCCGATCCGCCGCCGCCCCTGGATGAACCGTTCCAGCTACTTCTGCCCCCGCTGCCAGCGGCCGCCGCGCGGCTGAGCGCCGGCCCGTGGCCCGTGCGTCGGCTCAGCCGGCGGGGCGCTGCGCGTCGTACTGCTCGCGGGCCTGCATGACCTGCGGCATCCGGTCCTCCACCAGGTCGATCAGCATCCGCAGCTGACGGGCGACCTGGTCGCCCAGCGGCGTCAGCGCGTAATCGACCCGGGGCGGGTTGGTGTGCTGTGCGGTGCGGTGCACGAGTCCGTCCCGCTCCAGCGCGTGCAGGGTCTGGGCCAGCATTTTCTCGCTCACCCCGGCCACCCGGCGGCGCAGTTCGTTGAAGCGGAAGGTGCCGTCGAGCAGGGCGCCGAGGGTCAGGCTGCCCCATCGGTCGGTGATGTGCCGGAGCGCGTCGCGGGACGGGCAGTCGCGCGCGAAGACGTTGTAGGCCAGGTCGTCCGTACAGCCGGGGGTGGGCTCCCCGTCCGTCTCGCCGGTGGTTTCGGTCGCCATGGAGACACCCTACCCCTGCGCAGCGCTAACCAACGGGTTGCGCTCTCTAAAAGTTAGTGCTTCTCTTTTCCTCATCGCAGCCCGACGTTCCCGGGTGCCGGCCGTCCCGGCATGCCGTGACCCCTGAGGAGAAACCACCGTGACCACGCCTGCTCTGCCCGCCCCCGTCGTCTCGCTCGCCTACCACTCCGGCTTCGGCCACACCGCCGTACTGGCCGAGGCCGTCCGGAGCGCCGCCGCCGAGGCCGGCGCCACCGTTCACCTGATCAAGGTCGACGAGATCACCGAAGCCCAGTGGGCACAGCTCGACGCCTCCGACGCGATCGTCTTCGGCTCGCCGACGTACATGGGTACGGCCTCCGGCGCCTTCCACACCTTCGCCGAGGCGAGCTCCAAGCGCTGGGCCACCCGCGCCTGGCAGGACAAGCTCGCCGCCGGCTTCACCAACTCCGCCTCCAAGAGCGGCGACAAGCTGCACACCCTCCAGTTCTTCACGGTGCTCGCCGCCCAGCACGGGATGAACTGGGTCAGCCTCAACCTGCTCCCCGGCTGGAACTCCTCCACCGCGTCCGAGAACGACCTCAACCGGCTGGGCTTCTTCCTGGGCGCCGCCGCCCAGTCCCCCAATGACCAGGGGGCCGAGGGCGTCCACAAGGCCGATATCGCCACCGCCGAGCACCTCGGACGGCGGATCGCCGAGCAGGCCCGCATCGTCGTCGCGGGCCGCGCGGCACTCGCCGCCTGACCGGCACAGCGCAGGGCGCAGGCCCGGTACGCGAAACGCCCGCGCCGCCCCGTGATCGATCACGGGGCGGCGCGGGCCTTCGTCCGGACGCGGCGGTGTCACCGCGGGGCGGGTTGCCTCAGAAGCCGAAATCCTGGGTCCACCACGGGCCGCCCGACCCGAAGTGGGCGCCGACGCCGAGGGTCTTGTACTCGCAGTTGAGGATGTTCGCGCGGTGGCCGGGGCTGTTCATCCAGGAGTCCATGACGGACTGGGCGTTGGCCTGGCCGCGGGCTATGTTCTCGCCGCCGAGGTCGTCGATGCCCGCGTCCTCGGCACGGTCCCAGGGCGTGTCGCCGTCCGGGTCCGTGTGGTCGAAGAAGCCCCGCCGGGCCATGTCGTCACTGAAACCCTGGGCGAGACCGGCCAATTCCTTGTCCGCCGTCACGGGCGAGCAGCCGGCCTGGGCGCGCTCCTGATTGACCAGCGACAGGACCTGGGCCTCCGCGGACGACTGGGCGTCGGGGGTCTTCGACGCCGCCACGGTGCGCTCGGGCGCCGCGGAGCCCGGCCGTTCGGCGGGCTTGGCGGACCGGTGCGAACCGGTCGCCCCGGTGGGCGATTTGGACGGCTGGTGCGGGGCGGGGGACACCGGGCGGGTGGCGCTGCGGGAGGGGCGCCCGCTCTCGGGGGCCTCGGTACGGGCTCCGCCGCGGCTCGCCTCCTCGGTGGCGCGGTCGGTCGGCGAGGCCGTGACGCCGCCCATCGGCTCGGTGGCCTCCGGCAGCGCACCGGCCCGGACCCGGTCGCCCTGCTCGCCGTCCGCACCACCGTCGAACTGGCCGTGGCCGGGGACCAGTCCGGAGGCGACCGCCACGGCTCCCATCGCCACCATCGCGGAGGCACCGAGCAGTCCGGTGCGGACGGGTGCCCTCCCGCTCCCGCGTGCCGCGCGGTGTCCGCGGTGCCGCGTCGTGTCCGGCCGTTCCGCCGTCGGGGCGTCAACAGGCCCCGCACCGGCGGAGTCGGGGGCAGGGGGAGCAGAGCGTCGATGCCGGCCCATCCGCTGTCTTCCTTCCACCGGTGCGAGCACCGGCTCCACTGGAGCGGCTACGCCGCACAGCTTTCCTGGCGTCAAGATGACTCACCCATACGAGTGAGCCTCGCTGTCGGGGGACTGTACGCCATGGCGTAAGAGGCAGAAGTGACCACTGAGCAATTGGCCGGTTAACGTGCACACATGAATGAAGCTGTCCGAGTGACCGCGTGGGTGCGTGGTCAGGTCCAGGGCGTCGGGTTCCGCTGGTTCACCCGGGCCAACGCCCTTCGCATCGGCGAACTCGCGGGATTTGCCGTCAATCTGGGTGACGGCCGCGTCCAGGTGGTCGCCGAGGGCTCGAAGGAGCGCTGCGATCAGCTGCTCGACTGGCTCCGCACCGGAGACACGCCCGGGCGGGTCGACGGAGTCACTGAGATCTGGGACACGCCCCGCGGCGGTTACGACGGCTTCGAGATCCGCTGATCCGGCCCGCCGGAACCGTCCGTACGGCCGTCATGAGCGATCTCGCGGATGCGTCTTTGTGAGCTGCTTACGGGAGATAAGCCCTGGTGGTTGCCAACTCGGCCGACCCGTGCAAGGCTGCCGCTGTACGGATGATCTCCACGCCCCGACGGGACCTTTCTGGAGAGTCGGCGCAGTGCCTTCACGGCCGCGCACTCTCAGGTGCCCGAGGATACGGGGTGTGATCGTGTTGACCGTCAAACCGTTTGGTGAGACTCTGGAATCCCCGCGCACCTTAGCTGTTTGGCATTGAGTACACCAGAGAATGACAAGCACCGCGGGTGCGAATCCCTCACGACCCACACCGCTTCGGTCGGTCACTCATTGTGGAGGACCATCCATCATGGCAAAGGCGCTTCTCGGTTACGTCGGCGGCTCCGACCCCCGAGTCCTCTCCGAGATGCGACGGCTTCAGCAGCGCGTCCAAGACCTTGAATCCGAACTTATTCGGATGCAGGCCGAAAACGACATGCTGTCCGCTGCCGCACGTCGCGACGACTCGATGCTCGACATCGACGTACCCCAGGCGGAGCCCGCGCTCACCTGACCCCGCCCCCAGGGCCGGTAGGGCTGCTCGCCAGCCGCTTGAGGCACCGCTTTCTTCAAGATCTGCAAGGGACGCTTCGGCGTCCCTTCGTCGTTTCCGGCTTTTCCGTACTGCGGCTTTTCCTGCGAACCACCTGGTCACTTCAGCCCTGACGGCCCTCCCTTACCGCATGATGTGCCCTGCGCTTTCGGCAGTGAAACCGAAAATGAACGGTGCGGTATACCCGGGGGCCGTACGGGGCCGGGGAGCGGTCCGGAATGTTGGGATCCGCCGCCGGGGAGCGGCCGGTAGAGTCCCACGGCGTGCATCTCAAGAGTCTGACCCTGCGAGGTTTCAAGTCCTTCGCCTCCGCAACGACGCTGCGCTTCGAGCCGGGCATCACCTGCGTCGTGGGCCCCAACGGCTCCGGCAAGTCCAACGTCGTGGACGCGCTGTCCTGGGTCATGGGCGAGCAGGGCGCCAAGTCGCTCCGCGGCGGGAAGATGGAGGACGTGATCTTCGCCGGGACGACCGGGCGGCTGCCGCTCGGCCGTGCCGAGGTCTCGCTCACCATCGACAATTCCGACGGTGCACTGCCGATCGAGTACGCCGAAGTCACCCTCACCCGGATCATGTTCCGCAACGGCGGCAGCGAGTACCAGATCAACGGTGACACCTGCCGGCTGCTGGACATCCAGGAATTGCTCTCCGATTCCGGTATCGGCCGGGAGATGCATGTCATCGTCGGGCAGGGCCAGCTCGACTCCGTACTGCACGCCGACCCGATGGGGCGCCGGGCCTTCATCGAGGAAGCGGCCGGCGTTCTCAAGCACCGCAAGCGCAAGGAGAAGGCGCTGCGGAAGCTGGACGCGATGAAGGCCAATCTCGCCCGGGTCCAGGATCTGACCGATGAGCTGCGGCGCCAGCTCAAGCCGCTGGGGCGGCAGGCCGCGGTCGCCCGGCGCGCCGCCGTCATCCAGGCGGACCTGCGCGACGCCCGGCTGCGGCTGCTCGCCGACGACCTCGTCACCCTGCGCCGGGCCCTGCGCGCCGAGATCGCGGACGAGGCGGCGCTCAAGGAACGCAAGCAGACCGCCGAGGACCGGCTGCGCACCGCCCAGCAGCGGGAGGCGGCACTGGAGGAGGAGGTCCGTACGCTGACGCCGCGGGTGCAGCGTGCGCAGCAGACCTGGTACGAGCTGTCGCAGCTCGCGGAGCGGGTGCGCGGCACGATCTCGCTGGCCGAGGCGCGGGTGAAGAGCGCCACGGCGGCGCCGCCGGAGGAGCGGCACGGGCGGGACCCCGAGGACATGGAGCGGGAAGCGGCCCGGATCCGCGAGCAGGAGGCGGAGTTGACCGCCGCGCTGGAGGCGGCGAGCCGGGCGCTGGAGGACACCGTCGAACACCGTGCCGGACTGGAGCGGCAGTTGGCGGACGAGGAGCGGCGGCTGCGGGACGTGGCACGTGCCATCGCCGACCGCCGGGAGGGCCTGGCCCGGCTGAGCGGGCAGGTCACCGCCGCCCGGGGCCGGGCCGCCTCGGCGCAGGCGGAGATCGGCCGGCTCGCCGAGTCCAGGGACGCCGCCCGGCGCCGGGCGGACACCGCCCAGGAGGAGTACGAGCAGCTCAGGGCCGAGGTCGACGGGCTGGACGCGGACGACGAGGAGATCGCGGAGCGGCACGAGGCGGCCCGCCGCGAGCTGGCGGAGACGGAGACCGCGCTGACCGCCGCCCGCGAGGCACTGACCGCGGCCGAGCGCGAGCGGGCCGCGACCGCCGCCCGGCACGACGCGCTGGCGCTCGGGCTGCGCCGTAAGGACGGCACCGGTGCGCTGCTCGCTGCCGCGGACCGGCTCACCGGACTGCTCGGGCCGGCGGCGGAACTGCTGACCGTCACCCCCGGCTTCGAGGTCCCGGTGGCGGCGGCGCTCGGCGCGGCCGCGGACGCCGTGGCCGTCACCGGCCCGGCCACCGCCGCCGAGGCCATCCGGCTGCTGCGCCGGCAGGACGCGGGCCGGGCGGCGATGGTGCTGGGGGGAACCGGGGGCCGGAGCGGGACGGGACGGGTGCCCGCGCCCGCACGGGCGGTGGAGGCCACGGTGGGCGGGGGAGCCGCGGAGGCCGTGGGGGCTGTTGATGGTGCTGAGGGGGCGACGCGGGATGGGGGCGCGGGTGCCCTCAGCGCTGATGGGGCTGCCGGGGGCACCAATGCTGCCGGGGGCACCGGTGCTGCCGGGTCGCACGGGGCCGAGCCGGTGCGTGGGGACGACGGCGTCGCCGGGGCGGCCGAAGGGGCCGTGGTCGAGGTCTGTGCGGGTGCGTCCGAGGCGGCCGTGCACCGTGTCCCCGGTCCCCGTGCCGAGCCCGTACCGGCGGCGGAACTGGTCCGGGGCCCGGCGGAATTGACCGCCGCCGTGGCCCGTTTGCTGCGGGATGTCGTGGTGGTCGGGACGCTGGAGGACGCCGAGGACCTGGTGGCCGCGCGGCCGGAGCTGATGGCCGTGACCGGTGAGGGCGATCTGCTCGGGGCGCACTTCGCCCAGGGCGGTTCCGCCGGTGCGCCGAGTCTGCTGGAGGTGCAGGCGTCCGTCGACGAGGCGGCGGCCGAGCTGGAGGAACTGGCGGCGCGCTGCGAGAGGCTGGCGGAGGCGCAGCGGGCCGCGGCGGAACGCCGTACGGCGGGTGCCGCGCTGGTCGAGGAGCTGGCCGAGCGGTGGCGGGCGGCGGATCGGGAGAAGTCGAAGGTCGCCGGGGACCTGGGCCGGCTCGGCGGGCAGGCGCGGGCGGCCGCGGGCGAGGCCGAGCGCTGCGAGGCGGCGGCGGCCAAGGCCGAGGAGGCGCTGCTGCGGGCCACCGAGGAGGCCGAGGAGCTGGCCGAACGGCTCGCGGTGGCCGAGGAGGACCCGGGCGTCGGCGACGAGGAGCCGGACACCTCCGTACGGGACCGGCTGGCCGCCGACGGAGCCAATGCGCGGCAGACCGAGATGGAGGCCCGGCTCCAGGCGCGGACGCACGAGGAGCGGGTGAAGGCGCTCGCCGGGCGGGCGGACGCGCTGGACAGGGGGGCGCGGGCCGAGCGCGAGGCACGGGCGCGGGCCGAGCGGCGGCGCGCCCGGCTGCGGCACGAGGCGGCGGTGGCGGGGGCGGTCGCCGCCGGTGCCCGGCAGCTGCTGGCGCATGTCGAGGTGTCGGCCGTACGGGCCGAGGAGGAGCGGGGTGCCGCGGACCGGGCCAAGGCCGAGCGGGAGCAGGCGCTGGTGGCCGAGCGCAACCAGGGCCGGGAGCTGAAGTCCGAGCTGGACAAGCTGACGGACTCGATGCACCGCGGTGAGGTGCTGGGCGCGGAGAAGCGGCTGCGGATCGAGCAGCTGGAGACCAAGGCGCTGGAGGAGCTGGGGGTGGAGCCGGCCGGGCTGATCTCCGAGTACGGCCCCGAGCAGCCGGTACCGCCGTCGCCGCCCGCCGAGGGCGAGGTGCTCCCGGACGATCCGGAACACCCCCGTCACCAGCCGGTGCCCTATGTACGGGCCGAGCAGGAGAAGCGCCTCAAGGCCGCCGAGCGGGCGTATCAGCAGCTCGGGAAGGTGAACCCGCTGGCGCTGGAGGAGTTCGCGGCGCTGGAGGAGCGGCACAAGTTCCTGAGCGAACAGCTTGAAGACTTGAAGAAGACCCGGGCCGACCTGATGCAGGTGGTCAAGGAGGTCGACGAGCGGGTGGAGCAGGTCTTCACCGAGGCGTACCACGACACCGCGCGGGAGTTCGAGGGCGTCTTCGCACGGCTCTTCCCCGGCGGGGAGGGGCGGCTGGTGCTCACCGATCCGGACGACATGCTGTCGACGGGGGTGGATGTGGAGGCCCGGCCGCCCGGGAAGAAGGTCAAGCGGCTGTCGCTGCTGTCGGGCGGTGAGCGGTCGCTGACCGCGGTGGCGCTGCTGGTGTCGATCTTCAAGGCGCGGCCCAGTCCGTTCTATGTGATGGACGAGGTGGAGGCGGCGCTGGACGACACCAATCTCCAGCGGCTGATCCGGATCATGGAGGAACTCCAGGAGAGCTCCCAGCTGATTGTGATCACGCATCAGAAGCGCACGATGGAGGTCGCGGACGCGCTCTACGGGGTATCGATGCAAGGTGACGGCGTATCGAAGGTCATCAGCCAGCGGCTGCACTGACCGGGGTCGCGCGGGCGGCTCGTGCGGCGGCCGCCGGCCGGTGCCGGCGGGCGGGACGGCCGCCTTGAGGCCCCGCTGATGATCGCCCGGAGTATCCGACACCCCATCAGTTCAGAACTTGAACGAATGACCACTAGGACGCCCGAGAAACAAATTCATCACGCCCTATTGACTTCGAAACTTGAAGGCATAGTCTCTGCAACGTTGCTTTTACCTTCAAGTGGTGGGTACCCCCAACCTATGCACCACTAGAAGGGCCAGCCCCCTACGCCCGGCAGCGCAGCCGGGCCACTGGAGTTCACGTTGACCAGCACCGCGCAGCCGACGGTCCCGGAAGGCCGCAAGGCCCATCCCGACCACCTCGGCCATGTCATCTTCATCACCGCGGCTGCCGCGATGGGCGGCTTTCTCTTCGGCTATGACAGTTCCGTCATCAATGGTGCCGTCGAGGCGATCCGCAGCCGTTACGACGTCGGATCCGCGGTCCTCGCCCAGGTGATCGCCGTCGCCCTGATCGGCTGTGCCATCGGCGCCGCCACCGCCGGCCGGATCGCGGACCGCATAGGCCGTATCCGGGTGATGCAGATCGCCTCGGTGCTGTTCACCATCAGCGCCGTCGGCTCCGCCCTGCCGTTCTCGCTCTGGGACCTCGCCTTCTGGCGGATCATCGGCGGCTTCGCCATCGGTATGGCCTCGGTCATCGGCCCGGCCTACATCGCCGAGGTCTCGCCGTCCGCCTACCGCGGCCGCCTCGGCTCGTTCCAGCAGGCCGCGATCGTCATCGGTATCGCCGTCTCCCAGCTCGTCAACTGGGGCATCCTCAACCTCGCCGACGGCAACCAGCGCGGCACCCTCGCCGGCCTGGAGGCCTGGCAGTGGATGCTCGGCGTGATGGTCGTCCCGGCCGTCCTCTACGGTCTGCTCTCCTTCGCGATCCCCGAGTCGCCGCGCTACCTGATCTCCGTCGGCAAGGTCTCCCGCGCCAAGGAGGTGCTCTCCGAGGTCGAGGGCCACACCGTCAACCTCGACACCCGGGTCGTCGAGATCCAGGACGCGATGCGCCGCGAGCACAAGTCCTCGTTCAAGGACCTGCTCGGCAGCAAGATGGGCTTCCTGCCGATCGTCTGGGTCGGTATCGGTCTCTCGGTCTTCCAGCAGCTGGTCGGCATCAACGTCGCGTTCTACTACTCCTCGGCGCTGTGGCAGTCCGTCGGCATCGACCCGAGCGCCTCGTTCTTCTACAGCTTCACGACGTCGATCATCAACATCATCGGCACCGTGATCGCGATGGTCTTCGTCGACAAGATCGGCCGCCGTCCGCTGGCGCTGATCGGCTCGGCCGGTATGGCCATCTCGCTCGCCCTGGAGGCATGGGCCTTCTCCGCCAAGACCGCGGCCGGCACCCTGCCGCACGTCGAAGGCACCGTGGCACTGATCGCCGCCCATGTCTTCGTGCTCTTCTTCGCCCTCTCCTGGGGCGTCGTGGTCTGGGTCTTCCTCGGCGAGATGTTCCCGAACAAGATCCGCGCCGCCGCGCTGGGCGTCGCCGCCTCCGCGCAGTGGATCGCCAACTGGGCCATCACGGCCAGCTTCCCGAGCCTGTCCGACTGGAACCTCTCGGGTACGTACATCATCTACGCGATCTTCGCCCTGCTCTCGATCCCCTTCGTGCTCAAGTTCGTGAAGGAGACGAAGGGCAAGGCGTTGGAGGAGATGGGCTAACCCCCCGCCAGTCCGTCTCCTCAGCACTGGGTACTGCCCCGGGTCATCAGGGACCCCGGGCAGTACCCCTTTTTGTGCCCGGGTTTTCTCTCGGCGGCGGGTGACACCCTGTTCGTCATCCAGCCGGAAGGCTGAACTCACCGCCACCGGTCAGTCCTTGAGGCGCGGCAGCACCCGCTCGGTGAACAGATGGAGCGAGCGCCAGCCCTCGTCGATGGGCATTCCGCCGCACAGCGGATGGAGGATCAACGAGCCCCCGGCGCCCGCCTGACGGGCGAGCCCGAGGCAGTCGTCGGGGGTGAGGACGCGGTAGACGCCCTCCTCGCGCAGCGCCGCGACGTCCCGGGCGGACGAGCGCACCGCGGAGCGGCTGCCGGCGGACTGCCAGGACGCGTACATCCGGGCCTCGTGCAGCAGATGGCTGCCGTACTCGGCCCAGGTGCGGTCCGGGTCCTCGGAGAGGTGGAGGAGTGCGGTCCGCTCGGGTGGCTGCATCACCCACCCGTCGGTGCCGTAGGCGGCGCGCTGCTGGTGGTAGTAGGTCTCCAGCTCGGGGAGGTGGGCGCTGGGGAAGAAGGGGAGGCCCAGGCGGGCCGCGCGCCGGGCCGCGGCCCGTGAGCTGCCGCCGATCAGCAGCAGCGGATGCGGCCGGGTGTACGGGCGCGGGGTGACGCGGACCGTGCGCCCCTGGTAGGTGAACGGTTCCCCGGTCCAGGCGGACAGCAGGGCCTGGAGCACCTCGTCCTGGAGCGGGCCCCGGCCCGGCCAGTCCTTGCCGTGCGCCGCGTACTCCTCGGGGCGGTAGCCGAGGCCGGCGACGGTGATCAGCCGGCCGCCGCTGAGCAGATCGAGCGAGGCGAGGTCCTCGGCCAGCCGCAGCGGATCGTGCAGCGGGGTGATCAGCGCGGAGACGGTGACACCGATCCGGCGGGTGGCGCCGAAGACGGCGCCCGCGAAGGTGAGCGGGGAGGGCATCCAGCCGTTGGTGGTGGCGTGGTGCTCCTCGGTCTGGACCATGGTGAAGCCGCGGTCGTCGGCGAAGGCGGCCATCTCGACGGCGGCCCGGTAGCGCGCGGACAGGGTGTCGGGCGTGGGTGCGGGGTCGACGAGGTTGATCCGCAGGACCGTGACAGGCAGAGCGGGCATCGCAAACGTCCCCTTCGCCAGGGTGGTTGGCGAAGGGGACGTTAGCTGACGATGCGTCAGATCACTAGAGGGGAAGTCCGGTCCACGGGGTCCGGGTCAGCCCACCTCGACCGACTGCCGGGTCTCGGTCGCCTCGTCCGCGCCGGCCGCCGGGGCGGATTCCTTCGGCGCCGGCAGTACGGCGAAGACCAGCGCGGCGATCGCGATGGTGGCCGCCCAGCCCAGGCCGTTCTCGCCGATCCAGGTGGTGGCCAGCGGGCCGGTGAACCACTGGACCTTGGTGAAGCACAGGCCCGCCACGAGCGCCACGCCCCAGGCGGTCATGGCCTGCCAGCAGAAGCCGCCGACGTACCAGTAGCGGCTGGTGCGGCCGGTGTCCATCAGGCTGTCGGCGTCATAGCGCACCGCCAGCTTGCGCCGCCGGGCCATGTCGATGCCGTAGACGCCGATCCAGGCGGAGAAGGAGACCGCGAGCAGCGTCAGGAACGCGATGAACTGGCCGATGAAGTCCTTGGCCACCAGCATCATGAACAGACCGCCGACCAGGCTGATGACGGCGTTGATGCTGACCGCGAGGGCACGGGGCAGCTTGACGCCCATGGTCTGGGCGGTGAAGCCCGCGGAGTACATCGACAGGCTGTTGATCAGCACCATCCCGACCAGCGCGGTGATCAGGTACGGCACCGCGAGCCAGGACGGCAGGATGCTGCCGAGGAACGACATCGGGTCGGTGTTCTGGCCGGCCAGCTTCGGGCTGGAGACGGCCATCACGCCGCCCATCAGCACCATCGGCAGCAGCACCAGGGCCGCGCCGGAGACGGTGGCGCCGACGATCTTCTTGCCGGAAGCGGAGTGCGGCAGGTACCGGGCGAAGTCGGGGCCGGTGGGCACCCAGCTGATCCCGCCGGCCGCGATGGTGCCGATGCCCGCGATCACCATGGCGGTGGTGCCGGCCTTCTTGGCGAAGACGGCGTCCCAGTCCATCGTGGCGACCAGGTAGACCAGCACCATGATGCTGAACAGGCCGAACAGATACGTCGAGTACTTGTTGCAGACGTTGAGCGCCTTGCGGCCCAGACCGCTCACCAGGTACGTGACGGCCACGAAGGCGAGCAGGGTGACGACGACCAGGACGTTGTTGCTCTCGATGCCGAGCAGCAGATGCAGCACGGTCAGCACCGCGTAGGCGCCGGTGACCGCGTTGATCGTCTCCCAGCCGAAGCGGGCGACCCACAGGATCGCGCCGGGGAAGTAGTTGCCGCGGACGCCGAAGGCGGCCCGGGAGAGCATCGCGCCGGGGGCGCCGCCCCACTTACCCGAGACCGACAGCACGCCCACCATGCCGAACGCGACGGCCGCGGCGGTCGCGGCCACCAGCAGGACCTGCCAGAAGTTCAGCCCGTTGCTGACCACGAGCGAGGCGCCCATGGTGAGCAACAACACGCTGATGTTGGCGGCCACCCAGGTCGGGAAGAGCTCGCGGACGCGGCCCTGGCGTTCGTTGTCGGGGACGGGCTCGATGCCTCGGGTCTCGACGGCGCCTTCGGTTGCGGGAGCGGAAGCGGACGTGGTGCCCATTGGTGCAGGTATCTCCGTGCGGGGATCTGGACGCACCCCCACGGGGGAGGGGGTGCAGGCAGCAGCTGTGATGCCTGGCCAGAATTGATTGCCAGGACTCTACGCGCGTTGCGCGGCCGTCGACCATCGTACTTTGATCCAACTTGTGCCGGTACGCACTGTTGGACCCCACGACGAGGACGAGTGTCGCCGAAGCTCGTCGAAGGGTCCAGTCGGGCTGCTCCGGAGCTCGTCCGGAGGGGCGGGTCAGGGCGTTCGCCCGCCTTCCCGGGGACCACCCGGCCGTACGGCCCGGCCTCGTGCCGCCGTCCCGGAGCGGCGCCCGGCGCGCGCCCCGGCCGGGCGCCGCGGGGCCGGGGCACCGCTTTCCGGACACCGCCCCTCCAGGTTCGGCGCGTGCAGTCCCCACGGGCGGAGCGTGGCTGATACTGGAGGGGTTATGGACATCGTCATCCTTGCTGTAGTCATCGCCGTGGTCGTGCTCGGCGCGATCAGCGGGCTCGTCGTCAGCGGCCGCAAGAAGAAGAAGCAGCTGCCGCCGTCCCCGCCGGCCGCCCCGAAGCCCTCCGTTACCGCGCCCCCTGCCGAACCGCATGTCGGCGAGGAGGCCGAGACCCCCCGCGACGAAGAGCGTCGCACCATCGAAGAAGTCACGCTGCCCACCGCCGAGGCCCCCGCGGCCGAGGCACCGGCCGCCGAGCCCGAGGCGCCCGCGGCGCCCGCCATCGAGGTCCCCGAGCCCACCGCCGGCCGGCTGGTCCGGCTGCGCGCCCGGCTCTCCCGCTCCCAGAACACCCTGGGCAAGGGCCTGCTGACCCTGCTCTCCCGTGAACACCTCGACGAGGAGACCTGGGAGGAGATCGAGGACACCCTGCTGACCGCCGACGTCGGCGTCGCCCCCACCCAGGAGCTGGTCGAACGGCTGCGGGAGCGGGTCAAGGTCCTCGGCACCCGCACCCCCGAGGACCTGCGCGCGCTGCTGCGCGAGGAGCTGCTCACCCTCATCGGCACGGACGCCGACCGCACCGTGCACACCGCCAACGGCATCGGCAACGGCGGCGACGAGATCCCCGGCGTCGTCCTGGTCGTCGGCGTCAACGGCACCGGCAAGACCACCACCACCGGCAAGCTCGCCCGGGTCCTGGTCGCCGACGGCAAGTCCGTGGTCCTCGGCGCCGCCGACACCTTCCGCGCCGCGGCCGCCGACCAGCTCCAGACCTGGGGCGAGCGGGTCGGTGCCCGTACGGTCCGCGGACCCGAGGGCGGCGACCCCGCCTCCATCGCCTTCGACGCGGTGAAGGAAGGCATCGCCGAGGCCGCCGATGTCGTCCTGATCGACACCGCGGGCCGGCTGCACACCAAGACCGGTCTGATGGACGAGCTCGGCAAGGTCAAGCGGGTCGTCGAGAAGCACGGCCCGGTCGGCGAGGTGCTGCTCGTCCTGGACGCCACCACCGGCCAGAACGGCCTGGTCCAGGCCCGGGTCTTCGCCGAGGTCGTGGACATCACCGGCGTGGTGCTCACCAAGCTCGACGGCACCGCCAAGGGCGGCATCATCGTCGCCGTCCAGCGCGAACTGGGTGTCCCGGTCAAGCTCGTCGGCCTGGGCGAGGGAGCGGACGACCTGGCGCCCTTCGAGCCGGAGGCCTTCGTCGACGCCCTGATCGACTGACGCCGCCGCCAGGGCACCCGCCCGGACCGTCACCGGCCCCCGGACCCGCAGACCGCGGGTACCGGGGGCTGACGCTTGTCCGCAGCGCGCTCGCCCCGCCGTGTGACGGCCGGGCCCGCGGCGCCGGTCCCCGTCGGTCCGGGCGGCTCCGGCGGACGACGGCCGTGCCGGGTGGCCGGCGTGCTCGGACCGGCCGGCCGGAGACCTCAGACCGCCGAGCGGTTACAGGCGTACGCCAGGGTGCCCAGCATCAGCCGCGCCTGCGGCGGCCGGCCGGCGGTGTCCAGGGATGGCGGGCGCAGCCAGCGCACCGGACCGTGGCCGCCGAGGTCGGAGGGGGGCGCGGTGAGATGGTCGCCGGGACCCAGGGAGCGCAGGTCCAGCGAGGCGTCGTCCCAGCCCATCCGGTACAGCAGATCGGGGAGGTGCCCGGCCGCCCCGGGGGCGACGAAGAACAGCGCCCGGCCCGTCGGGGCCACCACGACCGGGCCCAGCGGCAGCCCCATCCGCTCCAGCCGCGCCAGCGCGTTGCGGCCCGCGGCCTCCGGCACGTCGAGGAGATCGAAGGACCGGCCCACCGGGAGGAGGATGGCGGCGCCCGGTGTCTCGGCCCACGCCGCGGCGGCCTTCTCCCAGCCGGCACCGGCCGTCACCTCCTCGCCGAAGTCCAGCGGATGAGCACCGGGGGAGGGGCAGTCGGTGGCCCCGCAGGAGCATTCCGTACGGCCGCTGCCCGCGCGGACCGCCCGGGCGCCGGGGACGACGTCCCAGCCCCACAGCCCGGTGTACTCCGCCACCGCCGAGATCTCGGTCGAGCGGGCGCGGCGCCGGGAGCTGGAACGCATCTCTCGGATGCCGCCGATCGTGAAGCCCATGCCCCCTCCAACGGGTGGTGCGTGCCAGTGGTTACGAGTCGGCGGGTTGACGGTCCGGCGCCGCCGGGGTCCCGGCGGCGCCCGTGGTGCGGTGGTGTGCCGGGTGGTGTGGTGCGCCGTGTGAGCCCTTGTGTGCTTCGCTCCGCCCGGCGTTCTTCGGCCTGTGTCAAGTCAATCGCGAGAGCTGGGCGGGGAGTTCATTCGAAGGGGTGGCGAATGGTGGCGTTTCCGCGATCGCCCTCGCGGCGGGCGTGATCGTAGGATTACTTTCGGTGCGCGAACCCCGGAGAGGCACCCTTCGCACGGGTATGCCGGTGGCAACGCACAGGTCGAGCACAGGCCAAAAGGTGTGGCCGGAAACCGTGATCGGGTAGATGTACCCCGGACAGGCGTCGTAACGGGCGGCGTTCTGTGGGCAGTTCGCGGCACGCACCAGGCACCAGGCACCAACGCAGCTATCGGGATGGGGGCTTCCAGTGGGCGGCAACGGCGGCACGGGCGGCACCGACGCCGTCAAGCAACCCAACGCACAGTTGGGATCGTGGTTCATGCGCAGCGGCTGGTCCAAGGGCGAACTGGCCCGGCAGGTCAACCGCCGGGCCCGCCAGATGGGCGCCCACCACATCAGCACCGACACCTCGCGGGTGCGCCGCTGGCTCGACGGTGAGCAGCCACGCGAGCCCATCCCGCGGATCCTGTCCGAGCTGTTCTCCGAACGCTTCGGCTGTGTGGTCGGCATCGAGGAGCTGGGCCTGCGCTCCGCGCACCAGTCCCCGTCCGTCTCCGGCGTGGACCTGCCCTGGGCCGGGGCCCAGACGGTCGGCCTCATCAGCGAGTTCTCCCGCAGTGACCTGATGCTGGCGCGCCGCGGCTTCCTCGGCACGTCCCTCGCGCTCGCCGCCGGCCCCAGCCTCATCGAGCCGATGCAGCGCTGGCTGGTCCCGGTGCCCGCGGGCCAGGACGGCCCGGAGGAAGCCGACCGTGCCCGCCGGCCCGCGCGGCTGTCCGGGCCGGAGCTGGATCTGCTGGAGTCGACGACCGCGATGTTCCGCCAGTGGGACGCGCAGTGCGGCGGCGGGCTGCGGCGCAAGGCGGTGGTCGGCCAGCTTCACGAGGTCACCGACCTCCTCCAGGAGCCGCAGCCGGAGCCGGTGGCCAAGCGGCTGTTCAAGGTCGCCGCCGAACTCGCCGAACTCGCCGGCTGGATGAGCTACGACATCGGACTCCAGCCCACCGCGCAGAAGTACTTCGTGCTCGCGCTGCACGCCTCCAAGGAGGCCGGCGACCGGCCGCTGGGCTCGTACATCCTCTCCGGCATGAGCCGGCAGATGATCCACCTCGGCCGGCCCGACGACGCCCTGGAGCTGATCCACCTCGCCCAGTACGGCAGCCGGGAAACCGCCACCCCGCGCACCCAGGCCATGTTGTATGCGATGGAGGCCCGCGCCTACGCCGGGATGGGCCAGCCCAGCAAGGTCAAGCGGGCCGTCCGGATGGCCGAGGACACCTTCTCCGACGTCCTGCCCGGCGAGCCCGAGCCGGACTGGATCCGCTTCTTCTCCGAGGCCGAGCTGAACGCCGAGAACGCCCACTCCTACCGCGACCTCGCCTATGTCGCCGGCCGCAGCCCCACCTACGCCTCGCTCGCCGAGCCCGTCATGCAGCGCGCCGTGGAGCTCTTCGGCAAGGACCCCGAGCACCAGCGTTCGTATGCGCTCAACCTGATCGGGATGGCCACCGTGCATCTGCTCCAGAAGGAGCCCGAGGCCTGCGCGGCGATGGCGCAGCAGGCGATCCCGTTCGCCCGGCAGGTCCGCTCCGAGCGGGTCAACACCCGGCTGCGCAAGACCGTCGACAACGCGGCGCGGGAATTCGGCGGCGTCGCCGAGGTGGTCCGGCTCAGCGACGAGCTCACCCGCCAGCTGCCCGAAACCGCGGAGGCCGGCTGACGGCAACCCACCCCTGAACTCCGGCCGCGGCCGCCGCCCCGTACAGCCCGACTCGGCTCCCCCATGCCAGGTCACGCGGGCGGCAGCCGCGGCCGGGCTCGCTTTTGCGCCCCCTTTTGCGCCTAAGCCGGCGCCGCTTTCGCGGAGGTGGTTGGGCGCCGTGGGGGTTGCTCAATTGATGGTTTCTGTGGGTTGAACGGGTGATGTTGGGCTGATCTGGGAGTTCACCGGGGCGTAACACGGTGGGCGTCTTCGTCACGGGGGTGAAACACCCGCAAGGTTTGGCCGAAACCGCGCTGCGACAACCTCATCGCGAAGTCGGCCCACCAGAAACACGCCCGCACGGGCCGCATCGACGACGAGGAGACGCCGATGCCCCCAGGCATCCTGACGCTCGCAGCAGACAAAGTGACACTCAGCCCGGCCAACACCGGGTTCATGCTGATCTGCTCCGCATTGGTGATGGTCATGACCCCCGGTCTCGCCTTCTTCTACGGCGGCATGGTCCGGGTCAAAAGCGTGCTCAACATGCTGATGATGAGCTTCATCAGCCTGGGCATCGTGACGATCCTGTGGGTCCTGTACGGCTTCGGGCTCGCCTTCGGCACCGACCAGGGCGGCTTCATCGGCTGGGACGGGAACTTCGCCGGGCTCAGCGGCATCGGCCTGACGGAGCTGTGGGGCGCCACCACCATCCCGGTCTATGTCTTCGCGGTCTTCCAGCTGATGTTCGCGATCATCACGCCGGCGCTGATCAGCGGTGCACTCGCCGACCGGGTGAAATTCACCGCCTGGGCGCTGTTCATCGCGCTGTGGGTCACCGTCGTCTACTTCCCCGTCGCCCACTGGGTCTGGGGCGAGGGCGGCTGGCTGTTCGAGCTGCAGGTCATCGACTTCGCGGGCGGTACGGCCGTCCACATCAACGCCGGAGCCGCGGCGCTCGGCGTGCTCCTCGTCGTCGGCAAGCGCATCGGCTTCAAGAAGGACCCGATGCGGCCGCACAGCCTCCCCCTGGTGATGCTCGGCGCCGGTCTGCTGTGGTTCGGCTGGTTCGGCTTCAACGCCGGCTCCTGGCTCGGCAACGACGACGGCATCGGCGCGGTCGCCTTCGTCAACACCCAGGTCGCCACCGCCGCCGCGATGCTCGGCTGGCTGGCGTACGAAAAGCTCCGGCACGGCTCGTTCACCACGCTCGGCGCGGCCTCCGGCGCGGTCGCCGGACTCGTCGCGATCACCCCGGCCTGCGGCGCGGTCAGCCCGCTGGGCGCCATCGCGGTCGGTGTCATCGCCGGTGTGCTGTGCGCCATGGCCGTCAACCTGAAGTACAAGTTCGGCTACGACGACTCCCTCGACGTCATCGGCGTCCACCTCGTCGGCGGTGTCGCCGGCTCGCTGCTGGTCGGCCTGTTCGCCACCGGCGGGGTGCAGAGCGAGGCCAAGGGCCTGTTCTACGGCGGCGGCTTCGAACAGCTCGGCCGGCAGGCCGTCGGTGTGTTCAGCGTGCTGCTCTACTCCCTGGTCGTCTCGTACGTCCTTGCCAAGGCGATCGACCTGGTGATGGGCTTCCGGATCGGTGAGGACGAGGAGGTCGCCGGCATCGACCAGGCCGCACACGCGGAGACCGCATACGACTTCACCGGTGCGGGCGGTGGCACGGTCGGCCGACTCGGCGAGGCCCTGACGAAGAAGGTGAACGCGTGAAGCTCATCACGGCAGTAATCAAGCCGCACCGGCTGGACGAGGTGAAGGACGCCCTCCAGGCATTCGGTGTGCACGGCCTGACGATCACCGAGGCCAGCGGATACGGCAGGCAGCGCGGGCACACGGAGGTGTACCGCGGCGCCGAGTACACCGTCGACCTGGTGCCGAAGATCCGTATCGAGGTGCTGGTCGAGGACGCCGACGCCGAGGAACTGACCGACGTCATCGTCAAGGCGGCCCGCACCGGCAAGATCGGCGACGGGAAGGTGTGGAGCGTCCCGGTCGACGACGCGGTACGGGTGCGGACCGGGGAGCGGGGGCCGGACGCACTGTGAGGCCACGGCCGGGCTCCGGCTCCGGCCCCGGGCGGCTCTCCGCCGCCGGGGGCCGCGGCCGGGCCCGGCCGCCCGGGCGGCCGGTGGCCGACCGGACCGCGGCAGCACAGACTGATCGTGCGGGCCCGCCCGGTACGGGAGCGGCCGCACGGGCGACGGGGACGGCGGGGGACCACCACCACGACCAAGGAGCGCGCGCGTTGACCGACAGCGTCGAGGACACGGCAGGACCGGCCGGAGCGCAGAGCCAGGAGCACCAGCCCGCGACCGCCCCGGAAGGGGGTTACCCCGCGGCCCGGCTGCGCCTCCTCCAGGACGAGACCTCCACCGGACCCGACCGCCGCGCCGCCCTCGCCCGGATCACCGACGACTGGCTGGCCGGCCTGCTGGGCCGGCACGCCACCGCCGCCGGCCTGTCCGGCACCGCCCTGGTCGCCGTCGGCGGCTACGGCCGCGGCGAGCTCTCCCCGCGCAGCGATCTCGACCTGCTCCTGCTGCACGACGGCCGCGCCGACGCGGGCGCCCTCGCCGCGCTCGCCGACCGGCTCTGGTACCCCGTCTGGGACCTCGGCCTCGCCCTCGACCACTCCGTACGCACCCCCGCCCAGGCCCGTAAAGCGGCCCGCGAGGACCTCAAGGTGCAGCTGGGCCTGCTCGACGCCCGCCACCTGGCCGGCGACCCCGACCTGACCGCCACGGTGCGCACCGCCGCCTACGCCGACTGGCGCGAGAGCGCCCCCAAGCGGCTCCCGGAACTCCAGGACCTGTGCCAGGAGCGCGCGGAGCGCCAGGGCGAACTCCAATACCTCCTCGAACCCGACCTCAAGGAGGCCCGGGGCGGGCTGCGGGACGCCACCGCGCTCCGGGCCGTCGCCGCCTCCTGGCTCGCCGACGCCCCGCGCGGCGGCCTGGAAGCCGCCCGCACCCATCTCCTCGACGCCCGCGACGCGCTCCACCTGACCACCGGCCGCGCCACCGACCGGCTCTCCCTCCAGGACCAGGACCAGGTCGCCACCGCCCTCGGCATGCTGGACGCGGACGCCCTGCTGCGGCAGACCTACGAATCCGCCCGCACCATCTCCTACGCGGCCGATGTCACCTGGCGCGAAGTCGGCCGGGTCCTGCGCGCCCGCTCCCTCAAGCCCACCCTGCGCGGGCTGCTGCACGGCCGCACCGCGGGCAAGGGCGAGCGCTCCCCGCTCGCCGAGGGCGTCGTCGAACTCGACGGCGAGGCGGTCCTGGCCCGCACCGCACGCCCCGAGCGGGACCCGGTGCTGGTGCTGCGCGCCGCGGCCGCCGCCGCCCAGGCCGGACTGCCGCTGGCCACCCACGCGATCCGCCGCTGCGCCACGGCCACCGCCGCCAAGCCGCTGCCCGAGCCCTGGCCCGCCGAGGCCCGCGAACAACTGGTGACGCTCCTGGGCGCCGGTACGCACACCGTGCCCGTATGGGAGGCCCTGGAAGCCGAAGGCATCATCACGCGGCTGCTGCCCGACTGGGAGCGGGTCCGCTGCCGCCCCCAGCGCAACCCCGTCCACACCTGGACCGTCGACCGCCACCTGGTCGAGACCGCCGTACGGGCCGCCGCCCTGACCCGCCGGGTGCACCGTCCCGACCTGCTGCTGGTCGCCGCCCTGCTGCACGACATCGGCAAGGGCTGGCCCGGCGACCACTCGGTGGCCGGCGAGACCATCGCCCGCGACGTGGCGGCCCGGCTCGGCTTCAACGCCCGGGACACCACGGTGATCGCCACCCTCGTACGGCACCATCTGCTGCTCATCGAGACCGCCACCCGACGCGATCTCGACGACCCGGCAACCGTCGGCGCGGTCGCCGAGGCGGTCGGCAGCACCCGCACCCTGGAGCTGCTGCACGCCCTGACCGAGGCCGACGCCCTGGCCACCGGGCCCGCCGCCTGGAGTACCTGGCGCGGCGGACTCGTCGCCGACCTGGTCAAACGGGTCGCCGCACGGCTCGCCGGGCAGCCCGACACCGAACTGCGCGGCATCGGCGAGCCGACCGCGGAACAGGAGCGGCTGGCGATCGAGGCCCGGCGCACCGGCGGCCCGGTCCTGGCCCTGCACACGCGCGCCGAGGCCCCCGCCGAGGCCGACACCGGCCCGGAAACCCCGGCACCCGACCAGGAACCGGTCGGGGTGGAACTGCTCATCGCCGTCCCCGCCCGCCCCTCGCCCGGCCGCCGCCCCTCCACGAGCCCCGCGGGCGCCCCTCCGATGGGCGTGCTGTCCGCCGCGGCCGGAGTGCTGGCCCTGCACCGGCTGACCGTCCGCGCCGCCGACCTGCTCCTCCTCGACCCCATCGACGAAGGCCCCGTCCTGGTACTGAGCTGGCGGGTGGCCGCCGAATACGGCTCGCTGCCGCAGGCCGACCGGCTGCGCGCCGACCTGATTCGCGCCCTGGACGGCACCCTCGACATCCCCGCCCGCCTCGCCGAACGGGAGCGCGCCTATGCCCGCCGCTCCCGGGCCGTGCTCGCCCCGCCACCCCGGGTCACCGTCGCCCCCGGCAGTTCCGACACCGCGACCGTCATCGAGGTCCGGGCCCAGGACGCCCACGGCCTGCTGCACCGCATCGGGCGCGCCCTGGAGGCGGCGGGCGTCGCCGTCCGCAGCGCCCACATCAGCACCCTGGGAGCCAACGCCGTGGATGCGTTCTACGTCACCGGGGCGGACGGGGCACCCCTTGCGGACGCCGCGGCGCACGAGGTGGCGGCGGCCGTGGAGCGCGCCCTTCAGTAGCGGCCGGGAATACAGGGCCGGAACGGTTTGCTTGCGGAGGCCGATACCCTAGAAGCCGACTGGACCCCGCCCCCGACCCCGAGGATCGACGACCGCCGTGTTCGATACGCTTTCCGACCGCTTGGCGAGTACTTTCAAAAACCTCCGGGGCAAGGGCCGCCTGAGCGAGGCGGACATCGACGCCACGGCGCGCGAGATCCGGATCGCGCTGCTCGAGGCCGATGTCGCCCTGCCCGTCGTCCGCGCCTTCATCAAGCAGGTCAAGGAGCGGGCCACCGGCTCCGAGGTCTCCCAGGCGCTGAACCCCGCCCAGCAGGTCATCAAGATCGTCAACGAGGAGCTCATCGGCATCCTCGGCGGCGAGACCCGCCGGCTGCGGCTCGCCAAGACCGCGCCGACCGTGATCATGCTGGCCGGTCTCCAGGGTGCCGGTAAGACCACCCTCGCCGGAAAGCTCGGCCGCTGGCTCAAGGGCCAGGGCCACGCCCCGATGCTGGTCGCCTGTGACCTCCAGCGCCCCAACGCCGTCAACCAGCTCTCCGTCGTCGCCGAGCGCGCCGGCGTGGCGATCTTCGCGCCCGAGCCGGGCAACGGCGTCGGCGACCCCGTCCAGGTCGCGAAGGACTCGATCGAGTACGCCCGCGGCAAGCAGCACGACATCGTCATCGTCGACACCGCCGGCCGGCTGGGCATCGACCAGGAGCTGATGCAGCAGGCCGCGGACATCCGTGACGCCGTCAGCCCCGACGAGGTCCTCTTCGTCGTCGACGCGATGATCGGTCAGGACGCGGTCAACACCGCCGAGGCGTTCCGCGACGGCGTCGGCTTCGACGGCGTGGTGCTCTCCAAGCTCGACGGTGACGCCCGTGGTGGTGCCGCGCTGTCCATCGCGCACGTCACCGGCAAGCAGATCATGTTCGCCTCCAACGGCGAGAAGCTGGACGACTTCGACGCGTTCCACCCGGACCGCATGGCGTCCCGCATCCTCGGCATGGGCGACATGCTCTCGCTCATCGAGAAGGCCGAGCAGACCTTCAGCCAGGCCGAGGCCGAGAAGATGGCGGCCAAGCTGGCGAAGGGCCCCAAGGAGTTCACCCTCGACGACTTCCTGGCCCAGATGGAGCAGGTCCGCAAGATGGGCTCCATCTCCAAGCTGCTCGGCATGCTGCCCGGCATGGGGCAGATGAAGGACCAGATCAACAACCTCGACGAGCGCGAGGTCGACCGCACCGCCGCCATCATCAAGTCCATGACCCCGGCCGAGCGCCAGGAGCCGACGATCATCAACGGCTCGCGCCGGGCCCGTATCGCCAAGGGTTCCGGTGTCGACGTCAGCGCGGTCAAGGGCCTGGTGGAGCGGTTCTTCGACGCCCGCAAGATGATGTCGAAGATGGCCCAGGGCGGCGGCATGCCCGGGATGCCCGGCATGCCGGGGATGCCTGGCATGGGCGGCGGCGCGCGCAAGAAGAAGCAGGTCAAGCAGGCCAAGGGCAAGCGCAAGAGCGGCAACCCGATGAAGCGCAAGGCCGAGGAAGAGGCCGCGGCCGCCCGCCGCGAGGCCGCCCAGGCCGGCAACCCGCTGGGCCTGCCGCAGGGCGGCCAGGACCCGCAGAACTTCGAACTCCCCGAGGAATTCAAGAAGTTCATGGGCTGACCCGGTTCACGGGCTGCCCCTCAGCTCTCCACAGCACGAGCCCCTGGCCCTCACGGAGGCCGCCGGGGGCTCGTGCTTGTGGAAACGGGGCCGCTGTACCCGCCAGCTTCCAAGACCGAGCCTCTACACCCGCCCACCCCCCGAAGGGGGGTGGGCGGCGGGGAAAATCCAGGGCCCCGGGCGGCGGGGAAAGTCCAGGGCCTTAGGGGCGCAGGAGAAATCCAGGCTCCCCCCCGGGCCGCAGGGGAAGCCGGAACCCCGCCCCACCAACCGCCCCACTACCGCGTCCGCGCGATCAGATAGCGGAAGACATTCGGCATCCACACCGTCCCGTCCGCCCGCTGATACGGATGCAGCGCCTCCGCGAGTTCCTTCTCCACCTGGCGCTGCTCGGTCACCTCCAGCGCCGCGTCGAACAGCCCCGTCGACAACAGCCCCCGTACCGCGCTCGCCGGATCCGCGTACCCGAACGGGCAGGCCACCCGCCCCGAACCGTCCGGCCGCAGCCCGGCCCGGTCCGCCAGGTCCTCCAGGTCGTCCCGCCCGCTGGGGCGCCACCCACGGGAGCCGATGACGTGGTCGCCGGGGGGATCGGCCAGCCGCTGCGCCACCCGCAGCACTCCGGCCGTGGCACACCGCTCCACCGGGCCCCAGCCGCCGAGCACCACCGCGCTGCCACGCTCCGCCAGCCCGGCCGCCGCGGTGAGCGACGCCGTCAGCCCCTCCACCGTGCTCACACAGCCCACCGGGTGGAACGCCGTGACCACGTTGAACGCGGCGTCCCCGGGCGCCGCGGCCTCCAGACCGCCGCTGACCACGCGGGTGTGCTCCGGCATGCCGTCCGGTGTGAGCCGCTCACGCGCCAGCTCCAGCCGGGACTCGTCCGCGTCCACCCCGCTGACCTGCGCGCCGCGCGCCGCCGCGAGCAGCAGCGCCAGCCCGGACCCGCAGCCCAGTCCGAGCAGGCGGGTGCCGGGGCCGACCCCCAGACGGTCGTACGCGGCTTCGTACAGCGGCACCAGCATCCGCTCCTGGATCTCGGCCCAGTCGCGGGTGCGCGCCCGCGACCGGGCCGGAGCGGGCGGGTCGTCGCAGCGCGTGGATCCGGAGTGCGGAAGCTGGTGCCGCACGAGCGTCGGTGACATCGATAGCGCCCCTATTCGCCGAGAACCCGAAGCTGTTCCGTACCGATCGCCCCCGTGTTCGCGCGTGGTGCGCCCCCGCGATCCAGACAACTGCGCATTCGCCCAAGCGTCCAGGGGATGCGCCGGGGTTGTCTCCCGCGCGCCCCCGTGTGCGCCGGGCCCGCTCCCTGGAGCGCCGTTCCAGCGTGCCCCGGCCGGCGCCGTTCCGCCACGGCAGCGCCCGCCGCCCGGTTCTCCGGACGCCCGCGCCCGACGGGCCTACGGTGGGGTTCGAGCCGGTGCGGCCGTGCACAGGTACGCCCCGTACCATCGCCGCCATGATCGTTGCCTCGGCATACGACCGATACGATCGGCTACGCCATGCGGCGTACGCGGGGATACGTACCGGCTTGCGGGCTGCTGGGCGCCTTCTGCGCAGATCTGCGCACCCCGCCCTCGGCACGACTCATGACCGGAAACTGACTGGTACGTGCAAATTATTTGAGATGCCCCGGAATCGGAACACTCGGCGACCCCGGCTCGTTGTCACGACGTGAGCACGACACCGCCTGTCCTCGCCGCCGAACTGGCGCTCGCCTGGGCCGATATTCAACGGCACCACCCCGAGCTGCCGGATCTGGCCGCGCCCGAGTCCCTGATCGGGGAGTCCTCGTCCGCCTGTGGCGCGGAACTCTCCTTCGAACGGCTGCTCCATGAGGCAGTCCATGGCATCGCCGCCGCCCGCGGCGTCCGCGACACCTCCCGCGCAGGCCGCTACCACAACCGCCGATTCCTGGCGATCGCCGAGGAGTTGGGCCTGGACCACATCGACGAGCCGCACCCCAGCAGCGGCTTCTCCCTGGTCACGCTCAACCCCGAAGCCAGAAGGCGCTACCGCTCCACCATCGAACGGCTCGGCAGAGCCCTCAAGGCACACACCGCCGCCACCGCCACCGACACCACCCGCAGCTTCCGGGGCCCGGCCGCCCGGCACGGCTCCTCCGGAGGCGGCGTCCGCGTCAAGGCCGTCTGCGACTGCGGGCGCAATGTCCGCGTCGTGCCGTCCGTGCTCGCCCAGGCGCCGATCGTCTGCGGCGGCTGCGGGAAGCCCTTCCGGATCCCCGAGGTGGCCGCGGTCGGCTGACCCGAGGGCATGTGGCACAATGGCTAGCTGTACTCGACAGTCGCACAGGACCCCTCTCTCCTCCGGCTGACGCGTCCATCGGGCACCCCGAGTACCGCAACCCCACGTGGCATCCCGTTGTGCCCCACCACGTCAAGACCAGGAGACACCACTCCCGTGGCAGTCAAGATCAAGCTGAAGCGTCTGGGCAAGATCCGTTCGCCTCACTACCGCATCGTCGTTGCCGACTCCCGTACCCGCCGTGACGGCCGGGCCATCGAGGAGATCGGCCTGTACCACCCGGTGCAGAACCCCTCGCGCATCGAGGTCGACTCCGAGCGTGTCCAGTACTGGCTGGGTGTCGGCGCGCAGCCGACCGAGCCCGTCATGGCCATCCTCAAGGTCACCGGCGACTGGCAGAAGTTCAAGGGCCTGCCCGCCCCGGCGCCGATGAAGGTTGCCGAGCCGAAGGCCGACAAGCGCGCCCTCTTCGAGGCCGCCGCCAAGGCTTCCGGCGACGAGCCGAAGGGTGAGGCCATCACCCCGAAGGCGAAGAAGGCTGACAAGAAGGCGGACGAGGCTGCGGCCGAGTCCACCTCCGAGTCGACCGAGGCCTGAGCATGCTCGAGGAAGCCCTCGAGCACCTCGTCAAGGGCATCGTCGACAACCCCGATGATGTGCAGGTAGCCTCGCGCACCCTGCGCCGCGGGCGCGTGCTCGAGGTCCGGGTCCACCCCGACGACCTCGGCAAGGTGATCGGCCGTAATGGCCGTACCGCCCGCGCGCTGCGGACCGTCGTGGGCGCCATCGGCGGCCGTGGCATCCGCGTCGACCTCGTCGACGTGGACCAGGTCCGCTGACAAGTTGAACACCGGCTCGGGCCGGGGAGGGCCCTCGGGCCGTCCCCGGCCTGAGTTCGTTGGTGAGCGTGGATCCACCCTCGTCACCCCCCATCGAGAAACCACGACGGCCCTCGCCGCCTCCGCGGAAGCGGCGGCGGTTCCGCCGCAACAACGGGAGAGAACAGCGTGCAGTTGGTAGTGGCGCGGATCGGCCGCGCCCACGGCATCAAGGGCGAGGTCACGGTAGAGGTGCGTACCGACGAGCCCGAGCTGCGGCTCGGCCCGGGCGCCGTCCTCGCCACCGACCCCTCCTCCGTCGGACCGCTGACCATCGCGACCGGCCGGGTGCACAGCGGGCGGCTGCTGCTGCGCTTCGAGGGCGTCGCGGACCGCACGGCCGCCGAGGCGCTGCGCAACACCCTGCTGATCGCGGAGGTCGACCCCGAGGAAGTCCCCGAGGACCCCGAGGAGTTCTACGACCACCAGCTGATCGACCTCGATGTCGTCACCCGCGACGGCACCGCCGTCGGCCGGATCTCCGAGGTCTCCCACCTGCCCTATCAGGACCTGCTGATCGTCCAGCGGCCGGACGGCAGTGAGGTCATGATCCCGTTCGTCGCCGAAATCGTCCCGGAGATCGACCTGGAGGAGCAGCGCGCGGTCATCGACCCGCCGCCCGGCCTCCTCGACGACAGCCAGGCCGAGATCGCCAGCAGCCGCGAGGACAGCTGATGCGGCTCGACGTCGTCACGATCTTCCCCGAGTACCTGGAGCCGCTGAACGTCTCCCTCGTCGGCAAGGCCCGGGCCCGCGGACAGCTCGATGTGCGCATCCACGACCTGCGTGAATGGGCGCACGACAAGCACAACACCGTCGATGACACGCCCTACGGCGGCGGCCCCGGCATGGTCATGAAGCCCGAGCCGTGGGGCGAGGCGCTCGACGAGATCCTCGCGTCCGGTGACGGGGAACCGGTGATCGTCGTCCCCACCCCCAGTGGCGCCCCCTTCACCCAGCAGCTCGCCGTCGAACTCTCCGCCAAGCCCTGGCTGGTGTTCACCCCGGCCCGCTACGAAGGCATCGACCGCCGCGTCATCGAGGAGTACGGCGACCGCGTCGACGTCCGCGAGGTCTCCATCGGCGACTACGTCCTGGCCGGCGGTGAGGCCCCGGTGCTGGTCATGGTCGAGGCGGTGGCCCGGCTGCTGCCCGGTGTCCTCGGCAACGCCGCCTCCCACCAGGACGACTCCTTCGCCCCCGGCGCGATGGCCGACCTCCTGGAAGGGCCCGTCTACACCAAGCCCCCCGAGTGGCGCGGCCGCGGTATCCCCGACGTCCTGGTCAGCGGCCACCACGGCAAGATCGCCCGCTGGCGCCGGGACGAGGCGTTCCGCCGGACCGACCGCAACCGCCCCGATCTGATCGAGCGCGCCGACCCCGCCGCGTTCGACAAACACGACCGCGCGATACTCGCCGCCCTCGGCTGGTCGGAGGGCGACGACGGCCGATTTGGGCGGACGAGCGGGGCCGTGGAAGAATAGGCCGCTGCTGTGTGCGTCCGGCGCGCGCCCCTGCCACAGGGGGAACGACGCCCGCCCGACGGAACGGCATCCGAAACATCCTTCCCATATCCCGTTGATGACCTGTGGCATCAGCGAAGAAAGCAGTAGGTCATGCACCTTCTCGACTCCGTCGACGCCGCGTCGAAGCGCAGCGACATCCCGGCCTTCCGTCCGGGTGACACCGTCAACGTCCACGTCCGCGTCATCGAGGGCAACCGCTCCCGTGTGCAGCAGTTCAAGGGCGTTGTCATCCGCCGTCAGGGCGCCGGCGTCCGCGAGACCTTCACGGTCCGCAAGGTCAGCTTCTCCGTCGGCGTCGAGCGCACCTTCCCGGTGCACACCCCGATCGTCGAGAAGATCGAGGTCGTGACCCGCGGTGACGTCCGTCGCGCCAAGCTGTACTTCCTGCGTGAGCTCCGCGGCAAGGCCGCGAAGATCAAGGAGAAGCGCGACAACTGAGCCGGGCTGGCCCCGGAGCACGATTTTTTGCGCCGGGGCAACGCAAACCGGCGCTCGCGTACGGTGTCCGGATCCGGCCGGATAGGCTCAGGGCCCGATGGACACCGACGCACAGCTCACGGAGCGCGACCCCTCTCCCACCCCCGACCAGGGGCCGGAGCAGGGGTCGCGCTTCGCGCGTTTCCGCGCCCGTGCGGCCGGTCTGCGCCACCGGCCGGTCACCCTGTTCGCGCTCTGTCTGGCCTTCGTGCTGCTGCTCAGCACGTTCATCGCGCAGCCCTTTCTGATCCCCAGCTCCTCCATGGAGAACACCCTGCGGATCGGGGACCGCGTGCTGGTCAACAAGCTGGCGTACCGTTTCGGCAGCGCACCGGCGCGGGGTGACGTGGTGGTCTTCGACGGCACCGGGTCCTTCGTTCACAGGGAACAGGGGGAGAATCCCGTCACGGGGCTGCTGCGCGGAGCCGGCGCGGCGCTGGGCCTGGCCCGTCCCGCCGAGACCGACTACGTCAAGCGTGTGATCGGCATCGGCGGCGACCATGTGACCTGCTGCGACAAACGGGGACGGATCGAAGTGAACGGTGAGCCCGTGAGCGAGGCGTATCTCCACCCCGGGGACGCGCCGTCCTCGGTGGATTTCGACATCGTGGTGCCGGAGGGCCGGCTGTGGGTCATGGGGGACCACCGCGCCAGATCCAGTGATTCCCGCGACCACCTCGGTCAGCCGGGCGGCGGCACGGTCCCCCTCGACAAGGTCATCGGCCGTGCGGACCTGATCACCTGGCCGATGAGCCGCTGGCGCACCTTCGAGACCCCAGGGACCTTCGACCGGATACCCGCCGCGGCAGGTCCCCATGGGTAAGCGCGGACGCCCCCGCCACGGGAGCCAGGGCGACGGCCCACCGAAGCGGAGCCGGGCGCGGGGGGCCGACCCAACGGGGCAGGGCGAGGAGGCGTACGGCGACCCCGGCGCGGGCGGCGGCCCGCAGGAGACGGCCGGGCACGGCGGACGGCGGTCGGCCCGGGTCGCGACCGGTGGGCGTGCCGCGCGGCGGCGCCAGGCGAAGCGCATCAAGCGCCGCAGACAGCGCTCCTACCTGAAGGAAATCCCGATCCTGGTCGGCGTGGCGCTGGCCATCGCCCTCGTCCTGAAGACCTTCCTGGTCCAGGCGTTCGTCATCCCGTCCGGCTCCATGGAGCAGACGATCAAGATCGGCGACCGGGTGCTGGTCGACAAGCTGACGCCGTGGTTCGGTTCCAAGCCGGAGCGCGGTGACGTCGTCGTCTTCAAGGACCCCGGGGGCTGGCTCAAGGGCGAGCAGATCAAACCCGATAGTGACGGGGGCGCCTTCCAGCCGGTGAAAGACGCCATGACCTTCATCGGGCTGCTGCCGTCGGCTGATGAACAGGACCTGATCAAGCGGGTCGTGGCGGTCGGCGGCGACACCGTCAAATGCTGCGACAAGCAGGGCCGGGTCACCGTCAACGGCGCACCGCTGACCGAACCGTATGTCCATCCGGGCAACCCGCCCTCCACGCTGAAGTTCACGGTGGCCGTCCCCACCGGACGGATCTTCGTGATGGGCGACCACCGCTCGGACTCCGCGGATTCGCGCTTCCACCTGGACGAGCCTTACCGTGGCACGGTCTCGGAGGACAACGTCGTGGGCCGGGCCGTGGTGATCGCCTGGCCGTTCAGCCACTGGCGGCGCCTCGAAGAGCCCGACACCTTTGCGACGGTGCGCGACGCGCCGGGCGCCAAGGCGTCCTCGGCAGGTACGCCGCATAAGGTGTCATCCGAGAGTTTGTCCGTACTCCCGACCCCTGCGGAACTCCCGCTCGTTATGGGAGTGGTGGGCCTGCACCGGTTGACGGGCGGGCGAGTGCGTGGAGTGAGGAGCAGATGTGGGGGACTTGGCGGTCGGCGCGCGGTCCGGAACCGAAGAGCCCGAAGAGCCGGCAGGGCGTGGTGAGGCCGCGGGACCGGCGATGAGTTCCGTGCATCAGTCACCAGCACAGTCAGGGGCGCAGCCGCAGCGTTCGGCCCCGGCCGACGAATCGGACACATCCGATACGTTGGACAGGTCGTCGGGCGAGGAGGTGAGCGGCGGCATGACGAAGGCCAAGAAGCCGCGCGCCTTCTGGAAGGAGCTGCCGATCCTCATCGGCATCGCTCTGCTCCTGGCACTGCTGATCAAGACCTTCCTGGTGCAGGCGTTCTCGATCCCGTCCGACTCGATGCAGGACACCCTCCAGCGGGGGGACCGGGTCCTGGTCGACAAGCTGACGCCGTGGTTCGGCTCCAAGCCGCAGCGCGGTGAGGTCGTGGTCTTCCACGATCCGGGCGGCTGGCTGAACGAGACGCCGACCCCCGAGCCGAACCCCGTCCAGAAGGTCCTCAGCTTCATCGGGCTGATGCCTTCGGCCGAGGAGAAGGACCTGATCAAGCGGGTCATCGCGGTCGGCGGCGACACCGTCGAGTGCCACGGCACCGGGCCGGTCAAGGTCAACGGCAAGGCCCTCAAGGAAGACTCGTACATCTTCCCCGGCGTCACCCCCTGCGGTGACCGCGCGTTCGGCCCGATCCACGTCCCCAAGGGCCGGATCTGGGTGATGGGCGACCACCGTGACGACTCCCTCGACTCCCGCTACCACCAGAACCTCAAGGGCAACGGCACGGTCTCGGAGGAGGAGGTCGTCGGCCGGGCGTTCACCATCGCATGGCCGATCAACCGCTGGTCGACCCTGCCGGTACCGGACACCTTCGACCAGCCCGGGATCAACAAGGCAATGGGGGCGGCGCCGGCCGCCCTGGGTCTGGCCGGCGCGGTGCCGATCGTGATGTGGCGCCGCCGGAGGCTGACCGGAGCGCGTAACCCCAGGTAAGGTGCCGTCCCGGATCTTCGACGCGGGCCGGTTCCGCGGGGTGGGAGCGCTGGGATGAGCAGCAGTACCGAACACAGGACCGACGGCCGCGGCCGGACGACGGGCAGCGTGCTGTCCGGTCTGGCCGTGGCCGTCGGCTGTGTGCTGTTCCTGGGCGGCTTCGTCTGGGGGGCGCTGACCTACCGCCCCTATACGGTGCCGACCGATTCGATGTCGCCCACGATCGCGGCCGGCGCCCGGGTCCTGGCCGAGCGGGTGGACGGCTCCGAGATACGGCGCGGCGACATCGTCGTCTTCAAGGACGACGTCTGGGGCGACCTTCCGATGGTCAAGCGCGTCGTCGGCACCGGCGGAGACAAGGTCGCCTGCTGTACCAAGCAGGGCCGGCTGACCGTCAACGGAAAGCCCGTCGAGGAACCGTATCTCCAGGGCAGCGGGCCCGCCTCTCCCGTGGGCTTCAAGGCCAAGGTCCCCGCCGGCCAGCTCTTCCTGCTCGGCGACCATCGCAACGACTCCCTCGACTCCCGTGTCCACCTCACCGACGGGGACCACGGCTCGGTGCCGCGCAGCGCCGTCAACGCCCGGGTCGACGCGCGCGCCTGGCCCCTCGGCAGTGTCGGCGTGATGCAGCGCCCGGCCGGCTTCGCCGCCCTTCCCGGCGGTATCTCGCAGCCCGGCCCGGTGCGGCCCATCACCCTCGCGGTGGTCGCCGGTGCGGTCCTCATCCTCGGCGGTGCGGCCTACGGGCCGCTCGCCCGGCGCGGGGCGCGTAAGCGTGGCTGAGGGTCGGGGACGGGGCGCCGAGGAGCCTACGGGGCGTGCGGCGGCGGACGATGCTGCGGCCGGCGGTGACGAGTCGGCCGGGCGCCGGGCGGCGGCTGAGGGGCGTGCCGGTGCGGCCCCGGACGCACCGGAGGCGACCGCTGTGCGCCAGGTCTCCCGCGTGGTGCTGCTCGATCCCGACGACCGGATCCTGCTGCTCCACGGCTTCGAACCGGACCGCCCCTCCGACACCTGGTGGTTCACCCCCGGCGGTGGCCTCGAAGGCACGGAGAGCCGCGAAGAGGCCGCCCGCCGCGAGCTCGCCGAGGAGACCGGCCTCACCGACGTGGTCCTCGGCCCCGTCCTGTGGAAGCGCCACTGCGCTTTTCCGTTCGACGGGCGCCGCTGGGAGCAGGATGAGTGGTACTACCTGGGAAGAACCGACCGGACTGCCACGCACACCGGCGGACAGACGGACCTGGAGCGACGCAGCGTCTCGGGACTGAGGTGGTGGACTTGGGAGGAACTGTCCGCATCCCGTGAGACGGTGTATCCGACCAGACTCGTCGAGCTGCTGCGCACGCTGCTCGACGATGGGCCCCCCGATGCGCCGGTGCTCCTGGAGACCGAGCGGGTCTGACGCACAATGGGGGGACGCACGGCTGAAGGGGATCTGCCATGAGCGCCGAGGACCTCGAGAAGTACGAGACCGAGATGGAGCTGAAGCTCTACCGGGAGTACCGCGACGTCGTCGGGCTGTTCAAATATGTGATCGAGACCGAGCGTCGCTTCTACCTCACCAATGATTACGAGATGCAGGTGCACTCGGTCCAGGGTGAAGTCTTTTTCGAGGTGTCGATGGCTGACGCCTGGGTCTGGGACATGTACCGCCCGGCCCGCTTCGTCAAGCAGGTGAGGGTGCTCACGTTCAAGGACGTGAATATCGAGGAGCTCAACAAGAGCGATCTGGATCTTCCGGGGAGCTGAGCCGGCCGGAGAGGCCGGGGCTCGGGGCGGCCCACCGTCATCCGGACGGGTGAGCGGGTTATCCACAACCGGCTCACTGTCCACCAAGATCCAAAAGATCGGGTCGGGGGCGTCACAGTCGGTGCCGGAGGTGGTACCGCATGAACGCCATGCAGGCCGGCCGGCAGGCCGGGAAGAACGCACCGATCACGGAGGCGCCGTCGAGCACGCGCTCCGCGAGGGACCGGAACGCGGCACGGGGGGCGAGCTCGGCGAGCCGCGGGGGAGAGGTCCTCCGGGGGCGCTCGACGAGGGGGCAGGGCGAAGAGCTCGGATCGTGTCCGACGGGCGGGCAGGGCGAACAGCTCGGGTCGCTTGCGACGGGCGGGCAGGGCGAAGAGCTCGGGTCGCTTGCGGCGAGCGGACCGGACGAGGCGAGCAGCGGCGCGGGGCCGGTCGGCGAAGAGGCGCACAGCACGGGTTCGGGGCGGGCGGCGACGGTAACGCCGGCCAGTGGCCGCAAGGGCGGAGCGCCGCCACCGGGACGTAAGCCCCCCGCGGCGGCCGCGCGGACCACCGCCGAGCCATCCGCCGCCGACCCGAGAGACACCGGCCCCACGGCGGCCAAACCGCCCGACACCCGGCGCCGCGCCCTCGGCCGCTACGGCGAGGACCTGGCAGCCCGGCGGCTCATCGAGGCCGGGATGCGGATCCTGGACCGGAACTGGCGCTGCCGCGACGGAGAGATCGACATCGTCGCGGCCGACGGCGACGCCCTGGTGGTCTGCGAAGTGAAAACCCGCCGCGCCGGCTGGTACGAACACCCCATGGCGGCCGTACGCCCCGAGAAGACCGCCCGGCTGCGACTGCTGGCGGAACGCTGGCTGGAGCGACACGGCGGCCCGCCGCCCGGAGGCGTGCGGATCGACGTCATCGGCGTACTGCTGCCGGCCCGCGGCGCCCCGGTCGTCCAGCACGCACGAGGGGTGGCCTGATGGGATTCGCCCGCACCTGCTCCGTCGCCCTGGTAGGCGTCGAAGGTGTCGTCGTCGAAGTCCAGGCCGACCTGGAACCCGGCGTCGCCGCCTTCACCCTCGTCGGACTCCCCGACAAGAGCCTCATCGAGTCCAGGGAACGGGTGCGCGCCGCCGTCGTGAATTCCGGCGCCGAATGGCCGCAGAAGAAGCTCACCGTCGGCCTCAGTCCGGCCTCCGTACCCAAAGGCGGCAGCGGCTTCGACCTGGCCGTGGCCTGCGCGGTCCTCGGTGCCGCCGAGCGCCTGGACCCCCGCGAACTCACCGACTTGATGATGATCGGCGAACTGGGCCTGGACGGCCGCGTCCGCCCCGTACGCGGAGTACTCCCCGCCGTATTAGCCGCCGCCGACGCCGGATACCGCCAGGTCGTCGTCCCGGAACAGACCGTGGCCGAAGCATCCCTCGTCCCCGGCATTTCGGTCCTCGGCGTGCGCAGCCTGCGCCAGCTCATCGCCGTCCTCGCCGACGAACCGGTGCCCGACGAGGAAGACCCCCGGCAAGAAGGCCGCCCCGACACCTCGCTCGCCGGACTGGTCGTGCCCGGAACCAGCGTCGGCGCGGGCCTGCCACCCGGCGACCACACCCCCGACCTCGCGGACGTCGCAGGCCAGCACAGTGCCCGCCGCGCCCTGGAAGTGGCCGCCGCCGGACGCCACCACATCTTCTTCAAGGGCCCGCCCGGCGCCGGCAAGACCATGCTCGCCGAACGCCTCCCCGGACTGCTGCCGCCCCTGTCACCCAAGGAATCCCTGGAGGTCACCGCCGTCCACTCGGTAGCCGGCACCCTCCCGCCGGGTCAGCCGCTCGTCCACCGTCCGCCCTACTGCGCCCCGCACCACTCCGCGACCATGGCGTCCCTCGTCGGCGGCGGCACCGGACTGCCCCGCCCCGGCGCCGTCTCCCTCGCCCACCACGGTGTGCTGTTCGTGGACGAGGCCGCGGAGTGCAGCCCACGTGTTCTGGACGCACTGCGCCAGCCACTGGAGTCCGGTCATGTCGTCGTCGCCCGCGCCGCGGGCATGATGCGCATGCCCGCCCGCATCCTTCTCGCTCTCGCTGCCAACCCATGCCCCTGCGGACGGCACGGCACCAGCAGCGGCGGCTGCGAATGCCGGCCGTCGTCCATCCGCCGCTACCGGGCCCGGCTCTCCGGCCCCCTGATGGACCGCGTGGACCTGCGGATCGCCGTCGAGCCGGTCGCCCGCGCCGAACTGACCGCACTCGGCCGCGGCACGGAAACCACCGCCGCCGTGGCCGAACGCGTCCGGACCGCCCGGGAACGCGCCGCGGCCCGCTTCGCCGGAACACCGTGGCACACCAACAGCGAGGTACCCGGGCACGAGCTGCGCACCCGCTGGCAGGTCCACCCCGGCGCGCTGGCCCAGGCGGAACGCGACCTCGAATGCGGCCTCCTCACCGCCCGTGGCCTCGACCGCGTCCTCCGTGTCGCGTGGACGGCCGCCGACCTGGCCGGCCGTGACCGCCCCACCAAGGAGGACGTCAACTGGGCCCTGGAACTCCGCACCGGCGTACGCCGCGGCGCGCTGACGACGGCCGATGGCGGCGGAAAGCACCAAGAGACCGGGACCGCCCGGTCTCTGCACAAGCAGGGGCAACCATGAACGGCATCGACGCATGGGGCTTCGCCACCGACGAGCCGGAGTCAGCGGGCAAGCACCCGGCCCGCGCCCTCGACCCCACGGCCGGACCCCGCCATGCCGTACCCACGACGACCGAGCCGAGCCCCGCGACCAGCGGCCCATTGTGTGCAGCCGGCGAGGCACCCGACCCGCAGCGCACGGCCCGCGCAGCCCTCACCCGCATCCTCGAACCGGGCGATGAAACCGCCGGCCGCTGGCTGCGTGAGAGGGGTCCGGAGGCCCTGTGGCAGACCCTGTCCGACGACGACGCGGCCCCGCCCCCTGGCGCCAGCCGGGCCAAGGTCGCGGGACTGCGGCTGCGAGCCGCCCGCGCACGCCCCATCGCGGACCTCGACGCCGTCACCGCAATCGGCGGCCGGTTCATCTGCCCCGGGGACGACGAATGGCCCGGCCAGCTCGACGACCTCGGCGACGCCCGCCCCATCGGCCTATGGGTGCGCGGGACGGCCAACCTCCGACTGTGGGCACTGCGCTCGGTCGCCGTCGTCGGCGCCCGGGCCTGCACCGAATACGGCGCCCACCTCGCCACCACCCTCGGCGCCGGACTCGCCGACCGCGGCTGGACCGTCGTCTCCGGAGCCGCCTACGGCGTGGACGGCGCGGCCCACCGCGGCGCACTCGCCGCGGACGGCGCGACCACCGCTGTCATGGCCTCCGGAGTCGACCACCCCTACCCGCGCGGCCACACCGAGTTGATCGGCAGGATCGCTCAACAGGGCCTGCTGGTAGCCGAGTTACCGCCTGGCGACCACCCCACCCGCAGCCGCTTCATCCAGCGCAACCGCGTGATCGCCGCGCTCACCAGAGGCACCGTTGTCGTAGAGGCGGAACTCCGCAGCGGCTCACTCGTCACCGCCCGGCGGGCACAGACCCTCGGACGCTTCACGATGGGCATGCCGGGCCCGGTCACCAGCGGCCTCTCCGCCGGTGTGCATCAACTCCTGCGTGGCGAGGCCGCGGTGGTCACCGACGCCGACGAGGTCATCGAGCTCGTCGGCAGCATCGGCGACCTCGCCCCCGAACGGGAAGGCCGAACCCGCATCCGCGACCTTCTGGACCCCGTCGCAACCCTCGTACTGGAGGCGCTGCCAGCGCGCGGCAGCGCGGACACCGGCCATCTGGCCCAGGAAGCCGGCGTGCCCCGCGATGTCACCCGCGCCAAACTCTTCGAGCTGCTGTCCCTCGGATTCGTTCAAAAGTGCGGTGATCGCTGGGAGTTGGCGCGACGCGCCGAGACGACCGGGCCTTCCCGGCGAGGCGGTACTTGACCTGGGGCGAACGGGTGAAAGGGTGAGGGGAATGACCGCAGAATCCAGGTTTGCCGTGCTTCGTGGCACGGGCCCGACCCATGGGGAGACGGCAATGTGGCGCACGGGACGCACGAGGCCCCGCCCGTCATGTCATCGCGTCCGCCCGCACGGCCCTCCGGAAGCCCGCACCCGGCACCGTGTCCGGATGTCGCCACGCCGTACGAGGTAACTCTGGGGTGCGGGCAGCGGAACGTATCTGCGCACCCACGAACCTGCCTTCCTCGCGCACCGCGACACTGTGGTCACGCTACGCTCACAGGAAAATTCAACCCTCATGCATCCATCCACCCGCGTCTCGGCAGAACGGCTCAAGGCGACGAATGCCCCAGCACACCTCCGGGTCTGACCGTGCGGCTGTACCACCCGCCGCACGCGGCAGCGTGCGCCCCGCTCCGCCCAGCTCACTCGACGAGCTGTGGCGCGCCTACAAGGCGTCAGGCGACGGCAGGCTGCGGGAGCAGCTGATCCTGCACTACTCGCCGCTGGTCAAGTACGTCGCCGGCCGCGTCAGCGTCGGCCTGCCCCCCAACGTGGAACAGGCCGACTTCGTCTCCTCCGGGGTCTTCGGACTGATCGACGCCATCGAGAAGTTCGAGCCCGAACGCTCCATCAAGTTCGAGACCTACGCCATCACCCGTATCCGCGGCGCAATGATCGACGAGCTCCGGGCACTCGACTGGATTCCGCGCTCCGTACGGCAAAAGGCCCGCGCCGTCGAACGCGCCTACGCCACCCTCGAAGCGCAACTGCGCCGTACCCCCTCCGAGGCGGAAGTTGCCGAGGAGATGGGCATCGCACTGGAGGAACTCCACGGCGTGTTCAGCCAGCTGTCCCTGGCGAACGTCGTCGCGCTGGAGGAGCTGCTGCACGTCGGCGGCGAGGGGGGCGAACGGCTGAGCCTGATGGACACCCTCGAGGACACGGCCGCTGAGAACCCGGTCGAGATCGCCGAGGACCGTGAGCTGCGGCGCCTGCTCGCGCGTGCCATCAACACCCTTCCCGAACGTGAGAAGACCGTGGTCACGCTCTACTACTACGAAGGCCTCACGCTCGCCGAGATCGGCAATGTCCTCGGCGTCACGGAGAGCAGAGTCAGCCAGATCCACACCAAATCCGTACTCCAGCTCAGGGCGAAGCTCGCCGACGTCGGGCGCTGAGTCACACGTTGCCGGCGCCGGGTCTTCCCACGCGGTCTCGCCATGCGGAGTGCCACGGCGGGCGTGCCATCCGTAGAGTGGTGACGTGCCCAGGATTCGAGCGGCCTCCGTGGCCGAGCACCGGTCGATGCAGCGCGGCGCCCTCTTGGACGCCGCCCGCTCCCTGCTGTCCGAAGGCGGAACGGAAGCGCTGACCTTCCCCGCCCTCGCCGAGCGCACGGGCCTCGCGCGCTCCTCCGTATACGAGTACTTCCGCTCGCGCGCCGCCGTCGTCGAAGAGCTCTGTGCCGTCGACTTCCCGGTCTGGGCCGCCGAGGTCGAAGCGGCGATGCAGCGCGTCGACACGCCCGAGGGCAAGGTCGAGGCGTATGTGCGCCGGCAACTCGCGCTGGTCGGCGACCGGCGCCACCGTGCCGTGGTGGCCATTTCGGCCGGCGAGCTGGACGCGGGCGCGCGCGAGAAGATCCGCGCGGCGCACGGCGGACTCATCGCCATGATCGTCGAGGCGCTCGCCGCCCTGGGCCACGAGCAGCCCCGGCTCGCGGCCATGCTCCTCCAGGGTGTCGTCGACGCGGCGGTCCGCCGCATCGAACTGGGTGCCGCGGAGGACCCGGGCGAGATCACGGAGGCGGCGGTGGCGATGGCCCTACGCGGGGTTCGCGGCTGACTTCGGGGGCTTCCCCCCGGGCCCCGGCCCACCCACCTCCACCACCTCCACACTCGTTGGCCCCGCAGCCCGCAGCCCGCAGCCCGCAGCCCGCAGCCCGCAGCCCGCAGCCCGCAGCCCGCAGCCCGCAGCCCGCAGCCCGCAGCCCGCAGCCCGGGCGCGCCCCTGGGGTGGGGGCAAGCCGCTGTGCGCCCCTCCTGCCACCGGCGCCCGTGCCTGTGCTTGGCGTGGGCCACTGCCCGTGCGACGTCACCGCCGCCTCGCTGATCGGGCTGCTCTCAACGTTTCGGGCTCACCTGTGCCGTCGCGATCACCGCAGCGTTGGGATCCCGTTTCGCCGCGATCGCTGCGTTCTCGCGCTCACTCACCCCCTCGCCCGACCACGTGCCACGACCGCCTCCGGCCCCGCCGCCTTCGCGGGCTCTCCTCGCTTACCGCGGGCCGGGCCGCTGGAAGCCGGCCGAACGCCCAGATCGCCACGGCCGCGAGTCCGGCCGCTTCTATGAGGGCAGCTGCCGTAGATTCCGAGTTCCTCTCGTGCGCTGTTGGCTCCGGGGGTTCCGGATGCCGGAGAGTGGTGGGGCCGCCCGCCGGTACGGGGATTCCGAAGATCGGCAGTAGTCGGGACGGGCCGCCGCGGAGCATGCTTCGGGGCAGCAGGGACAGTGGGTCCAGGTAGGTCTTGCCGCGGCGTAGGCCCCAGTGGAGGCAGGGCTCCCGGCAGTGGAACGGGCCGTCGTGCTGGAGGACAGCGACTGGCTGGCCGGCCTTGACGCGCTGACCCTTCCGAACCATGGAGCGTACGGGCTCGTACGAGGTGCGTAATGGAGGGCGGCCCGAGCCGGACACCTCAAGGGTCAGGACGCCGCGGCCTGCGACGGTTCCGGCGTAGGCCACCCGGCCGGGGGCCGCGGCTCGCACCACGGCGTCGGCGGAAGCGGCCAGGTCCACCCCGCGGTGCCCGGCTGCCCACGGGGAAGGAGGTGGCTTCCAGCCCCTGACCACCGTCGGCTGTGCGCCCGCAGGTCCCCCCACTGGCCAGGCTCTGTCCTCGTCCGGCGTGGCAGGTGCCGATGGCGCAGCCCCCTCGGCACGCCACCGCACCCCGTCGGCACGCCACCGCACCCCCTCGCCGCGCCCTGCGATCCCCGCCGGATCCACCCCACGCTCCACCCCTCTCCCCACCACCTCGCTCACCGACGGAGGGGCAGCGCTCGCAAGGGCGGGTGTGAAGAGCGTGAGGACCGCGGCCGCGGTCGGGGCCAGCAGGACGCCCGCCGCGTGGGCGGGGAAGAAGCAGCTCGGCCCGTATCCCTTCGGCCCCCCGCGCCGCGGACCCGGTGGCAGAGGCGCGGGCGACCGGAAGCGGGTCGGGGGCGGAGACGAGCAGTGAGACCGGGACCGGTACCAAGGCAGAGGTGGGAATGAGGACGACGATGAGGGCGAGGGCGAGGGCGAGGACGACGGCGAGGGCGAGGAAGAGGATGGAGGCCAGCGCCTGGCGGCCGAAACGGGCCCGGTCCCCCGCCCCGCTCGGGTGCGGGGCCTGGGCCGCCCGCCGCTCGCCGGCCGTCGGAAGCGCCCCCGGAAGCCGGTGAAGGAGGCACGAAAGCCCCTGGTCGGGACCGAATGTCGTCGCGGATTCTGTCGCAGATTTTGCCGCGGATCTTGGCGCGGGCCGGGCCGGTCGTGCGGGCCGGGCGCGGCTGCTCGTCGCGTGTTTCGTCGCATGTGTTGACGGTGACGCAGTCCGTCGCGGTGTGTGGATCTTGGTCTGAAGCTGTGGATGACAGGGCGGTTGTGGACAACGGTGTCACTCGGGTGGGGCTCGAAATGGTGCGTGTCGCCCGGTGCATCGGCAGTCCCGTACACTTCTGGTGGCGATCCGGGTCACCGGGTCGACTTCGCACGCCCCGCCGTCAGTGCACCAGTCCCGTTCGGGCAGCACGACGGCCGCGCCCCTCGGTCCTCGGACGGCTCCGCAAGGTGTCTTCCCCGGCAGGCGCGTCGGGGCGTCAGGCACCGCGGCCGACCGGCCGCAGTGGAACCGAGAACAACAAGGAGTACGGCCATGGCCGTCGTCACGATGCGGGAGCTGCTGGAGAGCGGCGTCCACTTCGGGCACCAGACCCGCCGCTGGAACCCGAAGATGAAGCGCTTCATCTTCACCGAGCGCAACGGCATCTACATCATCGACCTGCTCCAGTCGCTGTCGTACATCGACCGCGCCTACGAGTTCGTCAAGGAGACCGTCGCCCACGGCGGCTCGGTCATGTTCGTCGGCACGAAGAAGCAGGCCCAGGAGGCCATTGCCGAGCAGGCGACCCGCGTGGGCATGCCCTACGTGAACCAGCGCTGGCTCGGCGGCATGCTGACCAACTTCTCGACCGTCTACAAGCGCCTCCAGCGCCTGAAGGAACTCGAGCAGATCGACTTCGAGGATGTGGCCGCGTCCGGCCTCACCAAGAAGGAGCTCCTGGTTCTCTCCCGCGAGAAGGCCAAGCTGGAGAAGACCCTCGGCGGTATCCGCGAGATGCAGAAGGTGCCCAGCGCCGTCTGGATCGTGGACACCAAGAAGGAGCACATTGCCGTCGGTGAGGCGCGCAAGCTCAACATCCCGGTCGTCGCGATCCTCGACACCAACTGCGACCCGGACGAGGTCGACTACAAGATCCCGGGCAACGACGACGCGATCCGCTCCGTCACCCTGCTCACCCGCGTGATCGCCGACGCCGTCGCCGAGGGCCTCATCGCCCGCTCCGGTGCCGCCACCGGCGACCAGAAGCCCGGCGAGAAGGCCGCTGCCGCCGAGCCGCTGGCCGAGTGGGAGCGCGACCTGCTCGAGGGCGAGAAGAAGGCTGACGACGAGGCCCCCAAGGCCGAGGAGAAGCCCGCCGAGGCCCCCGCCGCCGAGGCCGAGAAGCCGGCCGAGCAGGCCTGACCCGCAGCATCCGGCTGATGACGGCGGGGGAGGGCGCCACCGGCGCCGCCCCCGCCGTCCACCCGTAGATCTTTCGACTTCGAGATTTCGAGAAGAGATTCACAGACCATGGCGAACTACACCGCCGCTGACGTCAAGAAGCTCCGCGAGCTCACCGGCGCCGGCATGATGGACTGCAAGAAGGCCCTGGACGAGGCCGAGGGCAACGTCGACAAGGCCGTCGAGGCGCTGCGTATCAAGGGCCAGAAGGGCGTCGCCAAGCGCGAGGGCCGGTCCGCCGAGAACGGCGCGGTGGTCTCCGTGATCGCCGGCGACAACACCTCCGGTGTCATCGTCGAGCTGAAGTGCGAGACGGACTTCGTCGCCAAGGGCGAGAAGTTCCAGGCCGTCGCCAACGAGATCGCCGCGCACATCGCGAAGACCTCCCCGGCCGACATCGAGGCCCTGCTCGCCTCCGAGATCGCGGCCGGCAAGACCGTCCAGGCGTTCGTCGACGAGGCCAACGCCAACCTGGGCGAGAAGATCGTCCTGGACCGCTTCGCGCAGTTCTCCGACGGCTACGTGTCGGCGTACATGCACCGCACCATGCCCGACCTGCCCCCGCAGATCGGTGTCCTCGTCGAGCTCGACAAGGAGAACGCCGAGGTCGCCAAGGGCGTCGCGCAGCACATCGCCGCGTTCGCCCCGAAGTACCTCGCCAAGGACGACGTCCCGGCCGAGGTCGTCGAGGCCGAGCGGCGTGTCGCCGAGGAGACCACCCGCGCGGAGGGCAAGCCCGAGGCCGCTCTTCCGAAGATCGTCGAGGGCCGGATCAACGGCTTCTTCAAGGACGCGACGCTGCTCGGTCAGCCGTACGCCCTTGACAACAAGAAGTCCGTTGAGAAGGTCCTCCAGGAGGCCGGTGTCACCCTGAAGCGCTTCTCGCGCATCAAGGTCGGCATCTGAGCCTGTCGCGAAGGCAGCGAATGACCTACGACCCCGCTAGGGTCGTACGCAGTCGGCCGCTCAACGGCCGGCCGCAGATGTGACGAGGAGGCCATTGCCGCAGAGGGATCTGAACCAGACCCACGGCAATGGCCTTCTTCGTATGTGCACGAGGAGAGCTCAATGATTCACGGTGCCGACGGCGCGCACACAGACCATGCCGGTCACGGCGGCAGGCGACGCTTCCTGCTGAAGCTGTCGGGCGAAGCGTTCGCCGGCGGCGGGGGACTGGGCGTCGACCCCGACGTCGTGCACGCGATGGCCCGCGAGATCGCCGCCGTGGTGCGCGACGGCTACGAGATCGCCATCGTGATCGGCGGCGGCAACTTCTTCCGCGGCGCCGAACTCCAGCAGCGCGGCATGGACCGGGCCCGCTCCGACTACATGGGCATGCTCGGCACGGTCATGAACTGTCTGGCCCTCCAGGACTTCCTGGAGAAGGAGGGCATCGACTCCCGCGTCCAGACAGCCATCACCATGGGACAGGTCGCGGAGCCGTACATTCCGCTGCGCGCGGTGCGCCACCTGGAGAAGGGCCGGGTCGTCATCTTCGGCGCCGGTATGGGTATGCCGTACTTCTCCACCGACACCACCGCCGCCCAGCGTGCCCTGGAGATCGACGCCGAGGCCATGCTGATGGGGAAGAACGGGGTGGACGGCGTCTACGACTCCGACCCCAAGAAGAACCCCGACGCGGTGAAGTTCGACGCGCTCGAATACGGCGAGGTGATCACCCGCGACCTGAAGGTCGCCGACGCCACCGCGATCACGCTGTGCCGGGACAACAAGCTCCCGATCCTCGTGTTCGAACTGCTCGCCGAGGGCAACATCGCGCGTGCGGTGAAGGGTGAGAAGATCGGCACGCTCGTCAGCGATCAGGACACCCGGGCCTGACGGCCTCAACTGCCGTGATTCCGTACGGGCATCGCCCTGTACGGGCGGCAACTCCCGACCGGGGCAGGACCCCGGTACGGGGATGGACAACGGCCTGCCGGTCGGACACCGTGCAGGAGAAGACGCGCGGCAGGGGCGAGGCTCTGCTTCTTACCGAAAAGACCAGGAGCAAGTGGTGATCGAAGAGATCCTCCTCGAGGCCGAGGAGAAGATGGAGAAGGCCGTCGTGGTCGCCAAGGAGGACTTCGCCGCGATTCGCACCGGGCGTGCGCACCCGGCGATGTTCAACAAGATCGTGGCGGACTACTACGGTGCCATGACGCCGATCAACCAGCTGGCGTCGTTCTCGGTGCCCGAGCCGCGGATGGCCGTGGTGACCCCGTTCGACAAGAGCGCGCTGCGCAACATCGAGCAGGCCATCCGCGACTCCGACCTCGGCGTCAACCCGAGCAACGACGGCAACATCATCCGAGTGACGTTCCCGGAGCTGACCGAGGAGCGCCGCAAGGAGTTCATCAAGGTCGCCAAGAACAAGGGCGAGGACGCGAAGATCTCGATCCGCAGCGTCCGGCGCAAGGCCAAGGAGACCCTCGACAAGCTGGTCAAGGACAAGGAGAGCGGCGAGGACGAGGTGCGCCGCGCCGAGAAGGAGCTCGACGACACCACCGCGAAGTACGTCGCGCAGGTGGACGAGCTGCTCAAGCACAAGGAATCCGAGCTCCTCGAGGTCTGATGAACGAGTCTTCCTGGGGGGCCCCGCCCGGCGCCGGTCAATGGGGACCGCCCGACCACGGACCGGCCTCCTCGCTTCGAGGGGCGGCGCCCCCCGCTCCGGCGGGTCCGGTGTACGACTGGGGCGATGCGGCGCAGACTCGGCCCATGCCCTTTGTCCCCGGGCAAGGCGGACACCAGGATGACAACCGGGAACATCGGGATATCCGGGATAACCGGGATCATCTGGACGACCGGGGGGCTGCTCGACGGAGCGGCCCCCTGTTCCGCGACGAAAAGCCGCAGGAGCCCATGCCCACCTCTCTTTCCGGGTCCGACAGCTCGCCGGACTCAGAGAAGCCGAAGAAGAAGAGCGCGGGCCGCAACCTGCCCGCCGCCATAGGGGTCGGCATCGGCCTCGGCGTGATCATCGTTGCGTCGCTCTTCGTCTACAAGCCCGTCTTCATCGGCGTGATAGCGATCGCCGTGGTCGTGGGCCTGTGGGAGCTGACCTCGCGGCTGGCGGAGCGCAAGGACATCAGGGTGCCGCTGGTACCGCTCGCGGTCGGCGGCACCGCCATGGTGGTCGCCGGCTATGTCCGCGGCGCCGAGGGGGCATGGGTGGCGATGGCCCTCACCGCGCTCGCCGTGCTCGTCTGGCGGATGACCGAGGCGCCCGAGAACTATCTGCGGGACGTCACCGCCGGCGTCTTCGCGGCGTTCTATGTGCCCTTCCTCGCGACGTTCGTGGCGCTGATGCTCGCGGCCGAGGCCGACGGGCCGCAGCGGGTGCTGACGTTCCTGCTGCTCACGGTCGTCAGCGACACCGGTGCGTACGCGGTCGGCTGGCGGTTCGGCAAGCACAAGCTCGCCCCGCGTATCAGCCCCGGCAAGACCCGTGAGGGGCTCGTCGGCGCGGTGCTCTTCGCGATGGCGGCCGGCGCGCTGTGCATGGAGTTCCTGATCGCGGACGGCGCCTGGTGGCAGGGCCTGCTGCTCGGCCTCGCCGTCGCGGCCAGTGCGACCCTCGGCGACCTCGGCGAATCCATGATCAAGCGCGACCTCGGCATCAAGGACATGGGCACCCTGCTCCCCGGCCACGGCGGCATCATGGACCGGCTCGACTCCCTGCTGCCGACCGCACCGGTCGTCTGGCTGCTGTTCGTGATCTTCGTGGGCGCCGGCTGAGCGCAAGGTCCTTACGGGCGAGGGCAGGGAGAGGGGTTCCTCTTCCTGCCCTCTTCGGTATGCCATACGCCGCCTACCGGTGCCCGCTGGGCACTCGGCCGACGTCGCGCACCCGTACCCCAGCAGCCCCGCCGGATCCCTACGCGCTCGGCCTCGGCGAGAGCCGCCAACCGCAGCCGCCGTCCGAGGGTGACGGCTTCCACTCCGCTCTCACCTGGGCCGCGCCGGACGATCTGCCACACTGGACCCACCATGCCTGCACCCGGAGAACTTACTTTTGTCGCGCCGCGCGGGGCCAAGAAGCCCCCGCGGCACCTTGCTGATCTCAGTCCCGTCGAGCGTCGTGAAGCGGTGGCGGCGATCGGGGAGAAGCCGTTTCGCGCCAAGCAACTGTCGCAGCACTACTTTGCCCGATATGCGCATGATCCGGCGCAGTGGACCGACATTCCGGCCGCGGCGCGCGAGAAGCTGGCGAGTGAGCTGCTGCCGGAGCTGATGACGGTCATGCGGCACATCTCGTGTGATGACGACACCACGCGGAAGACGCTGTGGAAGCTGCATGACGGGACGCTCGTCGAGTCGGTGCTGATGCGGTACCCGGACCGGGTCACGATGTGTATCTCGTCGCAGGCCGGGTGCGGGATGAACTGCCCGTTCTGCGCCACGGGGCAGGCGGGGCTGGACCGTAATCTCTCGACCGCCGAGATCGTGCACCAGATCGTCGACGGGATGCGTGCGCTGCGCGACGGGGAGGTGCCGGGCGGGCCGGCGCGGCTGTCCAACATCGTCTTCATGGGGATGGGGGAGCCGCTCGCCAACTACAAGCGGGTGGTCGGGGCGATCCGGCGGCTGACGGACCCCGAGCCCGACGGGCTGGGGCTGTCGCAGCGGGGGATCACCGTCTCCACGGTCGGACTGGTGCCGGCGATGCTGCGGTTCGCCGACGAGGGCTTCAAGTGCCGGCTGGCCGTGTCGCTGCACGCCCCGGACGATGAGCTGCGCGACACCCTGGTGCCCGTCAACACCCGCTGGAAGGTGCGCGAGGTGCTGGACGCGGCGTGGGAGTACGCCGAGAAGTCCGGGCGGCGGATCTCGATCGAGTACGCGCTGATCCGGGACATCAACGACCAGGCGTGGCGCGGTGATCTGCTGGGGCGGCTGCTGAAGGGCAAGCGCGTCCATGTGAACCTCATTCCGCTGAACCCGACGCCGGGCTCGAAGTGGACCGCTTCGCGGCCCGAGGACGAGCGGGCGTTCGTCCAGGCCATCGAGGCGCACGGGGTGCCGGTGACCGTCCGCGACACTCGTGGTCAGGAGATCGACGGCGCCTGCGGGCAGCTCGCGGCCTCGGAGCGCTGACCGCCCCGCTGATACGGTGTGGTCGAACAAATGCACATTCCGACAGGGGAGCGCCACAGCGCTGAGAGTGCGGAAGCGTCGTAGTCCTACGGTGCCCGCAGACCCTTGAACCTCGCCCGGGTCATTCCGGGTAGGAAGTTCGGTCGTCACTCATGCTGTTGCGCCCTGCCCGGAGTTCCCTCCCCGCGTCCCCGGACGCCGGGAGTCGTGAACACCGGGCAGGGCCGCGTCTCTTCCTGGCCAGCCAGGAGGAAATCAGTGAGCACCATCAGCAGAATCACCGCGACGACGGTGGCCGCAGCGGTCGGGATGACCGCCCTTGCCGCCTGCGGTAACTCCGGCGGCGGCAGCGCGGACGCCAAGACCGTCACGCTCGTCAGCCATGACTCGTTCAACGTCTCCAAGTCGGTGCTGGCCGCCTTCGAGAAGGAGAGCGGCTACAAGGTCACCATGATCAAGGGCGGGGACGCCGGCAAGGCCCTGAACCAGGCGATCCTGTCCAAGGACAACCCCCAGGGCGATGTGTTCTTCGGGGTCGACAACACGCTGCTCTCACGCGGTCTGGACGAGGGGCTCTTCAGCCCCTACCGGGCCAAGGGGCTGGAGAGCGTCCCGGCGGGGCTTCAGCTCGACAAGGGCGAGCACCGGGTCACCCCGCTCGACTACGGCGACATCTGCGTCAACTACGACCGCGGCTACTTCACCCGGCACAAGATCGCGCCGCCGGAGACCTTCGACGATCTGCTCCGGCCCCGGTACAAGGGGCTGCTCGTCACGGAGAACTCCGCCACCTCCTCCCCGGGGCTGGCCTTCCAGCTCGGCACCATCGCGAAGTACGGGGAGAAGGGCTGGCAGAGCTACTGGAAGAAGCTCAAGGCCAACGGCGTCGAGGTCGTCGACGGCTGGGAACAGGCCTACAACGACCGGTTCTCCGGCTCCGCCGCGGGCAAGGGCAAGGGCGACAAGCCGCTGGTGGTCTCCTACGCCTCCAGCCCGCCCGCCGAGGTGCTCGGCAAGAAGCCCGCGCCCAAGGAGGCCCCGACCGGTGTCGCGGCCGGCACCTGCTTCCGGCAGATCGAGTTCGGCGGTCTGCTGAAGGGCGCGAAGAACGAGAAGGGCGGCAAGGCGCTGCTGGACTTCCTGCTGAGCAAGAGGTTCCAGGAGGACATGCCGTTGACGATGTTCGTCAACCCGGCCCGTAAGGATGCCGCGGTGCCGGAGCTGTTCACCAAGTACGGCACGACGATCGACAAGCCGGCCACCCTGGCGCCCGGGACGATCACCAAGAACCGCGAACAGTGGATCAAGCAGTGGTCCTCGCTCGTTCTGAAGTAACGCCTTCGGACGGCACGGGCGCCCGGCGCGGCAGGCCCGCGCGGGGGACGGCGGTGCGGCTCGGCCTGATGGCGGTGCCGCTCGCCTTCTTCGCGCTGTTCTTCGCCTACCCCGTCGTGGCGATCGTCGGACGGGGGCTCAAGGACGGCGGGCAGTGGCAGCTCAGCCGGTTCGGTGCCGTGCTGAGCGACCCGGACGTCGTGCAGGTGCTGTGGTTCACCCTCTGGCAGGCGGCCGCCTCCACCGGGCTGACGCTGCTGATCGCGCTGCCCGGCGCCTATGTCTTCGCGCGCTTCGACTTCCCCGGCAAGCAGCTGCTGCGGGCGGTCGTGGCGGTGCCGTTCGTGCTGCCGACCGTGGTGGTCGGCTCGGCGTTCCTGGCGCTGGTCGGGCGGGGCGGGCTGCTGGACGACCTGTGGGGCGTGCGCCTGGACACCTCGGTGTGGGCGATCCTGCTGGCGCATGTCTTCTTCAACTACGCCGTGGTCGTACGGACCGTCGGCGGGCTCTGGGGGCAGCTCGATCCGCGGCAGGAAGAGGCGGCGCGGGTGCTGGGAGCCGGGCGGTTCGCGGCCTGGCGGCGGGTGACGCTGCCCGCGCTGGGACCCGCCGTCGCGGCCGCCGCCCTGATGGTCTTTCTGTTCACCTTCACCTCCTTCGGGGTGGTGCAGATCCTGGGCGGGCCCACCTTCTCCACGCTGGAGGTGGAGATCTACCGGCAGACCGCGGACTTCCTGGATCTGCCGACGGCCGCCGTCCTCACCATGATCCAGTTCGCCGCGGTGCTGGGCGTCCTGGCGCTGCACGCCTGGACCGTGCGCCGCCGGGAATCCGCGCTCCGGCTCGTGGACGCGTCGCAGACGGCCCGCCGCCCGCGCGGCCGGGGCCAGTGGGCGCTGCTGTGGGGGACGTTCGCGGTCATCGCCGTCCTGCTCCTCACACCGCTGGTGGTGCTCGTGGAGCGCTCGTTCGCCGGGCCGGACGGCTACGGAGTGGCCTTCTACGCCGCGCTCGGCTCCGCCGCGAGCGCCGACAGCACCTTCGCCGTCGCCCCCCTCGACGCCCTGTGGAACTCCCTCGCCTACGCGGCCGCGGCCACCGTGATCGCGCTGGTGGTGGGCGGACTGGCGGCCGCCGCACTGACCCTCCCCCGGCTGCGCCGCGGCCCGTCCGGGCGGACGCCCCTGGTCAGCCGGTTCGTCCGCGGCTTCGACGCGCTGCTGATGCTGCCCCTGGGAGTCTCCGCGGTGACCGTCGGCTTCGGCTTTCTGATCACCCTCGACGAGCCCCCGCTCGATCTGCGTGCCTCGTGGTGGCTGGTGCCGCTCGCCCAGGCGCTGGTGGGGGTGCCGTTCGTGGTCCGGACGATGCTGCCGGTGCTGCGGGCGGTCGACAGCCGGCTGCGGGAGGCGGCCGCCGTGCTCGGCGCCTCCCCCTGGCAGGTGTGGCGCGCGGTCGACCTGCCGATGGTGCGCCGGGCGCTGCTGATCGCCGCGGGCTTCGCCTTCGCCGTGTCGCTCGGTGAGTTCGGCGCGACGGTCTTCCTCGCCCGGCCGGACCAGCCGACGCTGCCGGTGGCCGTGGCCCGGCTGCTGGGGCGGGCCGGGGAGCTCAACTACGGGCAGGCGATGGCCCTGTCGACCATCCTGATGGTGGTGTGCGCCGCCGCCCTGCTGGTGCTGGAGCGGCTGCGCCCCCTCGACCGATCCGGGGAGTTCTAGATGACGGCACGGGCCGGGAGCACGGCGCGGGAGCTGCTGCGGCTGGGCGGGGTGACCGTCCGCTTCGGCACGGGCGGGCGTCCCGCGCTGGACGCGGTCGGTCTGGAGGTCGCCGCCCGGGAGATCGTGTGCGTCCTGGGGCCGAGCGGCAGCGGCAAGTCCACGCTGCTGAGGGTGGTCGCCGGGCTCCAACAGGCCGACGCGGGACAGGTGTTGCTGGAGGGGCGGGACCAGTCGGGGGTGCCCGCCCACCGGCGCGGGGTCGGCCTGATGTTCCAGGACCACCAGCTCTTCCCGCAGCGCGATGTCGCCGGAAATGTCGCCTTCGGGCTGCGGATGCGGCGCACCCCGCGCGCCGACCAGGAGCGTACGGTCGCCGAACTCCTGGACCTCGTCGGGCTGCCGGGCGCCCAGCGGCGCGCCGTGGCCTCCCTGTCCGGCGGCGAACAGCAGCGCGTCGCCCTGGCCCGCGCCCTGGCCCCCCGCCCCCGCCTGCTGATGCTGGACGAACCGCTCGGTCAGCTCGACCGTGGGCTGCGGGAACGGCTGGTCGTCGAACTGCGGCGGCTCTTCCAGGAGTTGGGGACGACCGTGCTGGCCGTCACCCACGACCAGGGGGAGGCCTTCGCGCTCGCCGACCGGGTCGTGGTGATGCAGGACGGCCGGATCGCGCAGTCCGGCACCCCGCTGGAGGTCTGGCAGCGGCCCGCCAGCGAATTCGTGGCCCGCTTCCTCGGCTTCGACAACGTGGTCGAGGCGACGGTGCAGGGCGACGCGGCCGCCACCCCCTGGGGGAAGGTGCCCGTTCCGCCGGCCACCCCGGACGGGCCGTGCCGGCTGCTCGTCCGCCCGGCCGGGGTACGGCTCACGGCCGCCGCGGAGGGCCTGCCGTGCACGGTCGCGGCCCGTACCTTCCGCGGCACCCATGTCGCGCTGCTGCTCCAGCCGGCCACCGGACCGCAGGTGGAGGCGGCCTGCGCGCTGCGGGACGCGCCCGAAGTGGGCGAGCGGGTGGGGATCGCCTTCCAGGCGCAGGACGTGGTGGTGCTGGACGCCTCCGCTCCGGCGGGCTGATCACCGGGGCGGGGCCCGGTGGGACGCCGGGGGCGTGGGCCGCTCACCGGCGCCCCGCGTCCGGCAGTCGCGCCGGCCGGGAACGGAGGCGCGCCTCAGCGGGCCGCGACCTCCGTGGGCCGCTCGCCGGCCTCCGGGGCTCGGGCCCCGGCTGCGCCGGGCTCACCCTCCGGCTCGCCGAACCAGGCGACCGCGACGGCACCGGCCACCGCCACCACGAAGCCGAGGACGGCGACCCAGGCGAAGCCCGGACGGGACGCGTCCCCCAGCCACAACACTCCGAGAATGCCGGGGACCACCGTCTCGCCCACCACCAGCGCCGCCGTGGCGCCGTTCACCGAACCGATCTGGAGGGCGACGGTGTGCAGATACATGCCGCCGATACCGGCCACGAGAATCGCGTACAGCGCGGGGTCGCCGAGCAGCGACGGCAGATGGAAGGGGTCCACCCCGTTCAGCACCCGTACGCCGACCCCGAGCGCACCGAACCCCAGACCGGAGAGCAGACCCGCCAGGATCGCGGCCCGCCCGCCGAGCAGCCGCACGATCAGGATGCCGCCGCCGATCAGCACGACGGAGGCGACGAGCAGCCACCAGTGGGTGGCGATCGGGGTGTGACCGCTGCCCTCCGGCCCCGCGGCCGTGGCCAGCAGCACCAGGGCCGCGCAGACCACCCCGATGGAGGACCACTCCGCCCGGCTGAGCCGGATACCGAGAAGCTTGATGCTCAGTACCGCCGTGATCACGAGATTGGCGCTGATCACGGTCTGGGAAAGGAACAGCGGCAGCAGCCGGGCGGCCAGCGCGCCCAGCCCGAACCCGACGAAGTCCAGCACCGTGCCCACCATGAACTCCCAGGTCACGGCCGCCTTCGCGGTCGATGACAGGCTGGGCCCGCCATGCTGGGTGACGCCGGTGGTGGAGGACTCGGCCGCCTCCCGGCGAGCGGATTTGCGGGAGCCCACCGCCTGGAGGACCGATCCCGTGCCGTAGCAGGCCGACGCCGCCACGGCCGTCAGAAGGCCGATGATCACCAAGAGCTCCGTTCGCCCGCTGTCCGCATTACTCGTTCATTACCTTCCTGGCAGACGTGCAATGGGGGACGGGAGTTGCCTCCGCCGGCAAATACACCCGTGCGCCGCCCGCCACAGCCGCGCGGAGCCCTCGACGCCAGAAGCCGGCGAGCGCACGGACGCGTCAGGAAAGCGCCTGGGTACGGAGGCGGGCCAGCGCCTCCGGGGCCTCGTCCACCGAGTCGACCAGCGCGATCCGGGCCGCCATGGGCCGGTCAGCGGCCAGCGCCTGGAGCAGCGGCCAGGTGGGGAGCTGCTCCGTCCAGTGCGCGCGGTTCACCAGCACCATCGGGGTCGGCTCGCCCCGCGACTCGTAGTAGTTCGGCGTCGCGTTGTCGAAGATCTCCTGCACGGTCCCGGCCGCGCCCGGCAGGAACACGACACCGGCATTGGAGCGCGCCAGCAGCCCGTCCTCGCGCACCGCGTTGACGAAGTACTTGGCTATGTGGGACGCGAAGGCATTCGGCGGCTCATGGCCGTAGAACCAGGTGGGAATGCCGGCCGAGACGCCGCCGCCCGGCCGGCTCCGGCGTATCTCGAAGGCGGCGTGCGCCCAGTCCGTGACGGACGGGGTGAAGTGCGGTGTCTTGGCGAGGAGTTCCAGCGCCGAGTCGAGCATCTCGTCCTCGAAGGGCGCGGCGTACGCCCCGAGGTTCGCCGCCTCCATCGCGCCGGGGCCGCCGCCGGTCGCGACGGTCAGCCCGTCGCGGGTGAGCCGGCGCCCGAGCCGGGCCGCGCCCGCGTACGCCGCGGAACCGCGCTCCAGCGCATGGCCGCCCATGACGCCCACCACCTGCGCACCGGCGAGGTGTTCGTCCAGGGCGTCGGACACGGCGTCGTCATGGATGCTGCGCAGCATCGAGGCGAAGATGTCGCCGTCCGACTTGGTCTCCTGGTACCAGCGGTAGGTCCGGGCGTCCGGGGTGGCGTCGAAGCCGCCGTCGGCCAGCCCCTCGAAGAGTTCGTCCGGGCCGTACAGACCGCCCCGGTACGGATCGAACGGCAGGCCCGGCACGGGCGGAAAGACCAGGGCCCCACCGGCACGCACCTTGGCGGCGGCGTCCGGCTCCATGGCGCAGCCGAGGAACACGGACTCCGTGGTGTCCGCGCCGAGCAGCGCGAACGTACGGCCCGTCAGGTCGACCGACTGGACGCGATGTCCGGCGAGACTCCCCGAGGAGACCACCCGGTCGAACTCCTCCAGGGACTCGATCTCACGGTCGTCGTGGTCGTCGTGGGTGTGGGGGCGGCGGGACACTGAGGGCTGTGAATTCGACTGCACGTCCGTCATGTTAGGACCGCGGTGTGGCCACCAGCGGGCCGAGGTGCCCGTCCGCGGCCGCGGCGTCAAGCGCGGCGCGCAGCGCACTGTCGTGGGTCGGGCGCGCCCATCAGCGGAACGGGCCGCCCCACACCCCCACCCTCAACGCACCAGCGGAAGCGTGGCCATCTCCGCGACGGTCCAGGTCAGCGGGGCCATGACGAGGACCAGCGCCAGGAAGCGCAGGGCCGCGGCGCGGTGCAGCACCGAGGCGGAGGCGCCCAGACGGCGGAGGGCCGCCGTGGTGTGGGCGCGGGTCGAGCGGGACTCCACTGCGGCGGTGAGCGCGCTGGCGGTGACACAGGCGAGGACGACCGCCGCACCGACCGCGGTGAGCGGGCCGAACGGGCTGGCGGGCGAGGCCTCGTAGACCTTCACGGCGGCATACGCGGCGGAGGCGACCGCGCACAGCACCCCGAGCGGGCGGCCGAGGCGGTGCGACTCCTCCTGGAGCACCCGACCGGACAGCAGACGCAGCGCGCCGGGGCGGCCGGCGCAGAGCAGCCGGCCGCACAGATGCACCAGACCGGGACCGGCCAGCACCAGGCCGAAGGTCGACAGCGCCCAGCCGGCCAGCACGCCAGGGGGGCTGCCGAGCAGCCGGCCGGGCAGCGGCAGCAGTCCGCCGGGGGCGTGGGCGCCGCGGCTGGTGTACGCCTCGATCGCCAGGCCGGCCGCGGCCAGCGCGATGCCCCAGGGAAGGCCGGAGGGCTGGGCGGTCCTGGGGCGGCTGTCGGTCTCGGGCGCGCCGGCCTCGTCGCGGGGGCGCAGGGAGACGGCGGTCGCGGCCGCGGCGGTCAGCGGCACGGTCGCCAGCAGCAACAGGGCGCCGACGAGCGGCACCGGATGGCCGGTGCCGAGCAGGTCGGAGTCCAGACCGAGGGCGGACGGGCGGCCGAGCTGCCCCGGGCCGAGGTCGCCGCGCAGCCGGAGGAAGGCCAGCAGGGCCAGCGCGACGCCGAGGAAGCAGGTCAGCGCGGTGGAGGCGGTGGCGAGCAGGGTGAGCCGGAGCGGTCCCAGGCCGGCGGCGGTCATCCCGCGCTGGAGGCGGGCGGCCGGGTCCGTACGTGCCGTGGACACCGCGAACTGGGCGGTGGCGGCGAGCGGGGCCGCGCACCACAGCAGGCGCACCAGCGACTCGTCGGCCGCGGACGGATGACCGGCGGCATGGCCGAGGGTGGAGAGCAGCAGGAAGCCGGTGCCGGCCGCCGCGGCGGTGACGGAGAGGCGGCGCACCAGGACGAGGGGGCGCGAGCCGCGGGCTAGACGGAGAGCGAGCACTCTGCCCTGCTTTCCTCATCGGAGGCGCCGTCGGTGGTGGGCGCACCGTTCGACTGGTGGCCGTCGAGGAGCGCGAGGGACCGGTCGGCGAGCGTGGCGACCTCGGGGTCATGGGTCGCCAGGACCACGGTGATCTGGTGCGAGCGGGCCGCGGTGGTGAGGGTGCGCAGCACCTGCGTGCCGTCGGCGCGGTGCAGCGGGGCGGTCGGCTCGTCGGCGAACAGCACCTGGGGCGTGGTGGCGAGCGCGCGGGCGATGGCGATCCGCTGGCGCTGGGACTGGTCGAGCTGCGCGGGGCGGCGGCTCGCGCACATACCGACGTCGAGGCGGTCCAGCCATTCGAGGGCGGTGTGCTTGGCGGAGCGGGTGCCGGTGCCGCGGAGCAGGAGGGGGAGGGCGGCGTTCTCCCAGGCGGTGAGTTCGGCGACGAGGTGCGGTTGGGTGTCGATCCAGCCGAACCGGTCCAGCCGCAGCCGTTCGCGGCTGGGGGAGGAGAGGGTGTGCACGGGGGAGCTGTTGAACCACACCTCCCCTTCGGCCGGGACGAGTTGGCCGGAGAGACACTTCAGGAGGGTGGTCTTGCCGCTGCCGCGCGGGCCGGTGACGGCGAGGATCTCGCCTTCGGGGACGCCGACGGAGACTCCGGCAAGGGCGGAGGTGCCGCCGTACGCGTGGTGCAGGCCGCGGGCCCAGAGAACGTCGTTGTCAGGCGGGGCCACCATCTGCGCACCTCTTGTCGTAGGCGTCGAATCGTTCCCCCGACCGGGTGAACGACCATGGAGGGTATCGGTCACAAGCACGGTAAGGAGTGGTGACCCCCGGTATTCGCCGCTTGGCAGCACAACGGCCCAGATTCACTCGTATGGCTTGAAGTGAGCGAATCCGGGCCGGTGCATGTTCAGTTGTCCCCGCGCGCGGCGGGTGGTGCCCCGGAGGTCAGAGCTTGGTCCAGGCCTCCGTGAGGACCGTGCGCAGAATCTGCTCGATCTCGTCGAAGACCGACTGGTCGGCGACCAGCGGCGGGGCGAGCTGGATGACCGGGTCGCCACGGTCGTCGGCGCGGCAGTAGAGACCGTTGTCGTACAGCGCCTTGGAGAGGAAGCCGTACAGGACGCGCTCGGTCTCCTCCTCGTTGAAGGACTCCTTGGTGGTCTTGTCCTTGACGAGCTCGATGCCGTAGAAGAAGCCGTTGCCGCGGACGTCGCCGACGATCGGCAGGTCGTGCAGCTTCTCCAGGGTGTTCAGGAAGTTGGCCTCGTTGTCCAGGACGTGCTGGTTGAGGCCCTCGCGCTCGAAGATGTCGAGGTTGGCGACGCCGACGGCCGCGGAGACCGGGTGGCCGCCGAAGGTGTAGCCGTGCAGGAAGGTGTTGTCGCCCTTGTAGAACGGCTCGGCCAGGCGGTCGGAGATGATGCAGGCGCCGATCGGGGAGTAGCCCGAGGTCATGCCCTTGGCGCAGGTGATCATGTCCGGGACGTAGCCGAACTTGTCACAGGCGAACGTCGTACCGAGGCGGCCGAAGGCGCAGATGACCTCGTCGGAGACGAGCAGCACGTCGTACTGGTCGCAGATCTCACGGACCCGCTGGAAGTAGCCGGGGGGCGGCGGGAAGCAGCCGCCGGCGTTCTGCACCGGCTCCAGGAAGACCGCGGCGACGGTCTCCGGGCCCTCGAAGAGGATCTGCTGCTCGATCTGGTCGGCGGCCCAGCGGCCGAAGGCCTCGGGGTCGTCGCCGTGGATCGGCGCCCGGTAGATGTTGGTGTTGGGGACCTTGTGCGCGCCGGGGACCAGCGGCTCGAAGGGGGCCTTCAGACCCGGCAGGCCGGTGATGGACAGGGCGCCCTGCGGGGTGCCGTGGTAGGCCACCGCGCGGGATATCACCTTGTGCTTCATCGGCTTGCCGGTGAGCTTGAAGTACTGCTTGGCCAGCTTCCAGGCGGTCTCGACGGCCTCGCCGCCACCGGTGGTGAAGAAGACCTTGTTGAGGTCACCGGGGGCCTCGTTCGCCAGCCGCTCGGCCAGCTCCACCGCCTTGGGGTGGGCGTAGGACCACACGGGGAAGAAGGCCAGCTCCTGCGCCTGCTTGAAGGCGGTCTCGGCGAGCTCCACCCGGCCGTGGCCGGCGTTGACCACGAAGAGGCCGGCGAGCCCGTCGATGTAGCGCTTGCCCTTGTCGTCGTAGATGTTGGTGCCCTCGCCGCGCACGATCGTGGGCACAGGGGCATTCTCGTACGACGACATGCGGGTGAAGTGCATCCACAGGTGGTCGTATGCCGTCTTGGAGAGGTCGCCGCTCATTGCTATCTCGTTCCCCAGGTGTAGGTCTGCTTCCGGAGCTTGAGGTACACGAAGCTCTCGGTGGATCGGACGCCGGGAAGCGTGCGGATCCGCTTGTTGATCATTTCCAGAAGGTGGTCGTCGTCCTCGCAGACGATCTCGATGAGGAGATCGAAGGAGCCTGCCGTCATGACGACGTACTCGACCTCTTCCATGGTCGTCAGGGCGTCGGCCACGGGGTCGAGGTCACCTTCGACGTTGATGCCGACCATTGCCTGCCGACGGAAACCGACCGTGAGGGGGTCGGTGACCGCGACGATCTGCATCACGCCTTGGTCGAGCAGTTTCTGTACGCGCTGGCGTACCGCCGCTTCGGACAGGCCGACGGCCTTGCCGATCGCGGCATACGGACGGCGCCCGTCCTCCTGGAGCTGCTCGATGATCGCCAGGGAGACGGAGTCGATCGACGGGGTGCCGGTTCTGTCATGACCGTTACGGGGAGCCACGCCGTTCACTGTGCACGAGCCTCGTCTGTCTTGCAACCCCAAAGCGATGAAATTAGTCGTGTAGCGATCAGAATTTAACTGATTCCGTTGTCCCTGGGTGGCGGGTGTGTTGAAAACGTGGGTTCCATGGCTAGGGTGGATGTCCAAACCACCAGACTTCTGACTGAAGGGGGCGCACAGTGACCACCGCACTGCGTCGTCTGCGCAACTACATCGACGGGGAGTTCCGGGACGCCGCCGACGGGCGGACCACGGAGGTGGTCAACCCCGCCACGGGCGAGGCGTACGCCACCGCCCCGCTCTCGGCCGCCGCCGACGTGGACGCGGCGATGGCCGCCGCCGAGGCCGCCTTCCCCGCCTGGCGCGACCTGATCCCGGCCGAGCGCCAGAAGGTCCTGCTGAAGATCGCCGACCGCTTCGAGGAGCGGGCGGAGGAGCTGATCGCCGCCGAGTCCGAGAACTGCGGCAAGCCGGTCGCGCTCGTACGCTCCGAGGAAATCCCGCCGATGGTGGACCAGATCCGCTTCTTCGCGGGCGCCGCCCGGATGCTCGAAGGCCGCTCGGCCGGCGAGTACATGGACGGCTTCACCTCCATCATCCGCCGCGAGCCGGTCGGCGTCTGCGCCCAGGTCGCGCCGTGGAACTACCCGATGATGATGGCCGTATGGAAGTTCGCCCCGGCGCTGGCCGCGGGCAACACCGTCGTCATCAAGCCCTCCGACACCACCCCGGCCTCCACGGTGCTGATCGCCGACATCATCGGCAGCGTGCTGGACGAACTGGGCCACTCCCGCGGCGTGTTCAACGTCATCTGCGGTGACCGCGAGACCGGCCGGCTGATGGTCGAGCACAAGGTCCCGGCGATGGCCTCGATCACCGGCTCGGTGCGCGCCGGTATGCAGGTCGCCGAGTCCGCCTCCAAGGACCTCAAGCGCGTCCACCTGGAGCTCGGCGGCAAGGCCCCGGTCGTCGTCTTCGAGGACACCGACATCCCCAAGGCCGTCGAGGACATCTCGGTCGCCGGCTACTTCAACGCCGGCCAGGACTGTACGGCCGCCACCCGGGTGCTCGTCCACGAGTCCATCCACGACGAGTTCGTCGCCGCGCTGGCCAAGGCCGCCTCGGAGACCAAGACCGGCGCGGTCGACGACGAGGACGTGCTCTACGGCCCGCTGAACAACGCCAACCAGCTCAAGCAGGTCAAGGGCTTCATCGAGCGGCTGCCCGCGCACGCCAAGATCGAGGCGGGCGGTGAGCAGGTCGGCGAGAAGGGCTACTTCTTCGCCCCGACCGTCGTCTCGGGCCTCAAGCAGGACGACGAGATCGTCCAGCATGAGGTCTTCGGCCCGGTCATCACCGTCCAGTCCTTCAGCGACGAGAAGCAGGCCGTGGAGTGGGCCAACGGCGTCGAGTACGCCCTGGCGTCCTCGGTGTGGACCAAGGACCACGCCCGCGCCATGCGGATGTCCCGGAGCCTTGACTTCGGCTGTGTGTGGATCAACACCCACATCCCGCTGGTCGCCGAGATGCCGCACGGCGGATTCAAGAAGTCCGGCTACGGCAAGGACCTTTCGGCCTACGGCTTCGACGACTACACCCGCATCAAGCACGTGATGACCTCGCTGGACGGCTGAGCCAGGGGAAGCCTTCCCGCCGGGCGCCACGGAACGCCCGGCACACCGTCGCGGGCGGAGGCCCGGCAACTGACGCTCTGTCGCTTGCCGCCTCCGCCCGCTTCACGTGAGAGTGCTCGCCATGGCAGATCTTTCGCGGCGGGCGCTGCTCCGGGGCACGGGCGGACTGGGTGTGACGGGGGCGCTGGCCGCCCTGGCCGGCTGCGGGGTGCCGCCGGCCTACGTCGGGGCGGCGAACCGCGGAGGCCCGGACCGGTCGGCACGGGACCGCAGGCTCGTCTTCGCCAACTGGCCGCTCTACATCGACGTCGACGACCACCACACACAGCGCCGCCCCACCCTGGACGCCTTCGAGCGGCGCACCGGGATCTCCGTCACGTACACCGAGGAGATCAACGACAACGACGAGTTCTTCGGCAAGATCAGCCCGGCGCTGATGAACCACCAGAGCACCGGCCGCGATCTGATCGTCATGAGCGACTGGATGTGCGCCCGGTTCGTCCGGCTGGGCTGGGTCCAGGAAATGGACCGCGCCGCCCAGCCGCATGTCGCCCGGCATCTCGATCCGCTGCTGCGGAACCCGCACTTCGACCCGGGCCGCACGCACTCGGTGCCCTGGCAGTCCGGGATCACCGGCATCGCCTACAACCGCAAGAAGCTCGGCCGGGAGATCAAGCACACCGCCGATCTGTGGAAGGACGATCTGCGCGGCCGGGTCACCCTGCTCTCCGGGCTCGACGAATCATTCGCCCTGCTCATGCAGGGCGACGGGGTGGACATCACCCGCTGGACGGCCGATGACTTCCACCGGATGACCGATCGGATCCGCCGCCTGGTGAGCAAGGGGCACATCCGGCGGTTCACCGGCAACGACTACATCAAGGACCTCGACTCCGGGGATGTGCTCGCCGCGCAGGCCTACTCGGGCGATGTGATCCAGCTCCAGGCGGACAACCCGGACATCGAGTTCGTGGTGCCCGAGGAAGGCGCTGAGCTCTGGGCCGAGAGCCTGCTGATCCCCGACCTCGCGGAGCACAAGCGCAGCGCCGAGCGGCTGATCGACTACTACTACCGCCCGGAGGTGGCCGCGGACCTGGCCGCCTGGGTCAACTATGTCTGCCCCGTACCGGCCGCGCGCGACATCCTCGCCTCCTCCAAAGACAAGGAACGCGCCGCACTCGCCGAGGACCCGCTGATCTTCCCCGACGACGCGATGCGCAAGCGGCTGGCCATCGCCCGCGACATCACGTCGAAGGAGCGGACCGAGTTCGCCAAGGAGTGGAACGGGATCGTGGGGTTGTGAGCCTGGTGGCTGTGGTGGCTGTCGGCCGTGCGGTGTTCGCTGCCGTGAGGTGTTCTCTCCGTGCGGTGGTCTGTGCCCGTGCGGGTGGTCTCTCCGGGGTGGGTGGCCTCTCCGTGCGGTGTTCGCTGCCGTGGGGCGTTCTCTGCCCGTGCGTTGGCCGCTGTCCGTGCGGTGGTCTCTGCCGTGGGGCGCCTCCTTATATTCCGGCAACGATTACGGAGAGTAGTTGGTTCCCTGGCGCTGCGTGATGTGTGGGTGCGTGATGCGGTGCTTTGTGGGCGTGATGCGGTGCTGCGTGTGGGGCAGTGCCATTCAGCGCCATGACGTCGTGTATGCGTCGATCTCGGCCGAGAGGCGGGCCTTGGCCGGGGCGTCCATGAAGGAGGCATCGACGGCGTTCTTGGCGAGGGCGGCCAGGCCGGTGGTGTCCAGGCCCAGCAGCCGGGCGGCGATGGCGTATTCGGTGTTGAGGTCCGTGCCGAACATCGGGGGGTCGTCGCTGTTGATGGTGACCAGCACGCCGGCGTCGACCATCTCCTTGACCGGGTGCTCCTCCAGGGTGCGCACCGCGCGGGTGGCGATGTTGGAGGTGGGGCAGACCTCCAACGGGATGCGGTGCTCGGCGAGATGGGCCAGCAGTCGGGGGTCCTGGGTGGCGCTGGTGCCATGGCCGATGCGCTCGGCACCGAGATCGTTGAGGGCGTCCCAGATCGTGCCGGGGCCGGTGGTCTCCCCGGCGTGCGGTACGGAGTGCAGACCGGCCGCGCGGGCGCGGTCGAAGTACGGCTTGAACTGCGGGCGCGGCACCCCGATTTCCGGGCCGCCGAGGCCGAACGAGACCAGGCCCTCGGGCTGAAGATCACAGGCGATCCTGGCGGTCTCCTCCGCGGCTTCCAGGCCCGCCTCGCCGGGGATGTCGAAGCACCAGCGCAGCACCACGCCCAGCTCCGACTCCGCCGCCTTCCGGGCGTCCTCGATGGCCTCGACGTAGGCGGCGTCGGGGATGCCGCGGCGGGTCGAGCTGGACGGGGTGAGGGTCAGCTCGGCGTAGCGGATCTGCTGCCGCGCCATGTCCCGGGCGACCTCGTAGGTCAGCAGCCGGACGTCCTCGGCGTCGCGGATCAGGTCCACGACGGAGAGGTAGACCTCGATGAAGTGCGCGAAGTCGCGGAAGGTGAAGTAGTCGACCAGCGCTTCGGGATCGGTGGGGACGGCGGAGTCGGGGTGCCGCGCCGCCAGCTCGGAGACGATGCGCGGGGAGGCCGATCCGACGTGGTGGACGTGCAGCTCCGCCTTGGGCAGGCCCGCGATGAAGGCATCGAGATCGGACAACGGTTCCTCCTGGTCAAAGGGTGCGCGGGGGTGCAGGGAACGGCCTGGCCATGCTAAGCGGGCGGGACCGGCCGGGGGCGCGGGTGTGCGGACTTCGCCCGCATCCGGCCGGCCGCGCGGGCTGTCCTACGCCCCCGCGCCGGCCGTTTCCCGCAGCCGTTGGCGGGCCGCCATCAGCGCGAAGCCCAGCAGATTCAGACCCCGCCAGCGCGCCGGGTCCGCGGCCCGCTCGTCGTCGGCGGCGAGGCCGATGCCCCATATCCGGTCCACGGGGCTGGCCTCGACCAGCACCCGGGAGTTCGTGCCGAGCAGATACTCCCGCAGGGCGGCGTCCTGGCCGAACTTGTGGACGCTGCCCTCGACGACCAGGTCGAAGCGGTGCGGCTGCCAGGTCTCCTCGTCGAAGCCGCGGACCGTGCGCCCGGCGTCCTTGGCCTGCTTGGGGTGGCGGGCCGCGAGCGCGCGGCGCTCCGCCTCCGCATCGCCGAACAGCCGGGCCTTGCCGGCCATCATCCAGTGCTCCGCGGTGGCGTAGCGGACGCCCTCAACGCTGAAGGGGGCGGGCCACCACTGGCTGAAGCAGCTCACGCCCAGGCTGCCGTCGCGCCGGGGGCTGTGGCCCCAGAAATGGACGTATTTAAGACGCTTGCCGGTGGCGGTCTGCCGGCACAGCTCCTCGACCGAGCGGGGCCCGTCCGCGACCGGCCCGGCCGCGTCCCCCGTGGTGATCCCCGTGCTGTCGTGCATCATGCCGGGATTCTGTCAGCGGGCACTGACAACGTGTCGGGGTCCCCGAGGGTGAAATCGCAGAATCCGTCGCGTAACCAAAAGGCAACAACGGAATCCCTTGTTGAGGTCGCTCTCCTCTGTCAAGATCGGCCATCGATTCCGGAAATAGCTACGCCAGACAGTGCCGCTGAGCGGCTCCGGCGCCCGGCGGAGGAGAGCACCATGGATCACCGATTCGATGTCACCGAGCGGTTCGCCGAGGGCGCGCAATTCATCGCGGGCAGTCTCCGCGCCGGCAGTTCCGGCCGCACCCAGGAGGTCGTGGACCCGGCGACCGGCGAGACGGTGTACTCCTACGAGCTCGCGGGGACGGCGGATGTTGACGCGGCCGTGGACGCCGCCCGGCAGGCGTTCCCGGAGTGGGGCGGTGCCACCCCGGGGGAGCGCTCCGACACCCTGCACCGGTTCGCCGCCGCGCTCACCGAGGACGCCGCCGATCTCGCCTACGCGGAATCGCTGAACTGCGGAAAGCCGATCAAGCTCAGCAACGAGTTCGACGTACCGGGCTCGATCGACAACGCGGCCTTCTTCGCGGGCGCCGCCCGTCATCTGGAAGGCAAGGCGGCCGGCGAATACAGCGCCGACCACACCTCCGTCATCCGCCGCGAACCGATCGGTGTGGTCGGCTCCATCGCCCCCTGGAACTACCCGCTCCAGATGGCCGCCTGGAAGGTGCTCCCGGCCATCGCCGCGGGCAACACCATCGTCCTGAAGCCGGCCGAGATCACCCCGTTCACCTCGCTGCTGTTCGCCCAGGCCGCGCAGCGCGCCGGGCTGCCCGACGGGGTGCTCAACATCGTCTCCGGCGCGGGCCGGGACGCCGGTGAGCGCCTCGTCGGCCACCCCTCCGTCGCGATGACGTCCTTCACCGGCTCGACCGCCGTCGGCAAGCGCGTCGCCGAGATCGCCACCGGCACGGTCAAGCGGCTGCACCTCGAACTCGGCGGCAAGGCCCCCTTCGTCGTCTTCGACGACGCGGATCTGGAGGCCGCCGTCCATGGAGCGGTCGCCGGAGCGCTGATCAACACCGGCCAGGACTGCACCGCCGCCACCCGCGCCTACGTCCAGCGCCCGCTCTACGACGCCTTCGTCAGCGGCGTCGCCGACCTGATGGCGACCGTACGGCTCGGCGACCCCTTCGACCCGTCGACCGACCTGGGCCCGCTGATCTCGCACGCCCAGCGCGACCGGGTGGCCGGTTTCGTCGACCGGGCGCGCGGCTACGCCACCGTCGTCACGGGCGGTGAGGCGCCCGGCGGCGAGCTGGCCAAGGGCGCCTACTACCGACCGACGCTGATCGCCGGGGCCGCGCAGGACAGCGAGGTCGTGCAGTCCGAGATCTTCGGTCCGGTGCTGGTCGTGCTGCCCTTCGACAGCGACGACGAGGGCATCGCGCTGGCCAACGACACCCCCTACGGGCTGGCCGCCTCCGCCTGGAGCCGGGACGTCTACCGCACCGGCCGCGCCACCCGCGAGATCAACGCGGGCTGTGTCTGGGTCAACGACCACATCCCGATCCTCAGCGAGATGCCGCACGGCGGCGCCAAGGCATCCGGCTACGGCAAGGACATGTCGGCGTACTCCTTCGACGAGTACACCCAGGTCAAGCACGTCATGTACGACAACACCGCGGTCGCGCGCAAGGACTGGCACCGCACGATCTTCGGGGACCGCCCGTAAGGGACCCTCCCCGGCGAGCACCACCAAGCACCACCGAGCCCCCCACCGGGCCCACCCCATGGGCCCACCCAGCGGCCAGCGCCGCGCGGCATCGTCACCACCGGCCGAGCGCCGGGCTCACCCCTGAAAGGGCACTGCGCATGGAGCACCACGAGCAGCCCGAACCCCTGTCCCCGGCCGAACTCGCCGCTGCCCGCCGTAGCCTGACGAACGGCCGGCTCGCCATGACCCGCCGTTCCCTGCTGCGCGCGAGCGGCGCGGTGGCGGCCACGATCGGCGGCCTCGGTGCCCTGTCGGGCTGCGGCATCCCGCCCGCGGGCCGTACGGACGCCGGCCGTTCCGAGGACCACTCCAGGGCGGAGAAGCGGATCAGCTTCTCCAACTGGACCGAGTACATGGACGTCACCGACGACGGCAAGCACCGGCCCACCCTGGAGCGCTTCACCAAGCGCACCGGCATCGCGGTCAAATACACCGAGGACATCAACGACAACGACGAGTTCTTCGGGAAGATCCAGGCCCAGCTCGCGGCGGGCCAGGACACCGGCCGGGATCTGATCGTGCTCACCGACTGGATGTGCGCGCGGATGATCTCCCTCGGCTGGATCGAGTCGCTGGACCCGGCCAACCTGCCGCACGCCTACACCCATCTCTCGCCCCAGTTCCGCAACCCCGCCTGGGACCCCGGCCGCGCGCACTCCTACCCCTGGCAGGGCATCCCGGCGATCATCGCGTACAACAAGAAGGCCACCGGCGGCCGCAAGGTCGACTCGATCAGCCAGCTGCTGGAGGACCCCAAGCTCAAGGGCCGGGTCGGCTTCCTCTCCGAGATGCGCGACAGCGTCGGACTGACCCTGCTGGACATGGGCAAGAAGCCCGAGGACGTCACCGCCGACGACTACGACGCGGCCATCGCCCGGATCCAGAAGGGCGTGGATTCCAAGCAGATCCGCCGCTTCACCGGCAACGACTACACCACCGACCTGGACAAGGGCGACCTCGCCGCCTGCGTGGCCTGGGCGGGCGACGTCGTCCAGCTGCAGAACGACAACCCGGACATCGGCTTCGCCGTCCCCGAGGCGGGCTACATGACGTCCACCGACAACCTCATGGTGCCGAACAAGGCCCGCCACAAGCAGAACGCCGAACGGCTCATCGACTACTTCTACGAGCCGAAGGTGGCGGCGAAGATCGCGGCGTACATCAACTACGTCTGCCCCGTGGAAGGCGTACGCGAGGAACTCGCCAAGATCGACAAGAAGGCGGCCGCCAACCCGCTGATCATCCCGGACGAGGAGATGGCCGAGAAGTCCCACTCCTTCCGTGCCCTGTCCGCCAAGGAGAACAAGGCGTTCACCCAGAAGTTCTCCGACCTCACCGGCGCTTGATCCCCCACCTCTCAGGCCCGCCCGAGCCGTTTCGCCCTCCGACCCACGGGACGACCGACATGACCCCTTCCGCGACCCCCCAGAGCAGCGGCGGCGACGTCCGCCTCCACGGGATCAGCAAGACCTATGGCTCCTTCACCGCCGTCCATCCGCTCGACCTGACCGTCCCCGCGGGCTCCTTCTTCGCGCTCCTGGGCGCCTCGGGCTGCGGCAAGACGACCACGCTGCGCATGATCGCCGGCCTGGAGGAGCCCACCACCGGCACCGTCGAGCTGTCCGGCCAGGACGTCACCGTTCTGCCGCCGTACAAGCGCCAGGTCAACACCGTCTTCCAGAACTACGCGCTCTTCCCGCACCTGGACATCTACGAGAACGTCGCCTTCGGCCTGCGCCGCCGCGGCATCAAGTCCGTCAAGAAGCAGGTCGAGGAGATGCTCGACCTGGTCCAGCTCGGCCCGATGGCACGCCGCAAGCCGCAGCAGCTCTCCGGCGGCCAGCAGCAGCGCGTCGCGGTCGCCCGCGCGCTGATCAACCACCCCCAGGTGCTGCTGCTCGACGAGCCGCTCGGCGCCCTCGACCTCAAGCTGCGCCGCCAGATGCAGCTGGAGCTCAAGCGCATCCAGACCGAGGTCGGCATCACCTTCGTCCATGTCACCCACGACCAGGAGGAGGCCATGACGATGGCCGACACCGTGGCCGTGATGAACGGCGGCCGGGTCGAACAGCTCGGCGCCCCCGCCGACCTCTACGAGAACCCCGCCACCACCTTCGTCGCCAACTTCCTGGGCACCTCCAACCTCATCGAGGCCGAGGTCGTCGAGGCCGGCGGGGACGAGCTGCTGCTCAAGGCGGCCGACGCCAAGCTGCGGCTGCCCGCCGCCCGGTGCAGCGCCCCGGCCCGTACCGGCGGGAAGGTGCTGGCCGGTATACGGCCCGAGAAGGTCGCCCTCAAGCACGCCGATGACGCCGGCACCATCGCCGAAGGCCGCAACCGGCTGCCCGGCCGCATCAAGGACGCCAGCTTCATCGGCGTCTCCACCCAGTACGTCGTCGAGGTACCCGGCCTGGGCGAACTCGCCGTCTACGAGCAGAACGTCGAGCGCGACGGCCGCCTCGTCCCCGGCGCCGGGATCGTCCTGCACTGGAGCCCGGCGCACACCTTCGGTCTGGACGCCGCTCAGGACATCCAGGCCGGCGCGGACCTCGACGAGGAGGCCGCGTGACCACCACCGAGACGCCCGCACCACCGGACGGCCAGGCCGGGACGGCACCCCTGGAGCTGCGCAAAACCCCCGCCCGCAAGCGGCTCGTCCCCTACTGGCTGCTGCTGCCCGGCATCCTGTGGCTGATCGTCTTCTTCGCCGCCCCGCTCGTCTACCAGGCGTCGACCTCGGTCCAGACCGGCTCCCTCGAAGAGGGCTTCAAGGTCACCTGGCACTTCGCGACGTACTGGGACGCGCTCGGCGAATACTGGCCGCAGTTCGTCCGCTCCGTGGCCTACGCCGCCACCGCCACCGCGCTCTGTCTGGTCCTGGGCTACCCGCTGGCCTATCTCATCGCCTTCAAGGCCGGCCGCTGGCGCAATGTCGTGATGATCCTGGTCATCGCGCCGTTCTTCACCAGCTTCCTGATCCGTACGCTCGCCTGGAAGACGATCCTGGCCGACGGCGGACCGGTCGTCGGGCTCCTGAACTCGCTGCACGTCCTGGACGTCACCAGCTGGCTGGGACTCACCGAAGGGCAGCGGGTGCTGGCCACCCCGCTCGCGGTGGTCTGCGGACTGACCTACAACTTCCTGCCGTTCATGGTGCTGCCGCTCTACACCTCGCTGGAGCGCATCGACCCGCGCCTGCACGAGGCCGCCGGGGACCTCTACGCCCGCCCGGCCACCACCTTCCGCCGGGTGACCTTCCCGCTGTCGATGCCCGGTGTCGTCGCCGGCACCCTGCTCACCTTCATCCCGGCCGCCGGTGACTACATCAACGCCGAACTGCTGGGCTCCACCGACCAGAAGATGATCGGCAACGTCATCCAGTCGCAGTTCCTGCGGGTCCTGGACTATCCGACCGCCGCCGCCCTCTCCTTCATCCTCATGGCGGCCATCCTCGCCATGGTCACGCTCTACATCCGCAAGTCGGGGACGGAGGATCTGGTCTGATGGCCGTCCACGGGACCACCGAAGCCACCGCGGTCCGCACCCCGAACCGGGGCCTGCGCTGGCTGCGCCGCAACATCGTCGCGATAGCGGGCCTGTGCACGCTGGGCTATCTGATCCTGCCCAACCTCGTGGTGATGGTCTTCTCCTTCAACAAGCCCAACGGCCGCTTCAACTACCAGTGGCAGCGCTTCTCCACGGACGCCTGGCGCGATCCGTGCGGCGTCGCCGACCTGTGCGGCTCGCTGGGCCTGAGCCTCCAGCTCGCGCTGTGGGCCACCCTCGGCGCGACCGTCCTCGGCACCATGATCGCGTTCGCGCTGGCCCGCTACCGCTTCCGGGCCCGCTCCGGCGTCAACACCCTGATCTTCCTGCCGATGGCGATGCCCGAGGTCGTCATGGCCGCCTCGCTGGCGACCCTGTTCCTCAACATGGGCATCCAGTTCGGCTTCTGGACGATCCTCATCGCGCACATCATGTTCTGTCTGAGCTTCGTCGTCACCGCCGTCAAGGCCCGGGTGATGAGCATGGACCCGCGTCTGGAACAGGCCGCGCAGGACCTCTACGCGTCTCCCCTCCAGACCTTTCTCCGGGTAACGCTGCCGATCGCCGCCCCCGGCATCGCGTCCGGCGCGCTGCTGTCCTTCGCCCTGTCCTTCGACGACTTCATCATCACCAACTTCAACGCCGGCTCCACCGTCACCTTCCCCATGTTCGTCTGGGGATCGGCGCAGCGGGGCACGCCGGTGCAGATCAACGTCATCGGCACGGCGATGTTCCTGGTCGCCGTGGTGTGTGTAGTCGTCGGCCAGCTGGCCGGGGCCCGCAAAAGGAGCAAGAGGAGCTGAGAACCATGGCACGAGCTGCCATGACCCCGTCCGCCGCGCATGCGCTCGCGGACGCCGAACCCACCCCCTTCTGGCTGGCCGACCCGGACCGGCCGGCCGCCCGGCCCGCCCTGGTCGGCGACGAGACCTGCGATCTGCTGGTCGTCGGCGGCGGCTACTCCGGTCTGTGGACCGCGCTGATCGCCAAGGAACGCGACCCCCAGCGCGATGTCGTCCTCGTCGAGGGCGCCGAGATCGGCTGGGCCGCCTCCGGACGCAACGGCGGTTTCTGCGCCGCCTCCCTCACCCATGGCCTCGGCAACGGCCTGGCCCGCTGGCCCGGTGAACTCGCCACCCTCGAACAGCTCGGCATCCGCAACCTCGACGCCATCGAGGAGGCCGTCGCCCGCTACGGCATCGACTGCGCCTTCGAGCGCACCGGTGAGATCGACATCGCCACCGAGCCCCACCAGATCGCCGAGCTCAAGGAGTTCGCCGAGGACGCCGCCCACATCGGCCTGGACCGGCACACCTTCCTCGACGAGGACGAGCTGCGCGCCCAGGTCGACTCGCCGACCTTCCGCGCCGGACTGTGGGACCGCGACGGCGTCGCCATGCTCAATCCGGCCCGGCTCGCCTGGGGCCTGAAGCAGGCGTGCCTCGGCCTCGGCGTCCGCATCTATGAGCGCACCCCCGCCACCGCCCTCGCCTCCGACGGCATCGGGATGGCCGTCCGTACGCCCTACGGCCGGGTCTTCGCCCGCCATGTCGCGCTCGGCACCAACGCCTTCCCGTCACTGGTCAAGCGGGTCCGCCCGTACGTCGTCCCGGTCTACGACCACGCCCTGATGACCGAGCCGCTCTCCGAGGAACAGCTCGCCGCCATCGGCTGGAAGAACCGCCAGGGCCTCTCGGACTCCAACAACCACTTCCACTACTTCCGCATCACCGCCGACAACCGCATCCTGTGGGGCGGCTACGACATCGTCTACCGCTACGGCGGCGGCGTCCGGGCCGAGTACGACCACCACCCCGCCACCTACGAGAAGCTCGCCCGGCACTTCTTCCGCTGCTTCCCGCAGTTGGAGGGGCTCCGCTTCACCCACACCTGGGGCGGCGCCATCGACACCTGCTCCCGCTTCTCCGCGTTCTTCGGCACCGCCCACGCCGGCCGGGTCGCCTACGCCACCGGCTACACCGGCCTCGGCGTGGGGGCCACCCGCTTCGGCGCCGAGGTGATGCTCGACCTGCTGTCCGGCGAGCGCACCGAGCGTACGCAGCTGGAAATGGTCCGCAGTAAGCCGCTGCCCTTCCCGCCCGAGCCGCTGCGCTGGGCCGGCATCGGGATCACCCAGTGGTCGATGACCCAGGCCGACAGCCGTGGCGGCCGCCGCAATCTGTGGCTGAAGGCCATGGACAAGGTGGGGCTGGGCTTCGACAGCTGACGCACGGCGCGGGGGCGGGCGGCGGGCAGCCGTCCGCCCCCGCGCGTTCCTCAGCGCCTCAACGCCGGCCCGGCGCCCGCCCCCGCCTTCCTCAGCGCCTCAACGCCCGCCCGGAACCCTTCCCCGACCACCGGTCGCACACCGCACACCACACCGCCAGCAGCACCGCGGCCAGGCACCAGCTGCCGAGCACATCCAACGGCCAGTGATAGCCGCGACGCACCAGGCCGAGTCCGACGGCCACATTGAGCAGCGCCACCACGGCCACGACCGCGGGCGCGAACAGCCGGCGGGCCGGGCGGCCCGCCCGCCTCCGCCGTACCCCGCGGATCACCAACAGCGCGGCCACGCCGTACGCCACCGCCGCCGTGGCGCCATGACCCGACGGATAGAAGCCCTCGTGCGCCCCGCCCGCCATCTCCGGCGGGCCCGGCCGCGCGAGCCACAGTTTGAGCGGGAAGACCAGCGCGGGCACCACGGCCAGGGTGAGACCAGCGGCGAGCGGCGGCAGCCACCACCGCACGCGGGCCCCCTCGTTGGGCGCCTCCTCGCTTCTGCCGCGCCACCCCTGCCACCCCGACCACACCATGACCACACACAACACTGGCAGCGCCACTGCGGTGTTGCCGAGATCGGCGCAGAACTCGGCGGCTGCGGCGGGGAGATGACTGGTAGCCAGCGCGCGGCCGATCCGCTCGTCGAGGGCGCGCAGCGGGCCGTGGCCGGCCACCTGCCAGGTGAGCGCGGCGAAGAACAGCGCACCGACGGCGCCGATCCACCACGGGGAGCGGCGCCGGGAGCGGCCACCGGACGGGCCCGGGGAGCATGGTGCGTCAGCAGAGCCCGGAGAACCCGGAGAACCCGGAAAAGGGGTCGGCCGCCTCGGAACAGGGGGGGTGGTTCCGAGGCGGCCGCGTGGACCGGTGTCCCGCGCGCCCCGGGGGGTATGGGGCGGGCGGACATCCGATCGGTGAGGATTCCCGGAACCGGGGGTTCCGGTGTTGTGCGCGAGGGCACGGCCTGATCGGAGCCGGGGAAGCGCCGACCGGGCGTCGCCCGCAGTCCCCTGCGAGCGGGGTGTTTCTCTCATCTGCAGAAACCGTACGGCACCACGAGCGCACCCGACAGGCGCATCACCCTGCCGCCATCGGCCCCGCACATCTTCTTCACGCCATGTCTCCAGCTACGCGCGTCCATACGGAAATGAGCCCAGAAAAGGGGACAGAAGTGGGGTGGAGGGGGAGGGCCGACAGGGGCGCGCGCCGGCTCGCACCCGGCCCGCCAGCCGCCCCGCACCCGTCCCGCCTCCCGCCCCGCGTCGGCCCGTCTCCCGCCCCGCATACCCGTTCGTCCCCGTCCCCGTCCCTGTGCCCGGAACGGGGCGGGGGGGGGGGGGGGGGGGGGGGGGGGGGGGGGGGGGGGGGGGGGGGGGGGGGGGGGGGGGGGGGGGGGGGGGGGGGGGGGGTGGGGGAGCGAAGAGACGGAGCAG
>NZ_JBVHZH010000018.1:121384-137118 GCF_055574515.1 Streptomyces sp. NPDC029466
CTCCTCCTTCCCCTCCTCCCCCCCCCCCCCCCCCCCCCCCCCCCCCCCCCCCCCTCCCCCCCCCCCCCCCCCCCCCCCCCCCCCCCCCCCCCCGCCGGGGTTCCTCCCGCGGGGTGCGCGCCGCCGCCCGCTCAGAGCGCGGCGAAGGCGCCTTCGAGGATGTCCAGACCCTCGTTGAGCAGGTCCTCACCGATGACCAGCGGCGGCAGGAAGCGCAGCACATTGCCGTACGTGCCGGTCGTCAGCACCAGCAGGCCCTCCTGGTGGCAGGCCTTGGCGAGGGCGCCGGTGGCCTCCGGGTTCGGCTCCTTGGAACCGGACTTGACCAGCTCGATCGCGATCATCGCGCCGCGGCCGCGGACCTCGCCGATGATGTCGTACTTCTCGGCAATGGCGTTCAGCCGGGCCTTCATGACCTCGCCGATCCGGCGGGCCTTGGCGTTCAGGTCCTGCTCGCGCATGGTCTCGATGGAGCCGAGCGCCGCGGCGCAGGCCACCGGGTTGCCGCCGTAGGTGCCGCCCAGGCCGCCCGCGTGCGCGGCGTCCATGATCTCCGCGCGCCCGGTCACGGCCGCCAGCGGCAGACCGCCGGCGATGCCCTTGGCGGTCGTGATCAGGTCGGGCACGATGCCCTCGTCCTCGCACGCGAACCACTGGCCGGTGCGGCAGAAGCCGGACTGGATCTCGTCCGCGACGAAGACGATCCCGTTCTCCTTCGCGAAGTTCGCGATCGCCGGGAGGAAGCCCTTGGCCGGCTCGATGAAGCCGCCCTCGCCGAGCACCGGCTCGATGATGATCGCCGCGACGTTCTCCGCGCCGACCTGCTTGGTGATCTGCGAGATGGCCTGGTCGGCGGCCTCCTGCGCGCAGTTCTCCGGGCCGGTCAGCCAGCGGTAGGGGTAGGCCAGCGGGACGCGGTAGACCTCCGGCGCGAACGGGCCGAAGCCGTGCTTGTACGGCATGTTCTTGGCGGTCAGCGCCATGGTGAGGTTCGTCCGGCCGTGGTACCCGTGGTCGAACACGACCACGGCCTGCCGCTTGGTGTACGCACGCGCGATCTTGACCGCGTTCTCCACCGCCTCCGCACCGGAGTTGAACAGCGCCGACTTCTTCGCGTGGTCACCCGGCGTCAGCTCGGCCAGCTGCTCACAGACCTCGATGTACGGCTCGTACGGCGCCACCATGGCACAGGTGTGGGTGAAGGCCGCCAGCTGCGCGGTGGCCCGGCGGACGACCGCCTCCGCGCTGTTGCCGACCGAGGTCACCGCGATGCCGGAGCCGAAGTCGATCAGGGAGTTGCCGTCCACGTCCTCCAGGACGCCACCGCCCGCGCGCTTGACGAAGACGGGCAGCACGGCGCCGACACCACCGGCGACCGTGGCCTGCTTACGGGCCCACAGCTCCTGCGACTTCGGGCCGGGGATCGCGGTGACGACGCGACGCTCCTGGGCGAGGGCGGGGCCTCCGGACAGTTCGGTCATGGCAGTCTCCTGAGGGTGGAACGGGACGTACACAGGTGTTGTTCTCGCAGGCTAGGGGCGGCCGGGCGGGTCTGGCATGTTCCGTTCGGGAGAAGTGCGCGTGTTGCGTTGTCCGCACCGGACATAGCGACGCCCCACGGCCAGTAGATTGAACGCCGGCCCACCCGGCAACGGCGGCCACCAGCGCGGGCATGACAATGACAACGCGGCCGGCCGCCCCGGCCGCGGCAGGCCACGGCTCAAGGGGGACAAGGGGCACCGGATGGACACCGAGGGCACGCACGACGCACAGCACACCGCTCCCCAGCCGTCCGGCGGAGCGCACCGACCCGAACCCACGGTGCCGCACCCCGCGGCACCCCCCGCCCCACCGGCCGCGGCGCCGCACACCCCGCCACCACCCGCTGCCCCGCCGACCCTGCCGGCCATGCCCGCCACCCCACCGGGCCCCGCGCCCGCCGGCACCGCGGCCGAACCGCCGCTGCTGGGCTGGCTGCGCACCCCGCGTCCCTCCGCCGCCCCCGGGATCTGGACGTACGGCCACCGCCCCCGGCCGGCCGAAGAACCCGACCGTGTTCCCGGACGGCAGCTCATCACCGGCGCGGTGATCTCGTTCCTGTGCGGCTGGCTGTTGTGGTCGCTGTTGTGGAACGGCTACCTCGGGCCGTACTGGTCCTGGCCCATGGCCGTTCTTTTCCCCGACTCCTGGGTGCTCGGAGCGACGCCCGGCGACCGGCTCGCCAACGCCATTGCTTCCAACGTCTATTACGGCCTGTGGATCCTCGGCCTGGTGATCGTCTTCGGGCGTCTCGGCCGGTGGGCGGAGGTGGCCCGCCGGTACGTGCTCCCGGCTTTCCGCCGTAAGCGCGCCCCCGCCCCCAAGCCCGAGCCCGCCGCCGACCGGGCCCTGTGGCCCGAGCTGCGTGCCCATGGCGCCGCCGATGCCGCCGACAGGCTCGCGGCCGAGGCGCGGACCGGCCGGATGAACGACGTGGACGTGGCCAGGATCGAACGTGCCTGGCAGTCGGTGCGGTCCGGCAAGAATTCCGTCGCCTCCTTCACCGACACCGTGCTCCGGCAAGGCGCGGCAGCCTGCGCGCATCCTTCGGGGCGGCGCGATCTGCCCCGCAGGGCGGCCCACCACGACCTGCTCGCCCACCAGGTCCGGATCGGTACCGCCGCCGAACACCCGCGGAACCCGTATCAGCACCGCGGCGCGGGCAGCGCGCTGTCGCCCGCCGTGCTGGGCACCTCGCTGCTGGCCGTGGGCCCCGCCGGAAGCGGCAAGACCACCCGCGTGGTCAAGCCGGTCGTCGAGTCGATGTGTCTCCAGGCGCTGGCCGGGCAGTGCGCGCTGATCGCCGTCGGCCCGTCGGGGTCGGACCTCGGGCCGGACGACGCGTTCGATTTGGTGGTCAGGGTCGGCCGCCCGGACCCGTCCTGCGATCTCGACCTCTACGGCGGCACCACCGACGCTGATGAGGCGTCCGGAATCCTCGCCGAGGCGCTGGTCGGTGACCTCGCCGAGCAGCTGCCCGGCGGTGACAGCCGACGCGCCGCGACAGCGCTGTCCCAGCTGCTCGGCCCCTTCCGGGCCGCCCACGACCGCTTCCCCACAGTGCCCGAACTGCGGGAACTGCTGGACGGCGCGCCCCAGGCGATCGCCGCACTGCGCACCGCGCTGGAGGCCGCCGACGCCCCCGCCCTGCTGCGCGAACTGGACGCCCGTGTACGGCAGTCGGACCGCCCCGGCGATGTCGCCGTACTGCTCGCCGACCGCATCGCGCTGCTCGACCGGCCGGCCTTCGCCGCCTTCTTCGACCCCACGGGCCAGACCCGCCAGGTCTCCCTGCGGGCCCTGGACCACCCCCTGCGGGTCCGCATCGAACTGCCGGAGCGCGGGCACGCGGAGGCTTCGCGGATTCTCGCCCGGCTGGTCCTCGCCCAGTTCACCGAGTGCGCGGTGGCCCGTGCCGACCGCTCGGTGTTCGCGTGTCTGGTCGTCGACGAGGCCGCGCACACCATCACGGCCGAGGCCCTGCGCGGTCTGCAACGGCTGCGCTCGGCCCATGCCGGCGCGGTGCTGACGCTGCGTTCCCTGGACGAGGTGCCCGACGCGCTGCGCGGCACCCTGCTCGGCGCGGTCGGCTGCCGGATGGCGTTCTCGGGCGTCACGACCTGGGACGGCGCGCGGTTCGCCGAGGTGTGGGGCAAGGAGTGGGTGGAGACCCGCGATGTGACCGACCGCCAGATCATCGCGGAGAGCGCCGCGGGGAAGGCGTTCCACATGCTGCGCCAGCTGGTGACCGGCAAGGCGGCCACCGCCAAAGCCGTCACCGTCCGCACCGTCGAGCGGGAACGCTGGTCCGCGTCGGATCTGGCGAATTCGGTGCCGCCCGGGCATGCGGTGCTGTCCGTGACGTCGGTGGCCGGGGAGCATGCTCCGCCGGTGCTGGTGGATCTGCGGTCCTGAGGGGCCGGGGAGCGTTCGTCCCGCCTGCCCGGCCCCGGAGGGGGCTGGAATGGTGGGTCCCCCCGATTCCTCCGTTGAGGCAGAATCGGCAGTGGCCGTTCATACGAGGCGGCGTAATCAATCGGGTGTCGGGCGGGCATCGGCCGGTTCGTGGCCGGTTGCCGGCCGGTCCCTCGTAGTCGTCGACGTCATGAAGGTCCCATGCCGCACACCCTGGCTTCCTTGGTCAACCACACCGCGCTCAAGCTGACCGTGCTCGCGGGCGAGGAGCGGCTGGAGGCGCCGGTGCGCTGGGCGCACGCCAGTGAGCTGATCGATCCGGTGCCGTACATGGAGGGCGGGGAGCTGCTGCTGATCACCGCGCTCAAGCTGGACGCGGAGGACGCGGAGGCGACCCGGAGATATGTGCGGCGGGTGGCGGAGGCCGGGGTCGTCGGGCTGGGGTTCGCGGTCGGGGTGAATTACGAGGGGGTGCCGCAGGCGCTGGTCGACGCGGCCAGGGAGCAGGGGCTGCCGCTGCTCGGGGTGCCGCGCAGGACGCCGTTCATCGCGATCAGCAAGGCGGTGTCGGCGGCCGTCGCCGCAGACCAGTACCGCGCGGTGACGGCGGGGTTCGAGGCGCAGCGGGAGCTGACCCGGGCGGCGCTCGGCGCGGAGGGGCCGGACGGGCTGCTGGCCCGGCTCGCCGCGCATCTGGACGGCTGGGCCGCGCTCTACGACGCGTCGGGCGCGGTGGTGGCCGCCGCCCCCGACTGGGCCGCCCGCCGCGCGGCCCGGCTGACCGACGACGTCGGGCGGCTGCGGGAGCGGCCCGCGCCCGCCAGCTCGGTCGTCAGCGACACCGACGGCGATGACCGGGTCGAACTCCAGTCGCTGGGCACCGGGCGCCGGGCCCGCGGGGTGCTCGCGGTGGGGACCGCGGCGCCGCTCGGCACCGCCGAGCGCTATGCCGTGCACTCCGCGGTCGCGCTGCTCACCCTGACCACCGAGCGGTCCCGGGCGCTGCAGGACGCCGAGCAGCGGCTGGGTGACGCGGTGCTGAAAATGCTGCTCGCGGGGGAGCCGGACCATGCGCGGGCGGTGGCCGGGCGGCTCTACGGCGGGCTGCTGGACGCGCCGTTCCGCGTGGTGGTCGCCGAACCGGTGGCCGGTGAGGAGCCGGCGTCGGGCGGCGGCGCGGGAGCCGGGGCCGGCGGGGTGCTCGATGCGCTCGCCGACGCGATGGACTCGGCGGCCGCGCGGACCGGTGAGGCGGTGCTCGCGGTCCCGGACGGCGGCCGGCTGATCGTGCTGGTCGCGGACGGCGGGGCGGCCGCGGACGCCTGTGCCGCCTACGCCGCCGAGGCCGAGTTCCGTGCCGGTGCGCAGCCGCGGGCGCGGGGCCGGGCGGCGCGGGCGGAGGCGGGCAACGGCGCGTGGGTGGCCGTCGGGCTGTCGGCGCCGACCGGGCCGATCGCCGCCGCGAACGCCTACCGCCAGGCCGAACAGGCGCTCTCGGTGGCCCGGCGGCGCGGCCGTGCGCTGGTCGAGCACGAGGACGTGGCGGCCGGGTCCGTGCTGCCGCTGCTCGCCGACGAGGCGGTCCGCGCCTTCGCTGACGGGCTGCTGCGGGCGCTGCGCGAGCACGACGCGACCGGCCGCGGCGATCTGGTGGCCTCGCTGCGCGCCTGGCTCGCCCGGCACGGACAGTGGGACGCGGCCGCCGCCGACCTGGGGGTGCACCGTCACACGCTGCGCTACCGGATGCGGCGGGTGGAGGAGATCCTGGGGCGCTCGCTGGACGACGCGGATGTGCGGATGGAGCTGTGGCTGGCGCTCAAGGCGACCTCGGCGCCGCAGGGGGAGTGAGGGCGGAGTCGTCACGGGGGAGTGGGGAGGCCCGCGCCGCCACTCGCCCCGGATGGGCCTCGTGACGCCCCCTCCACCGCGGAGAGACGGGCGTGGTGATTACGCCGCTTCGGACAAACGCCACGACGGCGCCGCACCCCTACCGTGGGTCCAGAGTCAAAACCGCAGAGACGCTCCCTGAGCCATGCGCACCACCCACCACTTCTGAAGGGCCGGGTTCCACTGTGCCGATCCCCACTGATGCAGCCCCCACCGCCTTTTGGCTCGCCGGCCGCGAGGCCACCGGCGAGGCCACCTTCGATGTCACCTCCCCCTGGGACGGACGTCTCGTCGGCACGGTGAGCGTCCCCACCGAGGCCCAGGTCGAGGAGGCCGTCGCCGCCTCCGTCGCCGTCCAGGAGGAGCTCGCCGCGACCCCCGCGCATGTGCGGGCCGCCGCGCTGGACCATGTGCACCGCCGGCTGGTGGAGCGTACGGAGGAGATCGCCCGGCTGATCTCCGCGGAGAACGGCAAGCCCATGAAGTGGGCCCGCGGTGAGGTCGGCCGCGCCGTCTCCGTGTTCCGCTTCGCCGCCGAGGAGGCCCGCCGCTTCAACGGCGGCGAGGCGCAGCGGCTGGACACCGACGCCGGCGGCGCCGGCCGGCTGGCGCTGACCCGCCGCTTCCCGCGCGGCACGGTCCTGGGCATCGCCCCGTTCAACTTCCCGCTGAACCTCTGCGCCCACAAGGTCGCCCCGGCCATCGCGGCCGGCGCCCCGATCATCCTCAAGCCGGCGCCGGCCACCCCGCTCTCCGGCCTGATCCTCGGCGAGCTGCTGGCCGAGACCGACCTGCCGGCCGGTTCCTGGTCGATCCTCCCGGTGCCCAACGACCGGATGCCGGCGCTGGTCCAGGACGAGCGGCTGCCGGTGGTCTCCTTCACCGGTTCCGAGAAGGTCGGCTACGCGATCCTCGACTCGGTGCCGCGCAAGCACTGCACCCTGGAGCTCGGTGGCAACGGCGCGGCCGTCGTCCTGCCGGACTTCTCCTCCGAGGCGGACCTGGACTGGGCGGCGCAGCGCATCGCCACCTTCTCCAACTACCAGGGCGGCCAGTCCTGCATCTCGGTGCAGCGGGTCATCGCGGACGCCTCCGTCTACGACCGGCTGGTGCCGAAGATCGTGGCGGCCGTCGAGGCGCAGGTCACCGGCGACCCGTCGGACGACGCGACCGAGGTCGGCCCGCTGGTCAACGAGGAGGCCGCCCAGCGCGTCGAGTCCTGGGTGGACGAGGCCGTGGAGCGCGGGGCGAAGCTGCTCGCGGGCGGCAAGCGTGACGGCGCCTCCTACGCGCCGACCGTGCTGGAGGACGTGCCCGCCGACGCCACCCTCGCCTGCGAGGAGGTCTTCGGCCCGGTGCTCACGCTCAAGAAGGTCGACGGGGAGGCCGCGGCCTTCGCAGCCGTCAACGACTCCAAGTTCGGCCTCCAGGCGGGCGTGTTCACCCATGACGTGCAGACCGCCTTCCGCGCCCACCGCGCGCTGGAGGTCGGCGGCGTGATCATCGGCGATGTGCCGTCCTACCGCGCCGACCAGATGCCGTACGGCGGCGTCAAGCAGTCCGGCGTGGGCCGCGAGGGCGTGCGCTTCGCGATGGACGACTACACCTACGAGCGGGTGCTGGTCCTGACCGGACTCGCCCTGTAACACCCGGCCCGGCCCGGACCGGTGGACAGCGACGGCCCTCCCTTGGGCCGTATCGCCGTCCGGGCCCCGGCCGGCACGCCCCCCGGCGCCGGCCTCTCGACGCGGCGCGCTCCGGCACCCTGTTCCCGGAGCGCGCCGCGTCCCCCGTTTCCGGCATCGTCTCCCGCGATGCCGGATCTTGACCGTACGGGACGCGCCCCCGCCTCCTCCTCCTGTCTGAGGGGGAGCCGCGGCCGTACTACAGGGGGGAGACACCGCCGCGTGTACAACCCCCGCGGTATGCCGCGCCCCCCGAAGGGCGGAGGGCGGGCGGCCGGCCCGGTCCGGGGCCGGGGCACAGGTCCCCCATGGCGTGCGGTGGCCCGAACACCCACCCGCGCCCGGTAGCTCCAGTGGTGCAACCCGTGCGGATCGGGTAACTCTCACAAGTAGCGCTGTCCAGCGGCCGACCGGCCGCCGGCGCTGAACTCCCGACCCAGCGGCGAGGTGAGCTCCTGATGACCGCTCCATCCATCCGCAACGTTTCCGAGCGCGAAGCACGCCAGGTCGCCGAGGCGGCCCGCGAGCAGGACTGGCGCAAGCCCAGCTTCGCCAAGGAACTGTTCCTGGGGCGCTTCCGGCTCGACCTCATCCATCCGCACCCCACCCCCGCGGTCGACGACGTACGCCGCGGCGAGAAGTTCCTGGCCACGCTGCGCGAATTCTGCGAGACGGAGGTCGACGGGGCGCGGATCGAGCGCGAGGGGCAGATCCCGGACGAGACCGTGGACGGGCTCAAGGCGCTCGGCGCGTTCGGGATGAAGATCGACCCCAAGTACGGCGGCCTCGGCCTCACCCAGGTCTACTACAACCGCGCGCTGTCCCTGGTCGGCACCGCCAGCCCCGCCATCGGCGCGCTGTTGTCGGCACACCAGTCGATCGGCGTCCCCCAGCCGCTGAAGCTGTTCGGCACCAAGGAGCAGAAGGAGACCTTCCTGCCTCGCTGTGCCCGTACGGACATCTCGGCCTTCCTGCTGACCGAGCCCGATGTGGGCTCGGACCCCGCCCGGCTGGCGACCATGGCCGTGCCGGACGGTACGGACTATGTGCTCGACGGCGTGAAGCTGTGGACCACCAACGGTGTGGTCGCCGATCTGCTGGTGGTGATGGCGCGGGTGCCCGCGTCCGAGGGCCACAAGGGCGGCATCACGGCCTTCGTCGTCGAGGCGGACTCGCCGGGCATCACCGTCGAGAACCGCAACGCGTTCATGGGCCTGCGCGGCCTGGAGAACGGCGTCACCCGCTTCCACCAGGTACGGGTCCCGGCCGCGAACCGCATCGGCCCCGAGGGCGCAGGGCTGAAGATCGCCCTGACCACCCTCAACACCGGCCGGCTGTCGCTGCCCGCGATGTGCGTCGGCTCCGGCAAGTGGTGCCTGAAGATCGCCCGCGAGTGGTCCGGGGCCCGCGAGCAGTGGGGGCGGCCGGTCGCGAGGCACGAGGCCGTCGGCGCGAAGATCTCCTTCATCGCGGCCACCACCTTCGCCCTCGAAGCGGTCGTCGACCTGTCCTCCCAGATGGCCGACGAGAACCGCAACGACATCCGCATCGAGGCCGCCCTCGCCAAGCTCTACGGCTCGGAGATGGGCTGGCTGATGGCCGACGAACTGGTCCAGATCCGCGGCGGCCGCGGCTTCGAGACCGCCGACTCGCTCGCCGCCCGCGGCGAACGCGGGGTCCCCGCCGAGCAGATGCTGCGCGATATGCGCATCAACCGGATCTTCGAGGGCTCCACGGAGATCATGCATCTGCTGATCGCCCGCGAGGCGGTGGACGCCCATCTGTCGGTCGCCGGTGACCTCATCGACCCCGACAAGACCCTCGCCGACAAGGGCCGGGCGGCGGCCAAGGCGGGCGGGTTCTACGCCCGCTGGCTGCCCAAGCTCGTCGCCGGACCGGGCCAACTCCCGCGCACATACCAGGAGTTCGGCGAGCTGGCCGGACATCTGCGCTATGTCGAGCGGACCTCCCGCAAGCTCGCCCGCTCCACCTTCTACGCGATGTCCCGCTGGCAGGGCCGGATGGAGACCAAGCAGGGCTTCCTCGGCCGGATCGTCGACATCGGCGCCGAACTCTTCGCGATGAGCGCCGCCTGCGTACGGGCCGAGTATCTGCGGGAGACCGGGGACCACGGCCGTGAGGCGCAGCAGCTGGCCGATGTCTTCTGCCGGCAGGCGCGGATCCGCGTCGAGGAGCTGTTCGGCCGGCTGTGGACCAACACCGACGCACTCGACCGCAAGGTCGTCTCCGGAGTCCTCGACGGCAGCTACGCCTGGCTGGAGGAGGGCATCATCGACCCCAGCAGCGACGGTCCCTGGATCGCCGACGCCACTCCGGGCCCGAGCCTGACCGACAACGTTCGGCGGCCCATCCGCTGAACGTCCCTCGGCCGCACGCCCGGGGCCGGTCCGGCAGCGATCCACCGGACCGGCCCCGGGGCATGTCCCGCGGCGCGCCGCCGGGCCGCATGATCCATCCGACCCGGGCCTGGGTGTCCGGGCCCCCTCGGCGACCGGCCACAATGGACCACATGACGGACTCCCTCGCCCACCCGCATCTGCGTTTCGAGCCGGCCGCCCCGCACCCCGGCGGCCCGCGCGACATCGTCATCCTCGGCTCGACCGGCTCGATCGGCACCCAGGCGATCGACATCGTGCTGCGCAACCCCGACCGCTTCCGGGTGACCGCGCTCTCCGCGGCCGGCGGCCGGGTCGAGCTGCTCGCCGATCAGGCGCACCAGCTGCGGGTGACCGCCGTCGCCGTGGCGCGCGAGGACGCGGTGCCCGCGCTGCGTACCGCGCTGGCGGACCGCTACGGCACGGGTGAGCCGCTGCCCGAGATCCTGGCCGGCCCCGACGCGGCCACCGACCTGGCCGCCTCCCCCTGCCACACCGTCCTCAACGGCATCACCGGCTCCATCGGGCTCGCCCCCACACTGGCCGCCCTCAAGGCGGGCCGGGTGCTCGCGCTGGCCAACAAGGAGTCACTGATCGTCGGTGGCCCCCTGGTCAAGGCGCTCGCCGCGCCCGGCCAGATCATCCCCGTCGACTCCGAGCACTCCGCGCTCTTCCAGGCGCTGGCCGGTGGCGACCGCGCCGAGGTCCGCAAGCTCGTCGTCACCGCCTCCGGCGGCCCGTTCCGCGGTCGCACCAAGCACGAGCTGGCCGGGGTCACGCCCGAGCAGGCGCTGGCGCACCCCACCTGGGCGATGGGCCCGGTCGTCACCATCAACTCCGCGACCCTCGTCAACAAGGGCCTGGAGGTCATCGAGGCGCATCTGCTCTTCGACGTCCCCTTCGACCGCATCGAGGTCGTCGTCCATCCGCAGTCCTACATCCACTCGATGGTGGAGTTCACCGACGGCTCCACGCTCGCCCAGGCCAGCCCGCCCGACATGCGGATGCCGATCGCCCTGGGCATCGGCTGGCCCGAGCGGGTCCCGGACGCGGCCCCGGGCGTGGACTGGACGAAGGCGCAGACCTGGGAGTTCTTCCCGCTGGACGAGGAGGCCTTCCCCGCCGTTTCGCTGGCCTGCCGGGTCGGCGATCTGGGCGGCACCGCCCCCGCCGTCTTCAACGCGGCGAACGAGGAATGCGTGGATGCCTTCCTCCAGGGCGGGCTGCCATTCACCGGGATTGTGGATACGGTCGCCGCAGTGGTCGCCGAGCACGGCACGCCCGCACGGGGAACCTCCCTGACGGTCGCGGACGTCCTGGAGGCGGAAACCTGGGCGCGCGCCCGCGCCCGCGAACTGGCCGCCCGTGCGGCACGGACACCTTCGGAGGCTCGCGCATGACGACCTGGATGACCATCCTCGGCATAGTCGTCTTCGTCGTCGGCCTGCTGTTCTCCATTGCCTGGCACGAGCTCGGCCATCTCTCCACGGCCAAGATGTTCGGTATCCGCGTGCCGCAGTACATGGTGGGCTTCGGGCCGACGCTCTTCTCCCGTAAGAAGGGCGATACCGAGTACGGCATCAAGGCCGTCCCGCTCGGCGGCTACATCCGCATGATCGGCATGTTCCCGCCCGGCGACGACGGGAAGCTCCAGGCCCGCTCCACCTCGCCGTTCCGCGGCATGATCGAGGACGCCCGCTCGGCGGCCTTCGAGGAGCTCCAGCCCGGCGACGAGAAGCGGCTCTTCTACACCCGTAAGCCCTGGAAGCGCGTCATCGTGATGTTCGCCGGGCCGTTCATGAATCTGATTCTGGCGGTCGTGATCTTCATGAGCGTGCTGATGGGCTTCGGCATCAACACCCAGACCACCCAGGTCGGCTCGGTCTCGGAGTGCGTCATCTCGGCGGCGGCCAAGACGGACAAGTGCCCGGCCGGCGCCAAGGACTCCCCGGCCAAGGCCGCGGGCCTGCGGGCCGGCGACAAGATCGTCTCGTTCAACGGCCACCCCGTGCCGGACTGGGGCGCCCTCCAGCAGCAGATCCGCGACACCACCGGGCCCGCGACACTGGTCGTCGAACGGCACGGCGCGCGCAAGACCCTGCACGCCGACCTGATCGAGAACAAGGTCGCCAAGACCGACGGCCGCGGCGGCTATGTCCCCGGCGAATTCGTCACCGCCGGCTTCCTCGGCTTCACCCCGGCCAGCGGCGTCGTCCAGCAGTCCTTCGGCCAGTCCGTCGACCGCATGGGCAACATGGTCGAGCAGGGTGTCTCCTCGCTGATAAACCTGCCCGCCAAGGTCCCGGACCTGTGGGACGCGGCCTTCAACGGCGGTGAGCGCAAGCAGGACTCCCCGATGGGCGTGGTCGGTGCGGCCCGGGTCGGCGGCGAGGTCTTCTCCCTGGACATTCCGCCGGAGCAGCGGGTGGCGACCATGCTCTTCCTGGTCGCCGGCTTCAACCTCTCGCTGTTCCTGTTCAACATGCTGCCGCTGCTGCCGCTGGACGGCGGGCACATCGCCGGTGCCGTGTGGGAGTCGATCCGGCGGGCCTTCGCCAAGATCGTCCGGCGTCCGGACCCCGGTCCCTTCGATGTCGCCAAGCTGATGCCGGTCGCCTACGTCGTCGCCGGGATCTTCATCTGCTTCACGCTGCTGGTCTTGGTCGCCGACGTGGTGAATCCGGTGAAGCTGACCTGAAATCGGGTTTGGCGGCGGCCGGGCCCCGTCCGTGGCGTGTGCCGGGCACCTCTGTGGCGTTTGGAGGTGCCCGGCCGTCCCATTCGTGGCACCACACGGGCGCGATGTGCTTGCCGCGACTCCTGTGCCGTAATCTCGAAGACCGGAGCCCGCCGCTGCGGGGCCTTGATCCACACCTTGGGGTTGCTCGCCAGATGACTGCCATTTCACTGGGAATGCCGGACGTACCGACCAAGCTTGCCGACCGACGGGTCAGTCGCAAGATCCAGGTCGGCCCGGTCGCCGTGGGCGGAGACGCACCGGTCTCGGTGCAGTCGATGACGACCACGCGGACGTCCGACATCGGCGCGACATTGCAGCAGATCGCCGAGCTGACGGCCTCCGGCTGCCAGATCGTCCGGGTCGCCTGCCCGACGCAGGACGACGCCGACGCGCTGCCCGTGATCGCCCGGAAGTCGCAGATTCCGGTCATCGCGGACATCCATTTCCAGCCGAAGTACGTCTTCGCCGCGATCGACGCCGGCTGCGCCGCGGTCCGGGTCAACCCCGGCAACATCAAGCAGTTCGACGACAAGGTCAAGGAGATCGCCAAGGCGGCCGGTGACGCCGGCACCCCGATCCGGATCGGCGTCAACGCCGGCTCCCTCGACCGCCGCCTGCTCCAGAAGTACGGCAAGGCCACCCCCGAGGCGCTCGTCGAGTCCGCGCTGTGGGAGGCGTCCCTCTTCGAGGAGCACGGCTTCCGCGACATCAAGATCTCGGTCAAGCACAACGACCCGGTCGTGATGGTCAACGCCTACCGGCAGCTCGCCGCCCAGTGCGACTACCCCCTCCACCTCGGCGTCACCGAGGCCGGCCCGGCCTTCCAGGGCACCATCAAGTCCGCCGTCGCCTTCGGCGCCCTGCTCTCCGAGGGCATCGGCGACACCATCCGCGTCTCCCTCTCCGCGCCGCCCGCCGAAGAGGTCAAGGTCGGCATCTCCATCCTGGAGTCGCTCAACCTCCGCCAGCGCCGGCTGGAGATCGTCTCCTGCCCGTCCTGCGGCCGCGCCCAGGTCGATGTCTACAAGCTCGCCGACGAGGTCACCGCGGGCCTGGACGGCATGGAGGTGCCGCTGCGCGTCGCCGTCATGGGCTGCGTCGTCAACGGCCCCGGCGAGGCCCGCGAGGCCGACCTCGGTGTCGCCTCCGGCAACGGCAAGGGCCAGATCTTCGTCAAGGGCGAGGTCATCAAGACCGTCCCCGAGTCGAAGATCGTCGAGACCCTCATCGAAGAGGCCATGAAGATCGCCGAGCAGATGGAGAAGGACGGCATCGCCTCCGGCGAGCCGACCGTCGCCGTCGCCGGCTGACCCACGGCCCATCGGCACCGCCGCCGAGCCCCGCGCCCACCACGGGCCGCGGGGCTCCGCGCTGCCCGGCACCCTTGGCCCCCGCAGCGGCCGGGTGCTCCCGAGCGGGGGGAGGTAAAGTGCCAAGACCTGCTCCCGCCTGGCCTCCCAGGCCCGTAACGGTGAGGCTTTCCGACACGTGCTGACGACCACCGCCATCAAGGTCCTCGAGCCCGGGGAGCTCGACGACGCCCTCGCGGTCCTCGACCGCGATCCGGTCGCCAATGCCTTCGTCGCCGCCCGCGTACAGATCGCCGGCCTCGACCCCTGGCGGCTCGGCGGCGAGATGTGGGGCTGGTACGTGGACGGCCGCCTGGAGTCGCTCTGCTACGCCGGCGCCAACCTCGTCCCCGTCTGCGCCACCTCCGAAGCCATCCACGGCTTCGCCGAGCGCGCCCGCCGCCAGGGCCGCCGCTGCTCGTCCATCGTCGGCCCCGCGGAAGCCACCGCCGAACTGTGGTCGCTGCTGGAGCCGTACTGGGGACCGGCCCGCGACATCCGCGCCCACCAGCCCCTGATGGTCACCACCGCACCGTCCGCCGAGATCGCCCCCGACCCGTACGTCCGGCGGATCCGCAAGAACGAGATGGACCTGATCATGCCCGCGTGCGTGGCCATGTTCACCGAAGAGGTCGGCATCTCCCCGATGGCCGGCGACGGCGGACTGCTCTACCAGGCCAGAGTCGCCGAACTCGTCGGCGCCGGCCGCTCCTTCGCCCGAGTCGAGAACGGCAAGGTCATCTTCAAGGCCGAGATCGGCGCCGCCACCCCGCGGGCCTGCCAGGTCCAGGGCGTCTGGGTCGACCCCGCCTACCGCGGCAAGGGCCTCTCCGAGACCGGGATGGCCGCCGTGCTGCGCTACGCCCTCAACGACGTCGCCCCCGTCGTCAGCCTCTACGTCAACGACTTCAACACCGCGGCCCGCGCCTCCTATCGCCGTGTGGGCTTCGAGGAAGTCGGAGCGTTCATGAGCGTACTGTTCTGACGCACCGCCTTGTACGCTCCGAGCATGGATGACGTCGCGGTCGGCCCCCTTGATCTCGCTGCCCGCGTGGATGACGCGCTGGCCGTCCAGGCGCTCGCCTTCGGCCTGAGCGACGAGGAAGTCGCCGTCCGCCGGCACATCGTGCTGCGCCACCTCGGCTGCCCCGGCGCCCGCGCGCTCGGCGCCACCACCCCCGACGGCCGGCTGGTCGGCTTCGTCTACGGCATGCCCAACGACCGCGCCCACTGGTGGTCCACCGTCGTCGAGCCCTACCTCCGCAACGAGCGCCTCGACCACTGGCTCGACGACTCCTTCACCATCACCGAGCTGCATGTCCACCCCGGCTACCAGCACCGCGGCCTCGGCCGCGCTTTGATCACCCGCATCACCGACGAGGCCGCCGAACCGCGCTCCATCCTCTCGGCCATCGACACCGAGAGCCCCGCCCGCCGCCTCTACCGCTCCCTCGGCTACCACGACCTGGCCCGCCGCGTCCTCTTCCCCAGCGCGCCCACGCCGTACGCGGTGATGGGCGCGCCCTTGCCGCTGATGCGGCCGTCTTCCCACGTTGTCGGCTGACCCGCCGCGGTGGTTTGTCGCCGTTGCGCCTGCGGCGGGCGGGTGGTTGTTGGGTGCGGTGACGGTCCTCCGGGGGCTGGGGGGGGGGGGGGGGGGGGGGGGGGGTGCCCCCCCCCCCCCCCCCCCCCCCCCCCCCCCCCCCCGTGAGCGGGGGTGGGG
>NZ_JBVHZH010000019.1:0-134262 GCF_055574515.1 Streptomyces sp. NPDC029466
TAGAGCCACGCGCTCCCAGCTCCCCCCTCCCCGCCCCCCCCCCCCCCCCCCCCCCCCCCCCCCCCCCCCCCCCCCCCCCCCCCCCCCCCCCCCCCCCCCCCCCCCCCCCCCCCCCGCGCGTGCCGAACGTGCGCCGGGTGCCGGGTGCCGGGTGCCGTGCGCCGGGTCAGCCCAGCGCCCGCTCCAGGCTGCCCAGCGCCGACGCCAGTTCCTCGGCGGTGATGGTCAGCGGCGGGGCCAGCCGGATCGTCGAGCCATGGGTGTCCTTGACCAGCACGCCTTCCTTCAGCAGACGTTCGCTGATCTCCCGGCCGGTGCCCAGGGCGGGGTCGATGTCGACACCGGCCCACAGGCCGCGGGCACGGAAGCCGGTCACGCCCTTCCCGGTCAGCGCGGCCAGGCCGTCGCGCAGTACGGCACCGAGTTCGGCGGCGCGGCGCTGGAACTCCCCGGTGGCGAGCAGCTCGGTCACGGCCGAACCCACCGCCGCCGCCAGCGGGTTGCCGCCGAAGGTCGAGCCGTGCTGGCCGGGGCCGAGCACGCCGAGCACCTCGCGGCGGGCGACGACCGCGGAGACCGGGACGATGCCGCCGCCGAGCGCCTTGCCGAGCAGCAGCATGTCCGGCACCACGGACTCGTGCTCGACCGCGAGGGTGGTGCCGGTGCGGCCCAGCCCGGACTGGATCTCGTCGGCGATGAACAGACAGCCGTTGCGCCGGGTCAGTTCCCGTACGCCGGTGAGGTAGCCGTCGTCGGGGATCAGGACGCCCGCCTCGCCCTGGATGGGCTCGATCAGCACGGCGGCCGTCGTCTCGTCCAGGGCCGCCTCCAGCGCGGCGAGATCGTTGTAGGGGACGGTACGGAAGCCGGGGGCGAAGGGGCCGAAGCCGACCCGGGCGGTGTCGTCGTCGGAGAAGCCGACGATGGTGGTCGTCCGGCCGTGGAAGTTGCCGCCCGCCACCACGATCGTCGCCCGGTCCGCCGGGACGCCCTTGACGTCGTACGCCCACTTGCGGGCCACCTTGATGCCGCTCTCCACCGCCTCGGCGCCGGTGTTCATCGGCAGCACCATGTCCAGGCCGGTCAGCTCGGCGAGGCCCTCGGCGAAACCGGCGAGCCGGTCGTTGTGGAACGCGCGGGAGGTGAGGGTGAGTTGATCCAGCTGCCGGTGCGCGGCCTCGATCAGCGCCGGGTGCCGGTGGCCGAAGTTGAGCGCCGAATAGCCGGCCAGCATGTCGAGGTAGCGGCGCCCCTCGACGTCCTCGACCCAGACCCCTTCGGCGCGCGCGACCACCACGGGCAGCGGGTGGTAGTTGTGCGCGAGCACCGGACTCTCGGCCTGGATGAGCTCCGCGGACGAACGGGGAGCCTGGGCCGGGACGGTACGGGTGGGAGCGGTCATCAGCGGATCTCCTGGGTGCAGCACTTGATGCCGCCGCCGGCCTTGTGGAACTCCGACAGGTCGACGGGGACGGGGACATAGCCGTGCGCGATGAGCTGCGCGATCAGGCCGGTCGCCTGCGGGGCGACGAAGACATGGCGGCCGTCGGAGACGGAGTTGAGGCCGAAGGCCATGGCGTCCTCCCGGGTGGCGAGCACCGCGTCGGGGAACAGCCGCCGCAGCACCTCACGGCTGCCGGACGAGAACGCCTCGGGGTAGTAGGCGATATGCGCCTCGCCCGTCTCCGGCGATTCGCCGAGGACGAAGAGCGCGGTGTCCAGGTGGTAGAAGTACGGGTCCACCAGCTGGAGGCCGATCGTCGGCACGCCGAAGAACTCCTGCACCTCGCGGTGCGCCGCCGGGGTGGTGCGAAAGCCGGTGCCGGCCAGGATGAAGCGGCCGGCCGGGACGAGATCGCCCTCGCCCTCGCACGGTGACTCCGGCCGGTAGACGTCGTAACCGGCCGCCTTGAACCAGGTCTCGTACTCCGTGGACTCCGGCCGCCGCTGCGGCGCGTGGAAGTGCGAGCCGAAGACCCGGCCGCCCACGACCAGCGCGGAGTTCGCCGCGAACACCATGTCCGGCAGGCCGGGCACCGGAGGCACCGTCTCCACGGTGTGCCCATGGGCGCGGTAGGTGCCCATCAGCGTCTCCCACTGGCGCCCGGCGAGCGCGGTGTCCACGGGCACGTCGGCCCGCATCCATGGGTTGATCGCGTAATGCACGGCGAAGTGTCTGGGCTCGCAGACCAGATAGCGCCGGGGGCGCGACACACGACTCATCGGCACGGGACGATCCCTTCGCTTCCTCGGGCAAGGCGGGGCGACCAGGGGTCACAGAGCGTCACCCCGAATGCTTCCAAGGTAAGGAGCGAGGGATTCGGGCCACAAGAAACAAATGCTGCTGAGCGGCGCAGCAATGCTGCGTGTCGCCGAGCTCTCACGCAGTTTTGCTGCGCGCTTTGGGTCCGGATTCCGCTTGCGCCGCCGACGGGCCGGGCCTCCGGCGGCTGTGACGGGCCGCGCGCAGCGGGCGCCTCAGCGGACGGTCCCTTCGGCGGACGGCCGGGCGCCCGCCTCCGGGCTGTCCGGCAGCAGATGGGACAGCACCATGTAGCTGATCGTCTTGCGGATGAACGGCTCGGCCCGGATGCGTTCGAGCACCTCCTCGAAGTGCTCCACATCGGTCGCCCGTACGTGCAGCAGCGCATCCGCGCCCCCGGTGACCGTCATCGCCGCCGCGATCTCCGGGTGGTTGCGCACCACCTCAGCGAGCCGGCGGGGCGGCGCCGCGCTGTCGCAGTACACCTCGACATACGCCTCGGTCAGCCAGCCCAGCGCGGCCGGGCGGACGGTGGCGGTGAACCCCGTGATCACGTTGTTCTCCCGCATCCGGTCCACCCGCCGCTTCACCGCGGTGGACGACAGCCCGATCGCCGTCCCGATCTCCGCGAAGCTCGCCCGGCCGTTGTCGATCAGCGCCGCAACGATCTTGCGGTCGAGGTCGTCGAAGGGCACGGCCTTATGGGTCACTGGGCCTCCCGATTGCTCCCGGTCCATGCCGGTCCTGCTCCGTTGCGTCGCCTCACGGTAGCGACACCGGGAGCGGAGGCGGACGGGGCCGCTCCGGCGGGCGGAGCGGGGCGGCCGGGCGGCGTGGGACGGCCGGGCGGTTTCCGGCGGCCGGGCGGCGGCCTTGCCGCCCGACGTACGGGCAGCCGTGCGGGCAGCCGTACGGCCAGGGGAAACCAGTTGCTCCGCACGGACGCCGCTGACAAGGTCGCGGCCATGCCCACCTTCTCCGCGCCCGACGGGACCACGCTCGCCTACCACGTGTCCGGAGACGGACCCCCGGTGATCTGCCTGCCGGGCGGACCGATGCAGGATTCCGCATACCTCGGCGACCTCGGCGGCCTGGCCGCGCACCACCGGCTGATCAGGCTGGATCTGCGGGGTACCGGCGGCTCCGCGGTACCGGCGGACCCGGCCTCCTACCGCTGCGACCGGCTCGTCGACGATGTGGAGGCGCTGCGCGAGCACCTCGGCCTGGAAAGCGTCGATCTGCTCGCGCACAGTGCCGGCGCGAACCTCGCGGTGCTGTACGCGGGCCGCCACCCCGACCGGGTCGGCAAGTTGGCGCTGATCACGCCCAGCGTCCTGGCCGTCGGGCTCGTCATCACCGGAGACCTCCGGCGCGAGACCGCGCGGCTCCGCCACGGCGAGCCGTGGTTCGCCCCCGCGTTCGCGGCGTTGGAAGCGCTCGTCGCGGGCCGGCCGACGGACGACTGCCGAGCGGCCATCGCCCCGTTCTTCTACGGCCGTTGGGACGCGGCGGCGCAGGCCCACCGGGCCGCGGAGGACGGCCAGCGGAACGCGGCGGCCGCGGCTGTCTGCGGCGCCGACGGTGCCTTCGACCCGGAGGCCACCCGCAAGGCGCTCGCCGCCTTCGGGCGGCCGGTGCTGCTGCTCGCCGGTGAGGTCGACCTGGGTGCCCCGCCGCCTGCGATGGCGGAGTTCACCGACCTGTTCCCGCAGGCCCGGCTGGTCGTACAGCCCGGCGCCGGGCACTTCCCGTGGCTCGACGACCCCGGGCGCTTCGCGGCGGCCACCACGGAGTTCCTGGCGTAGGCGTAGGCGTAGGCGTCGGGTAGCCGCGGCCCACCGGGTCCGCCCTTGGACGGGCCGGGGCCCGGCGCGTGGGTGCACCGTCCCCGGCGGGCTCCGCATGGGATCCTGGTGTGTCCAGGATCTGCCGGACGGACGGTGGACGTGCGGCGATGACGAGGGTGCCCCGATGAGACTCTGCTTCCTGGTGGAGGAGCAGTACCGCCATGACGGCATGCCGCTGGAGGTGATCCACCAACTCCGCGCCTGGGGCCACCAGGTGGACGTGGTGTGGCCCGGCCGCTCGCTGATCCGGATATCCGAGGCGGTCCGGGCCGGCAGCCACGATGCCTGGGTCCTCAAGACCGTCTCCGGCGGTCCGGGCCTGACGCTCCTGGAAGCGGCCGCTTCGGTCGGGCTGACGACGGTGAACGACGTCCGGGCCATCCGTGGCGTACGGGACAAGGCGCTGGCCGCGGTGATCGCCCGCGGCAAGGGACTGCCGGTCCCGGTGACGTATGCGGCGGCCCGCCCCGAGGAGTTCGCGGAGATAGCCGAGGCGGAGTTCCCGCTGGTGGTGAAGCCCGCGGACGGCAGTTCCGGGCGCGCCGTGCGGCTGGTGGCGACGCCGGACCGGCTGCTGGAGCCGGGCGGCGCGGACGGACCGGCCGACGGTCTGCTGATCGCCCAGCCCTATGTCCCCAACTCCGGTACAGATCTGAAGGTCTACAGCGTCGCCGGTGAGCTGTACGCGACCGAGCGGTGCTCCCCGCTGCACCCCGCACACGCCGTATGCGAACGACAGGTGCCGCTGACGCCCGAAGTCGCCCGGATCACCGCCGAGATAGGCGCCGTCTTCGGCCTCGACCTCTACGGGGTCGACATCCTGCTCGGCCCGGACGGCCCGGTGGTCGTCGACATCAATGACTTCCCCAGCTTCCGTCAGGTGCCGGACGCGGTCGCCCGGGTGTCCGCCGCGGTCCTGGACCTGGCCCGCCAGGGGGCGCGGGGGACCTACGCCACCGCGCGGACGAGCGCGATGGCCGCCCCGCCGCCCCCGTTCACCGCGCCGCCCGTTCCCCGCCCCACCAGGCCCGCGGCGTCGATCGGCGGCGGCCGGTGAGGATCTGTCTGCTCACCGCGGACCCCGCGCATCCGCTGCTGGCCGCGGTCACCGGTCTGCTGACGCCGGATCACCGGGTCGAGACCCTGGACCCGGGCGTCGAGGGGCCGGGCCCGGACCTCTCCTCGCTCGCCGATGTCTATCTCCTCAAGGCACGGACGCCCCGGGCGCTGGCGCTCGCCGCGCTCCTGGAGGAGCACGGCGCACCGGTGCTCAACTCGGCGGCGGCGACCGCCCGGTGCCAGGACCGGGTGACGATGGCCGCGATGGCGCGCGCGGCGGGGCTGCCGTTCGCGGCCACCCGCGCCGTGGCCACCCTGGGGGAGCTGGCAGCGGCCGGTGCCCCGGACGGCCCGCTGGTGATCAAGAGCCGGTTCAGCCGCCGCCGGGACCTGGTGGCCCGCGCCGACAGCGCCGTACGGCTGCGGGAACTGGCCGCCGACTGGGCCGGGGAGCCGGTGGTGGTCCAGGACTTCACCCCGAACAGCGGCTGGGACCACAAGCTGTGGGTGGTCGACGGGCAGCTCTTCGCCGCGCTGCGCCGCTCGGAGCTGGCCCCCGACGGCCGCGGTCCGAATCTGCCGCTGCCGGTCGGTGAGCTGCCCGCCGGCTGGACCGCCGCCGCGCTCCGGGTGGGCGAGGTGTTCGGCCTGGACGTCTACGGGGTGGATCTGCTCGATGCCGGGGGCGGTGCGCCCCTCATCGTGGACATCAATGCCTTTCCTGGTATCCGCGGCCAAGCCGGTGCCCCGGAGGCGCTGGCGGCGCTCGCCCTGCGGACCGCGGCGCGCGGCCGGGCCGAGCGGACCGGCGGGTCTGGCGGGGCCGACGAGGCCCACCGGGCAGGCGGGGCGGCGGGGCCGACGGGGGCGGCAGGGGCGGCAGGGCCGGACGAAAGAAAAGTGCCACAAGTCAGCGAGAAATGAACCCGGTTGGTGTCGCTCCGAACCGAAGGGGAGTGGAGGCGGACGCTCCTCCTCCGTAAGGCCTAAGGCGCCGGGCCCCGGGGTAGCGCAGCCCCGTCAGGGGGGCGTGATCCACCGCGCTTCCTTCCGTACGCAGGGGAAGAGGCCGGCAACGGTGACACAGCCATTCGAATTGCCCCATTTCTATACGCCCCATCCGGCGCGGTTGAACCCGCATCTGGAGACCGCGCGCACGCATTCCAGGAAGTGGGCCCACGCCATGGGAATGCTGGAGGGCTCGGGCGTCTGGGAGGAGAAGGATCTCGACGCCCACGATTACGCCCTGCTGTGTTCCTACACCCACCCGGAGTGCGACGCCGACGCGCTGTCGCTGGTGACCGACTGGTATGTCTGGGTCTTCTTCTTCGACGACCACTTCCTGGAGAAATTCAAGCGGACGCTGGACCGGAAGGGCGGCAAGGAATATCTGGACCGGCTGCCCGCCTTTATGCCGATGGACCTGACCGCGCCCCTTCCGGAGCCGGCCAACCCGGTCGAGGCCGGGCTCGCCGACCTGTGGCGGCGCACGGTGCCGCAGATGTCCATGGACTGGCGGCGGCGGTTCGCCGAAAGCACCGAGCATCTGCTCAATGAATCGCTGTGGGAACTGTCCAATATCAATATCCACCGGGTGCCCAACCCCGTTGAATACATCGAGATGCGCCGCAAGGTCGGTGGCGCGCCCTGGTCGGCGGGCCTGGTGGAGTATGCGACCGGCGCCGAGGTGCCCGCGTCCGTCGCCGCCTCCCGGCCACTGCGGGTGCTGCGGGACACCTTTTCCGACGCCGTTCATCTGCGGAACGACCTCTTCTCCTATCAACGCGAGACGGAGGAGGAAGGCGAGCTGAGCAATGGCGTCCTGGTACTGGAGAATTTCCTGGACTGCACCACCCAGGAAGCGGCGGATGCCGTCAACGATCTGATCACCTCCCGGCTCCAGCAGTTCGAGAACACCGTCCTCGCCGAACTCCCTCCGCTCTTCCTGGAGACGGGGCTCGACCCGGCCTCCTGCGCGAAGGTGCTGGCGTACGCCAAGGGGCTCCAGGACTGGCAGTCCGGCGGCCATGAATGGCATATGCGCTCCAGCCGCTACATGAACGGCGGCGGGGCGGCGGCCGACAGCTCGCGGCCCTGGTCGCCCTTCTCCTTCGGCGGCCTCGGCACCTCGGCGGCGGACCTGAAAACCGCCCTGGCCACGGCCGGTGCGCTCCGCCTCCGCAGCGGCACCCACCTCCCGCACCAGAAGGTCGGACCGTCCCGACTCCCCGACTTCTGCATGCCGTTCACCACCACCCTCAGCCCGCACCTGGAAGGCGCCCGGCTGCGGCTCATCGACTGGGCGCACCGTATGGGCCTCCTGCAGCCGCAGCCCGGTGTGCCGCTCTCCGACATCTGGGACGAGCCCGTGATGGTCCGGCACGATCTGGCGCTGTGCGCGGCGGGCATCCACCCGGACGCCACCCCGGAGCAACTGGACCTGGACGCCGCCTGGCTGGCCTGGGGCACCTACGCCGACGACTACTATCCGGCGGTCTTCGGCCGCACCCGCGACCTCGCCTCGGCGAAGGTCTGCACCGAGCGGCTGTCGGCCCTCATGCCGCTCGATCCCGGCACCACCCCACCCGAGCCGGTCAACGCCCTCGAACGCGGGCTGGCGGACCTGTGGTCCCGTACGGCGGCCGGTATGGCTCCGGAGGCACGCCGGGCGTTCCGCGAAACCGTCGACACCATGACCGCCAGCTGGCTCTGGGAGATCGGCAACCAGATCCAGCACCGCATCCCCGACCCGGTCGACTACATCGAGATGCGCCGGGCGACCTTCGGCGCCGACCTCACCATGAGCCTGAGCCGACTCGCCCACGGCCGGCGGGTCCCGCCGGAGATCTACCGCTCCGGCCCGCTGCGCTCACTGGAGAACGCCGCCGCCGACTACGCCGGCCTGATGAACGACGTCTTCTCCTACCAGAAGGAGATCGAATACGAGGGCGAGGTCCACAACGGCATCCTCGTCGTCCAGACCTTCTTCGGCTGCGACTACCCGACCGGGCTGGCCATCGTCCATGACCTCATGACCTCGCGGATGCGCGAGTTCCAGCATGTCGCGGCCCATGAACTCCCCGTCGTCTACGACGATTTCCAGCTCTCACCGGAGGCGCGCGAGGCGATGGACGGCTACGTCCGCGAGCTGGAGCACTGGATGGCCGGCATCCTCATCTGGCACCGGGACTGCCGGCGCTACCGGTCCTCCGAACTGCGCCACCCGATGGGTTCGCCGGGCCGACTGGGTGTGCCGACCGGGTTGGGGACGTCGGCGGCCGGTCTCTTCCGGTCGGCCGTGAGGGCCGGATAGCACCGGCATCCCGGGACGAGGCACGGCGGCAGACCAGGACCGGCGGGGAGGTAGACCACGCCGGATTCCCCGTCCAGTGCTCCGCCGTGCTTCGTCCACCACCCTTCGGGGCTCGCCTCGTACGGCGTGCCGGCGTAGGGGGCTGCGGTGGCCTTCTCCGCGTCCGGGGGGCTCACGGCTCCCCCTGCCTCTCGGCCTGTTCCGCGCCCTGGCTCTCGACCGGAACGTCGTCATGCTCCGGGTGCCGCCGCAGCAACACCCGGCAGTCGACGGCCTTCGACCGGTCGCCGTTCCGCTCGGCTGCCGCCAGCACGGTCCGCAAGGTCTCGCACGTCGTGCACCTCACAGCGACCTCCCCAGCTGTCCGTGGCGCTGCCGCCGGGCGTAGTCCTGGTGCATCCGCGCACGAAGGTGCGTGAGGGTCTCGCTGTCGCTGTCGCTGTCGCTGTCATCGGCTGGTTCGGGGCACTCCGGGTCCGCGTCGTCCGGTAAGCCGGTGTTCACCGCTACATCCTCTGGACCGCTCAACGCCCGCTCCTCTCCGTAGTCATTCCACTACCAAGGGCGGCCAGAGTGACCTAGAGTCGGGAGCTACTCAACCTGTCGAAGGAGGGGGAAGCGTTGGTGAAAGCTCTGTGAACCGCAAGGAGTTGACGCCGGACAGTAGTCCGCAAGCGGCCTTCGGGGCGCGCCTGCGCAGCTCACGGGAGGCGCGCGGCTGGACGCAGGACGAACTCGCCGAGCTGATGGGTTATTCCAGTACGCATGTCTCGGCGGTGGAAACTGCACGGAAACCCCCTACTCTGCGTTTTTCGCGTAGTGCCGACCGCACCTTCGGCACCGAAGGCACCGTGGACACGTTCGAACGGCAGTGGCGCGAGATCCGGCACGGCAGCCTGCTGGAGGGCTTCCCGGAGTACGTCGGCCACGAGGGCCGGGCGGCGGAGATCCGGCTGTACGAAGTGGGCATCATCCCTGGTCTGCTCCAGACCCCGGAGTACGCCTCAGTGTTAGCCGGGAGCCACGTCAGGCGCGGAGCCATCACGCCAGAACAGGCGGACGAACGGGTGTCGCTCATCGCGGAACGTCAGGCGGCGCTGGCCCGTACGCCACCGCCGCTGGTCTTCGTGGTGCTGGACGAAAGCTGCATCCGACGTCCCATCGGCGGATACGCCGTCATGGAAGCCCAGTTGGCGCGGCTGGTCGAGTTCGCCGAGCTGCCGAACACTGTGGTCCACGTTGCCCCGTTCGAGATGGGGGAGCGGCGACCATTCCACCTACCGATCACGGTGCTGACGCTGCCGGATCGCTCGCTCATGTCCTACGCCGAGTCTGCCCAACGAGGCCATCTTGAACGGGAAAGCAGCTCGGTGTTGCCCATACTGGCGGCCTACCATCAGCTACAGGCCGACGCCCCTTCCCAAGCGGCGTCCGTGGCCATGATCAATGACCTACGAAAGGGCATCTCGTGACCGAATCCCTCCGCTGGTTCAAGTCCTCGTACAGCGACAATGGTGGTCAGTGCATCGAGTGGGCGCCCGAACATGCGGCGGCGACCGGTGAGTTCCTGGTCCGTGACAGCAAGGACCCGAACGGACCGCAGCTCGCGCTGTCCCGTCAGGGCTTCGCCGGGCTCGTGGAGTTCGCCAAGTTCCACGTGTGATCCGCTCCCCATTCGCAGGAAAGGGCGTTCCATGACGACCGATTCCCTCCGCTGGTTCAAGTCCTCGTACAGCAGCAACGGCGGCCAGTGCATCGAGTGGGCGCCTGAGCCTGTGGCGGCCACCGGCGAGTTCCTGGTCCGGGTCCGTGACAGCAAGGACCCGAACGGACCGCAGCTCGCGCTGTCCCGTCAGGGCTTCGCCGGGCTCGTGGAGTTCGCCAAGTCCCACGCGTAACCCGCCTCACCGCGGACCTCCGCACCATGCGCCCGTGCCCCTCCCGTGCGCACTTCCGTGTCATGTGACCTCGTCCTAGGGTTCTTGGCTCATGCCTACGGGGGCGAGCGGTGAGGGGGCGGACGATGGCGGCAGGGAGTGGGCTGGGCGGGTCGGCCGGGGCGTCGGCGGCCCGGCGGGCGCAGCAGGCGCGTCGGCAGGAGCGGCTGTTACGGGAACAGTGGCAGGCCGCCAGGGCGCGGGCCGAGCGCTGGGAGGCGGCGAGCGAGGGGGAGCGGCGGGTCGCCGCCCAGCTGCTGATGCTGGCCGAGCGGGGCTGGCGGCTGCTCGTGGACCGGCGCTGGCCGGGCACCCGCGCGGCCAATGTGGACATGCTGCTGATCGGCCCCGGCGGAGTCTTCGTCATCGACGTCAAGAACTGGCGGGCCGCCCCGGAGACCTGTGCCGGCCGGCTACGGGCCGGCGGATTCTCCCGCGACGAGCACCGCCGCAAGCTGCTCGCGGTCACCAAGGCCGCCGAGAGCGCGGTGGCGTCCCTGGGGATGTCCCCGGTGGCGGTGCGGCCGCTGCTGGCCTTCGCGGGGCATCGGGTCGACGCGGAGCTGGGCCGGGTGCGGCTGCTGGGGGAGCGCGAGATAGGCCCGGCGCTGCTGTCGGAGCGCACCCGGCTGTCCGCCCAGTCCGTCCGCGCCCTCACCGAGCATCTGGAACGGGTCTTCCCCGAGTACGAGGCCCCGTCCGCCGCCCCCACCCCGGACACTCCCGCCCTGGACACCGCCGCCCCGGGCACCGCCACTTCGGATACCGCCTCCCGAATACCGGACGACCCCGCATCCGACGGCCTCTTCGACCTCGACGGGCTGCGGGACGCCGCGCTCGACGAGGCGCGCCGGGCGCCCATCGAGCAGTGGATGACCTTCCTCGACCCGGACCAGCTCGCCCTCGTACGGCGCAACTGGGCCGGTCCGGCCAGGATCAGCGGCCCGGCCGGCACCGGTAAGACGGTCATCGCCCTGCACCGCGCCGCCTACCTCGCCCAGCGCACCAACGGCCGCATCCTGTACGTCACGTTCGCCAACAACCTGCCCCGCGTCCAGGCCACCTTCCTGAAGACCATGGCCCCGGCGGTGGCTGACCGGGTCGACTTCCGCAGCCTGCACTCCTGGGCACAGGAGTATCTGCGCGACCGCGGCGTGCCGGTCCACCTGCACAAGGAGAAGGCGGAGACGGCCTTCAGCTTCGCCTGGAAACACGTCGGCCGGAACAGCTGTCTGACCGAGATCGATCCGCTGCACCCGTATTGGCGGGAGGAGATCGACTACGTCATCAAGGGCCGCGGCATCACCTCCTTCGACGAGTACGCCGCGCTGCCGCGCCGTCGCCGCCGCGCCGGGCTGCGCCGTCCGCACCGGCAGGCCGTCTGGTCCCTGTATGAGGCGTACGAGGCGCAGCGCACCGAGCGTGCCGTCCACGACTTCAACGATGTGCTCTCCCTCGCGCTCGCCGAGGCGGCCGGCCGGATCGGGCACAGCGCCTACACGGCCGTCGTCGTGGACGAGGTCCAGGACCTGACCCTCGTCGGGGTGCGGCTGCTGCACGCCCTGGTGGGCGACACCCCCAACGGCCTCCTCCTGGTCGGCGACGGCCAACAGGCCGTCTACCCGGGCCAGTTCCGCCTCTCGGACGCGGGCATCGACATCCGCGGCGACCGCGGCCAGGTGCTGCGCGCCAACTACCGCAACAGCAAGGAGATCGTGGACACCGCGCTCTCCGTGGTCGCCGAGGACGCCTTCGAGGACCTCGACGGGCTGCGTACCCCGGGGCGCCGGGACATCGACCTGACCTACCACGACGGCGAGGTGCAGCGCGCCGTCCTGCCCACCCCCGCCGCGCACGACGAGGCGCTGCTGACCGCGCTGCGCGGCCTGACCCCGCAGGAGCTGGCCGGTTCCGCCGTCCTCTGCCCCGCGAAGCGCGCCATCGAGCACTACCAGCGCCTCCTCACCCGGGCCGGCCTGCGCGTCTGCTCGCTGGACCGCTACGACGGGCACCCGGTGGAGGCCGTCAAACTCGGCAGCTACCGCCGCGCCAAGGGCCTGGAATTCAAGCGCGTCTATCTGCCGCAGCACGACACCCCGCCGCCCACGGGCACCCCGGACGGCCGCACCCCCGTCGAAACCGCCCACGAGCGCGCCGAACTGGCCCGCAGTCAGCTCTACGTCGCCATGACCCGCGCCCGCGACGTCCTCTGGCTGGGCAGCGTCCGGCCGGTGCGGGGGAACTGAGCGACGGGGCCGGCCCCGGTCCAGGCCCGGCCCCGTCGGCCTTACCGACCCCGTCCCTGCCGCCCGTAATGTCCTGCTGCACGGTGAATCTCCCCTTCGGTGGGAATATCCCGAGAGGGCGTCGGGAACCCCACATGGCGACATCCCGTAAGGGCCAGGCCCAGGACCGGCCCGCCGCCATGGCTGACAGGAGTTCCGACTGTGCGACGCAAGACCGCTTTCCTTGGTGCGCTGGCTCTCACCGGGGGGCTCGTCGCGTTCGCTCCCTCCGGCGCGCATGCCATCACCGGCGTCATCACGTACCACACCCGCCCCGACAACCGGCCGCACGAGATCCTCGACCCCGGCGACGACCACTGCTACGGAGTGGGGGACGGCTACGGCGAGGTGGACAACGACACCCCCACCGACCTCGTCCTGTACAACGGCCGCGACTGCACCGGCTCCGTGGTGACCGTCGTACCCGCCCGCGGCTGGCTCACCGCGAGGTTCGGCAGCCTCCAACTGAGCTCGAACGGCCCCCGGGAAGAGGTCCCCTCCGCCGACGAGGACCGCCGTGACGACCAGGATCGTCGGGACGACCAGGATCGTCGCGATGACCAGGATCGTCGGGACGACCAGGACCGTCGCGATGACCAGGATCGCCGTGACGACCAGGACCGTCGCGATGACCAGGACCGCTCGGACAGCCCGGACCGTTCCGACGGGCAGGACCCGTCCGACAGCCAGGACAGCGCCGACCGTCCGGACCGCGCGGATGACACGGATGCCTCCGACGCCCCGGGACGTGCCGACGGCGCCGGCGCACGGGACACCACGGGCAGCGCCGACCCCTCCGACAGCCTGGATCACTCCGAGTACCCGGAGACCCCGCAGGACAGGGACACGAATGGCACGGAGCGCCGGGACCGGCCCGCGAGTTCGGCGAGCGCGCATCCCGTGGATCCGGTGAACGCGGGGAACCCGGGACGTCCGGGACGGCAGGGGCGTCCGGTCCGCGCGGGCTGAGGCGCGGCAGAGGGGGCTGAGGTGCGAGGGAGCCGGGTGGGGGCCGGCTCCCGTCACCGCCTTCCGCCGACACCGCGGGCGGAGTTCTTCTAGGCTCGGCACATGGGTGAGCGCCAAGGGGGAGCGCCGGTCGCGACAGGCCGGACACTGCGGCACTTCGTGGGCGACGCGGTCTGGCGGGACCTGCTGGGCCAGGTGTACGAGCGCCGGCATCCGGCCGGGACGATGATGCTCCGTCAGGGCGAGCCCGGGACGCATGTGCTGGCCGTGCTGAGCGGGGTCGCCAAGGTGCTCCGGCGCGAGCGGAACGGAGATCTGACCCTGCTGGCGTTCCGCGGGCCGGGGGAGCTGCTCGGCGAGGTCGCGGTGCTGGACGACGACGTACGGTCGGCGAGCGTGGAGACGATCTCGTCGTGCACCGTGGGGGTCGTCGGCAAGGCGGAGTTCCTGCGGTTCGTCGTGGACCACGATCTGTTTCCGGTGCTGGTGCGGTACGCCTTCACCAGGATGCGGGAGTCGGACGAGGCCCGCGGTGGTGGTGACACCCTGACCCGGCTGGCGGCCACCCTGGTGGGGCTCGCCGATATCGCCGGGCAGACGGGCGGCCGCCCCGGTGAGTCGCTGGAGCTGGCCCTCACCCGTCACGAACTGGCCCAGTACCTGGGCATTTCCCGTAACACGATCTCGTCGACGCTCGCCGAGCTGGAGTCCTGCGAGGTGCGGGCCGGACGGAAAAGCATCGTCCTCGGCGATCTGACCGCGCTGCGCCGGAGGGCCGCCGCTCCCGGAAGCTGACGCCCCATCCGGTGTGGCGCGCGTCACGCCGTCACTGCACTACGGGTGCACACCGGGGAACCGTCCCTCGCGAGACTCGTGTGTGGAGCTGAACGACGGATTCAGCCCCGGTTCATGACGGCCCGTCGCCCGGCCATGAACCCGGTGAAGACCGCACGGGAAAGCCAAGGAGTTCCGATGTCATCGTCCCGCCCGGACCTGCCCGAAGCCAGTGCCCAGCCCTACTCCCGCAGCCGGCCGCTGCCGCCGTACCGGGGGATCGTGGCGGTCGACGCCAAGGACTTCACCGGATACCCGGCCATCGAGCACGGCGCGATCAGCCAGGCCATTCCGCAGCTCCTCCAGACCTCGTTCGAGCGGGCCGGCATCGCCGAGGTCTGGGCGGAGCGGCGGTTCCCCGACTCCACCGGCGACGGCTATGTCTTCGGGTTCGACCCGGCGAAGATGCCGTTCGTCATCCACCCCTGGCTGAGCACCCTCCAGGACGTGCTGACCGAGTTCCATCTGCACTCCACGGGCGCGGTGCGCATCCGGCTCAGGGTGAGCCTGCACATCGGGCCGCTGCCCGACGCGGGGCAGGAGTACGACGGCAACGGGACCCCGCGGAACGACACCCACCGGCTGCTCGACTCCCGCCCGGTCAAGGCGATGCTGGCGGCCTCCAGCGCCAACATCACCCAGGTCGCCGCCATCCTCTCCGACCGCTGCTACCAGGACGCGGTGGTGAGCGGCTACACCGGGCGGCACCCCGACCACTTCCTCCAGGTGCCGGCCACCGTCGAGGGCAAGCAGTTCGACCAGGCGGCCTGGCTGTATGTCCCGGCCCCGTCGGGCAATCTGTACGACCGCCGCATCCTCGGGGACCGGGTGGTCGAGGACCACGAGTCCGGCGAGAGGGAGCGCGCTGAGGATTCCCGGCGCGCCGCGCGCCGGGACGCCGCCCCGCAGGTGCAGTACCGGGCCGACCGCGGGAACATCAACCGCGGGACCGTGTACGGCGGTCAGAACGTCCGGAACGTCGAGACCGGCGGCGACTACATCGGCGGTGACTACGTCGGTGGCGACCGCTTCGGTGGGGACTACGTCGGCGGTAACAAGGCCGGCACGGTGCAGGGCAACCAGGGCGACACGGTCCACGGCGACAAGCACGAGGGCCGCCGATGAGCGCCGAGGACACGCGTACGGACATCCCGCAGCAGAGCGACGGGGCGTCCCGCGGGGCACCGGAACCGCAGGCAGCGGGCGAGGAGCCGCCCGAGGGCGATATCGGCTTCGCGGACCCGGACGACGCGGACGTCGACGAGGCGGCGGCGGAGTACGCGCTGCACGGCGGGGAGTTCGCCGGTCTGCCCTTCGGCAGTCAGCCGCCCTCGATGATCTACGCCCCGCACGCCAACATCAACACCGGCTCCGTGCACGGCGGTCAGCGGGTGCAGAACAGCGGGGGCACCGGCGGCACCGGCGAACGGCGGGTCGAGGCGCACGAGGGGCCCATCTCCGCGGTGGAGGTCCTTGACGCCAAGGCCGGGTTCGCGGAGCCCGACTGGTTCCCCGCGGCCCTGTCCGAACTCGACAGCCGGCTGCTGTTCCTCACCGGCGAGCCCGGTACCGGCCGCCGCACCGCGGCGCTCAACCTGCTGCACCGGCACAGCGGCGGCAGCATGAGCCTGCGGGCGGTCGACGGCGATATGAATCTTGCGTCCTGGCGCCCCAGGCACCGCGACACCCGCGGCTATCTGGTGGACGGGCTGCTGCCCGAGTACCCGCTGAAGCCGGGGATGGTCCGCCACCTCCAGAGCCTCCTGAGCACGGCCGACGCCCGCATGGTGGTGGTGCTGCCGGACGCCCCGGAGCTGGTCCGGCGCCTGTCGCGCGAACTCCATGTCACGCCCGTCCGGTGTACGCCACCGGCCGCGCGGGCGGTGTTCGACGCCCGCTTCGCGGACGCGGTACCGGACCCGTCGGAGCGCACCCGGCGGCTGGCCCTCCTGGAGCCCGGGCTGCTGGACGAGCTGCTGGCCCCGGAGCTGGTGCCGGCCCAGGTGGCCGAGCTGGTGGCCGCGGTCGCCACCGCGGAGGACGGCGGGCCGGACCTCGCCGACATCCAGAAAAGGCTGAGCTTCCTCGCGGAGGGCGAGGTGCCGGACCTGCTCGCACGGCTGCGGGACGATGCCGACGGGCTCGCCTTCCTCCTCGCGACCTGCGTGTTCGAGGGCCTGGACCACCGGATCGTGCGGGAGGAGGCGGAACGGCTGCTGGAGCTGGCGGACGGGCGGCTCAGCTCCGTACTGCCGGAGGGCGCCGCCGGCTCCGACGAGGACGGGCGGCGTGACCGGGAGCGGAAGCCGCGGCCCAATCCGCAGTTCGTCTTCCGGCGGTCGCTGGACGAACTCCTGTGGAGCGTCCGGGCGGAGCGCTCCCCCAGGGAGATCCACTCGAACTCCGGCTACACCTACGCCGTGGAGGCCGTGCGCTTCACCCGCCACCGGCAGGCGGAGGCCGTGCTGCGGCATGTCTGGCGGGAGTACGGACACCTCTCCGGCCTGCTGACCGAGTGGATGGCGGACCTCAGGAACGAGCAAGAGCTGACCGAGCCGGTGGGCCGGGTGATGGGCCGGGCCGCCGGCTGGGGCGGGGGCCGCCGGGCCCTTGAGCACATCGGCACCCTCGCCAGGTCTTCGCGTCGGAGCAGCCGCACCATCGCCGCGTACGCGCTGGGCGTGGCGGCCGGAGATCCCGTCCTGGCCCGCGAGGTCAAATACCGCCTCAGCCGGTGGAGCGCGCAGCAGAGCTGGCAGGTGCGCTCCACCGTCGCCTACACCTGCGGTGCGGACTTCGGCGCCTCCCGGCCCGAGGTGGCCATGCGGCTGCTGCGGAATGTGCCCCGTGGCCGGGACGACGAGCACGAGTTCACCGTGGACCGGGCGGTCCGTGACGCACTGGGCGATCTGTTCGCCTCCGGCAGCCAGGCCACGGTCTTCCGGCATCTGGCCGAATGGGCGGACGGCGAGGGGGCCTTGGCCGACATCGCGCTCTGGACGTTCCCGCAACTGCTCCAGAACACCTCGTGGTGTCAGGAACAGCTGGCCGACGACGGCGAATACGCGGCGCAGATCATCGACCTCGTCCACCGGACCCTCAACGACGAGGAGCGCTTCGCGGCGACCTGCAGCGCGGTGCTCTGGTGGTGCCGGATGGCCACCTGGGGCGACCTGCCGCGAACGGCCGTGGAGACCCTGCTCAGCGCGCTCGCGGCGGACTTCCGGCACGGGGTGTTCCGCCTCTTCGTCGTGATCGACCGGGCCGATATCCCCGATCTCGCCGGACTCGCCATCGCCCGGGAAGCCCTGAACTCCTGGCGGAACGGCGAGCAGCCATGGCAGCCGGCGAACGGCAGCACCCACCCGAACGGGAGAACGTCATGACGACCGACAGCAACCAGCCCGTCTACACCCCCGCCGCGCGGGCCCCTTGGCGGGAGATCCTGCGGCACCGCTGGTCCGGCCGCCTCGACCGGGCCCTGGTGCTGCGGGAACACAGCGGCGCCTACCGGGTACTGGGCTCCCGGAATCGGGCACTGCTCGGGACAGCCGACGAGGCGGCCGCGCAGGCGTCCGCCGCGCCCAGGCTGCTGGGCGGCTACGACAGCGCCTTCCACGTCCAGCTCCATGAGCAGTCGGGGACCCGGAGCGTGGCACTGCCCACCGCCTACGGCACGGAGTCGGTGGACCTCCGGGTGCTGTGGTGGGTGCACGACCCGGTGGAGGTGGTGCGCTCGCGGACCGCGGACGGCTGGGACGCGGTCCGTAAGGAGCTCGACCGGCGGCTGCGTCACCTGGAGGACGCCCACGCGGCCGACGGGCAGACCCTCGGCGCACCCGAGATCATGCAAGATCTGGCCGCGCCACAGGAGCTGGAGGGTCTCGGCCTCACCTACCGCGTGACGGACATCAGCGGACAGGAATCAGAGGGTGAGCTGCGGCTGGGGCAGCCCGGCGGGGGCGAGCTGCCGTACTCCTGGACCGCCAACCGGCGGGAGGAGTTCCAGTTCTGCGAGCAGGCCGTGCGCAACGGCCCGGTGTCGCTGGCGGCGCTCTGGCTGGTCCGGCACCCCGACCAGGTTGGCCAGGTGCTGGACTGGACGGTGAACCACCGCGGTCTGCTCAAGGAGGAGACCAGCTGGCAGGACGAAATCGCCGGACTGCTCGGCACGTTGACGGAGCAGGAGCGGCAGGAACTCTCCGGGCTGCTGCGGGACCGGCTCGCCGGACTGGGACGCCGGGTGCCCGCACCGTCGGCACCGCAGGATGCGCCGGCGGACAAGGGGCCTGGGGGCTCGGGGCTGAACGGCCACCGGCGCGGGCCGGCGAAGGAGTGGTCGGTGTGAGGCGTACGGCGCTCCCCCGTCCTTCGGTGCGCCTCACGCCGCAGCGGGGAGCGCGGGCCGGGGCCGCCGGGGCGCGCCGGCGCCCCGCTCCGCGCCCGCTCCGTCAGCGGCACCGGACCCTGCGTGACCGCCGCGTCCCCGGCACGGCGCCGGGGACGCCGCACCCGGAGACCCTGGCGGCGATGGAACGCTTCCTGGCCGCCAACGGCGTGGAGATCGCACGGGCGGACACCAAGGCCGCGGTACTGCTGGGCTTCATGGGCGCCGTGCTCGGCGCGTTCATCACGGTGACCCGCGGTGCCGCCACGCATCAGGCCGCCGCCTCGTGGAAGGCGGATGTGCTGTGGTGGGGCGCGGTCACCACCGCGCTGCTGGCCATCGTCTGCTTCGTCTCCGCCATCGCCCCCCGGAGGCGCAGGGGAAGGAAGCCCGGCCTGGCGGGCCCCGGCTACTTCGAGCACATCGGACGGGGGGAGGACGGCGACGGCCTCAGCCACGCCTTCGCCCGTATCGCACACGACCCCACCGGCCCGCTCCTGGACTCCGTCCGGCGCACCAGCGCGATCATCCGCTCCAAGTACCGCTGGATCGAAACGGGAACGGCACTGCTGCTGGTGGCCCTTCCGCAGTTCGCGGCCGCGTTACAACCGGGGTGAGGGTGCGGGCCGCCGATGGGTGGAAGGGCCTCGCCCCTGACTACCCCTGCACCGGGGCACCCGCCCACTCCGTCAGGGCGCGATGGCGCTCGGTGCGGCGGTCTGCCAGGGCCGGTGTGCGGGTGGCCCAGGCGATGTGGCCGTCGGGGCGGAGGAGGATCTCCCGTACCCCGTCGAGGTCGGTGCGGTGGTCGTGGCGGGTGACGGTCAGGGCGGTCACCCGGGGGCCCCAGCCGGGGGTGACGGTCCGCCGCAGCTGCTCGTCACCCGCGAGGTCCAGCAGGACGAAGCGGCCGGGCGGGAGGAGTTCGTAGGCGCGGATGGCCGCGGAACCGGTCGCCGTCAGGGCGATATCGGGCATCCGGCGTCCCGTCAGGGGGTCGGCGTCGGTGGCGGTGGGCGGATAGACCGTGTCGAGCGCGGAAATCCGCCCGGCCAGGCGGCGGTTGACCTCCTCGATGCCCAGGAGTTCCGTCAGCAGGGTGCGCAGCGCGGCGGCCGGGCGCTGATACGGGGGGAGTAGGGTCAGCTCCATCAGCAGCGTCTGGACCTCGGTGTTCTCGGTGACCGCCCGGCCGACCGGATGCCGTTCGGCGTGGTAGCTGTCGAGCAGTCCGGGCGGGGCCCAGCCGTGGATCTCGGCGGCGAGCTTCCAGCCCAGGTTCATCGCGTCCTGGAGCCCGGTGTTGAGGCCCTGTCCGGCGGCCGGGAAGTGGATATGGGCGGCGTCGCCGGCCAGCAGGACGCGTCCGGCGCGGTATTGGGCGGCGAGGCGGGTGGCGTTGCCGAACCGCGACAGCCAACGGGGCTGCGCCACCCCGCAGTCGGTGCCGCAGAGGTCCACCAGGGAGCTGCGGAACTCCTCCGGTGTCAGCGGTTCGGCGGATGGTGTGCGCATCCGCCGCGGGTCGATGAGGACGAGCCGGGTGAGGCCGCCGGTCCGGCCCTCCGCCGGGCCGTTCGCGGGTCCGTCCGCCTCCAGCGGGGCGACCAGGACGCCATGGGCGCGCACACGGTCGAGGGCCGCCGGGTCGACGACCGCGAAGTCCCCCAGTACGCCGGTCAGGGTCTCGTCGGTGCCGGGGAACGCGATGCCGGCGGCCCGCCGCACCGCGCTCCGTCCGCCGTCGCAGCCGACCACATAGCGTGCGCGGACGGTCCGCAGGCCGCCGCCGGGCCCGCGGACGTCCACCTCGACACCGCCCGCCATCTCGACACCGCCCGCTGCCGCGCGCCCGCCCCGCCCGTCGCCGCAGCCTCCGTCACCGCCCTCACCCTGGCGCAGCCCGATCACCTCGTATCCGCGCCGGACCGGCACCCCGAGTTCGCGGGCGCGTTCCGCCAGCAGCTGCTCGGTGCGGGCCTGGGCGAGGAACAGGGTGTAGCCGTGCCGGGTGTCCAGCGCGCTGAAGTCCAGCCGGGTGTCCAGTCCGGCGAAGTGCCACTCCGGGACGGCGCGTCCGTGCGCCAGGAAGCGTTCCACCAGGCCCCGTTGGTCCATCAGCTCGATGCTGCGCGGGTGCAGGGTCAGCGCCCGTGAGTCCCGCTGGGCCGCGGTCCGCCGCTCAAGGATCTGCACCCGTACGCCGCCCAGTGCCAGCTCGGCACCGAGCATCAGCCCCGTCGGCCCCGCACCCACCACGAGCACATCGACCTCGTCGGCCGCCTCGGCAGCGGCCTCCCTCACCTGGGCCTCCACTTCGGCCGCCACCTGGACCTCCCCATCGGTCGCCACCTGGGCCTCGACTTCGGCTACCACCTCGGCCTTCCACTCGGTCGCCACCTCGGCCTCGCCCTCGCTCTCGCCCTCGAAAGCGGCATCCATCGACTGCCTCCCCGCATTCGTGCCCGCTATTTGGTGAACGCTATTTAGTGAACGATGTTCACGTGAACGCCGTTCACTATAATGAGCGCCATGAGCGCCGCGTCAACCCCCAGCCCGACCAGCCCTCCCGGCGCCCGGCCCGCCACCACGGGGCGGGGCCGGCCCCCGAAGCTCGACCAGGCGCGGACCGTCGAGGTGGCCCTGGCGCTGCTGGACGAGGTCGGGCTGGACGCGCTCACCATGCGGCGGCTGGCCGAGGCCATGGACGTACGGGCCGGTGCGCTCTACCGCTACTTCGCCACCAAGCACGAACTGCTGACCGCGATGGCCGAGGTGCTGCTGGCCGACTGTCTCGACCGGCCGCTCGGGTCGCCGGACTGGAGCGAGCGGGTGGCCGAACTGGCCCGCCGGATGCGTACGGCGCTCCTGGGCCACCGCGACGGCGCCCGCGTCTACGCCGGTACGCACGCCACCGGCGCCCACACCCTCGGCTTCGCCGACGCCCTCGTCGGCGTGCTGCGGGAGGCGGGCTTCGCCGCCGACGACGCGGGCCGGGCCGCCCTCACGGTCGTCCACTTCACCCTCGGCCACACCCTGGAGGAGCAGGCCGCACACCAGGGCACGGACGCCGGCCCGGCGGACCCGGCACGGCTGCGTGCAGCGGTGACCCCCGGCCAATACCCCCATCTGACCACCGCGTTGCCAGTGTTTGCCAGCACGGACTTCGCCGCCCACTTCGAATTCGGGCTGGGGCTCCTCCTCCAGGGCCTGCGCGCCCTCGGGCCCGGCGCCGCGCCCCCGGGGACCGGCGGGTGACGCCATGCCCGAGCTGCCCGACGTCGAGGCGTTCCGGGAAATCCTGGCCTCCTGTGCGCAGGGGAGGCGGATCCGGCGGACCGAGGTGTACGACGCGGGCGTACTGCACGGGGTGAGTGCCGGGCGGCTGCGCCGCGAGCTGACCGGCCGCCGGTTCGCCGAGCCGGAGCGGCGCGGCAAGTGGCTGCTTGCGCGCACCGACGGCCCCACCGTGCTGCTGCACTTCGGGATGACCGGTGAGCTGGTGTGCGCCACCCCCGCCGAATCGGCGCACGCCCATGACCGGGTGGTGTTCACGGTGACCGGCGGACGCCAGCTGCGCTACCGCGACCAGCGCAAACTCCAGGGCCTGTGGCTGGTCGACGAGGCCGGGCTGGACCGGATGCTGCGCGACCAGGGGCCGGATGCGGCGACGCTGACCCACCAGGGGTTCGCGGCGGTGCTCGCCGGGCGGCGCGGCAGCCTCAAGTCGGTCCTCATGGACCAGTCGGCACTGGCCGGACTCGGCAATCTCCTCGTCGACGAGATCCTGTGGCGCGCCCGGCTGCACCCCGCCCGACGGGCCGGTGCGCTCTCCGCCGACGAGCACGGCCGGCTGTACACGGAGCTGCGCCGCACCCTGCGCTCGGCGGTCCGCGCGGGCCGCGTACCGCCACGCAGATCCTGGCTCACGGGACGCCGCGACGACCCCGGGGCGAGCTGCCCGCGCTGCGGCACGACCCTGTGCCGCAAGCGTCTCGCGGGCCGCGGCACGGTGTGGTGCCCCGACTGCCAGCCCGAGGGGAACGACGGGGGCGAGAGCTGAACTACGATCCGCGGTAAGCCGCTTGGGGCCGTGCGCGCGGTCAGTAGAGGGGGCGGTGACGCGGCAGGCGGCAGGGCAGGAGTGTGGCGCGGCTCACCAGGAAAAGGTGACAGGGGGGTGTCGCGGACGGCTGCGAGCGTGGGCGGCATGACGCTCACCGATGAGGACTGCCTCGACGAGACCCTGGCATTCAACAAGCAATTCGAGGCCGCTGCCGCGAGCCGCCCGGCGCGCGAAGAGACGCCGGACGCAGCCCTGCTGGCCACCCTTCGGCGCAACCGGCTCGGTGGTGACACACCACCGGTCAGACTGCCGCACGGCCAGGACCGCGTCAGTGCGGGCGGGGTGGCGGTACGGGTCTTCGTGCCGGAGCACGTGGAGGGCGTGTATCTGCATTTCCACGGAGGCGGCTGGGCGTTCGGTGCCGCGGACGGACAGGACGAGCGGCTGTGGCGGCTCGCCGAGCACGCCCGGCTGGCCGTGGTCAGCGTGGACTACCGCCTCGCGCCGGAACACCCGTTCCCCGCCGGGCCCGACGACTGCGAGACGGCCGCCCGGTGGCTGGTGCGGCACGCCGCGGCCGAGTTCGGCACCCAACGGCTGCTGATCGGGGGTGAATCGGCCGGTGCCCACCTCAGTGTCCTGACGCTGCTGCGCCTGCGCGACCGGCACGGCATCACCGGCGCGTTCCGGGCGGCCCATCTGCTCTTCGGCCCCTACGACCTGTCCATGACGCCGAGCCAGCGCGCGTTCGGATCACGGCGGCTGCTGAGCAATACGGACACGCTGCGGCGGAGCTACGAGCTGTTCACACCCGGCACGGGGCCGGAACAACGCCGCGACCCCGAGGTCTCGCCGCTCTTCGCCGACCTCGCCGGTCTGCCGCCCGCACGGATCGTCGTCGGTACCGAAGATCCACTGCTGGACGACTCGCTGTTCCTGGCCGGGCGGTGGCAGGCGGCCGGTGCGCCCGTGCACCTCGGTGTCGTCGCCGGCGCCATGCACGGCTTCACCCTGTTCCCGCTGACCATCACCGAGCGGGAACTGCGGCGTGAGCGGGAATTCCTGTCCACCACGGGACGGTAGCGTCGCCCGGATGAACCGCACTGCCCGGCTCTATGCGCTGGTGGAGGAGTTGCGTGCGGCGGCGCCGCGGCCGCTGACGGTCGCGGTGCTCGCCGCGCGGTTCGAGGTGAGCACGCGCACCGTGCAGCGCGACCTCCAGGCGCTGATGGAGACCGGTGTCCCGGTACGCGCCACCCCCGGGCGGGGCGGCGGCTGGTCGGTCGACCCGGAAATGACCCTGCCCCCGATCCACTTCACCACCGAGGAAGCCTCGGCACTGGCCGTCGCCCTGGCCGCGGCCGACGCCGCCGCCCCGTATGCCGCCGCGGCCCGTACGGCGGCCCAGAAGATCGCCGCTTCGTTGTCCGGCCCCGCCTCGGCAGCCGCACAGCAACTCGCCGCCCGGATCGTCACGCTGCCCTCGCCCGCCCACGCCACGGTCCGCACCACGGTGGCACGGGCCCTCGCCACCCACACGGTGCTGCGGCTGTCCTACACCGACGCGGCAGGACGCGTAAGCGACCGCGCGGTGGAACCGGCCGGACTGCTCACCGCCAACGGCAGGTGGTACCTCATCGCCTGGTGCCGCACCCGCCGGGCCGGCCGGGGCTTCCGGCTGGACCGCATCACCGCGGCGACTCCTACTACGGAGCAGGCGCAGCCCCACGACCTGACCGCACTCCTGCGCGCCTCGGCGGCGGCCGACGCGGTACGGCCCACCACTCTGGCTCCCCTCACTTCCCCGCGTTGAGAAACCGAGGCACCGTTACGGACCCGCTCCGGCCCATCTCCCGCTCCCCGAGCGGAACTTCGCAGCCCGCAGCAGCCTGCAACAGCCCGGCACAGCCCGCAACAGCCCGCCGCCCGTCCCCCGCACCCGTACGAGACATCACGCCCCCGCCCTCCCCCCGTTCAGATACGTCAGCACCGCCAGCACCCGCCGATGGCCGCTGTCGCCCGCCGGCAGGCCCAGCTTCGCGAAGACATTGCCGATGTGTTTGCTGACCGCCCGGTCCGACACCACCAGCAGCCGGGCGATCGTGGTGTTGTCCCGACCTTCCGCCATCAGGTGCAGTACCTCGCGCTCGCGCGGGGTCAGCGTGTCGAGCGGATCGTCGCGGCGCCGGGTCATCAGCTCCGTGACCACCTCCGGGTCCAGCGCGGTGCCGCCCGCCGCGACGCGTTCCAGTGCGTCCAGGAACTCGTCGACCCGGCCCACCCGGTCCTTCAGCAGATAGCCGACGCCGCTCGCGCCGCCGCCCAGCAACTCCGCGGCGTAGGCCTCCTCCACGTACTGGGACAGTACGAGCACCGGCAGCCCGGGGATCTCCCGGCGGGCCGCCAGCGCCGCCCGCAAGCCCTCGTCGCGGAAGCCGGGCGGCATCCGGACGTCCAGCACGGCGGCGTCCGGGCGGTGTTCGAGGAGCGCGGGCAGCGCCTCGGGCCCGCTGGCCGCCACCGCCGCCACCTCGTGTCCCGCGGAGGTCAGCAGCAGCACCAGCCCCTCCCTGAGCAGGGCGTTGTCCTCGGCGATCACCACACGCACGGCAGCTCCACATCGATCACGGTCGGGCCCCCGCCGGGGCTGGTCACTTCCACGGTCCCGTCGAGCGCCGCGACCCGGCGCCGGATGCCGAGCAGCCCACTGCCGCCGGAGGCGCCCGGAGAGCCGGTCTCCGCGCCGCCGCGCCCCTCGTCACGTACCGACAGCGTCAACCGGTCGGGCCCGCGGGCCAGTTCCACCCGGGCCCGGTCCGACCCGCTGTGTTTGGCAGTGTTGGTCAGGGCCTCGGCGACGACGAAGTACGCGGCCGCCTCGACCGCGGCCGGTGCGCGCGGGCCCTCCGCCAGCCCGTCCTCGGACACCGCCACCTCCAGACCGCTGCTCGCCGCGAGCGCCCGCACCGCTCCCACCAGGCCCCGGTCGGTGAGGATCGGCGGATGGATGCCGCGGACGACCTGACGCAGCTCGGTGAGGGCCTCTTCGGTCTGGTTCTGTGCGTCGTCGAGGAGCGCGCGGGCCGCCTCGGGGTCCTTGTCGTAGGCCCGCCGCGCCAGCCCCAGCCGCATCGAGAGCGCCACCAGCCTTGCCTGGGTGCCGTCGTGCAGATCCCGTTCGATACGCCGCAGTTCGGCGCCGTGCGCGGCGACGGCACCGGCCCGGGTCACGGTCAGCTCCTCGACCCGCTCGGCGAGCCGGGCCCGGTGCGCGCTGTCCGGCGACGGCCGCAGCAGCGCACGCGACCAGGCCGCGTCGAGGTCGGCGAGGCGCCCGATCAGCGGCAGGACGACGGCCCGGTGCCGCAGCAGCCCGCACCACACCCCGTCGACGAGCAGCCCGACGGCCCACAGCGGCAGCGCGAGATACGCCAGCAGCCAGCCGTAGCCGAAGTGGGCGGCGAGCCAGCGCAGATCGCGGTAGGTGCCCGGGTCGGCGAGCGCGGTACGCACCCGCGCCAACAGGCCCCCGGTGAGCGGCAGATACGCCTCCGGCACCGGCACCCCCGTCCAGGCCGCCACCCGGCGCCGCTTGAACCCGGCCATCCGTCGCAGCAGCAGAACGGTCTCGGGCAGCACGCCCGCGCCGATCACGATGGCCGTCACCACGGCGGTGAACAACAGCAGCCCGAGGAAGAGATACGACAGCAGCGCCAGCCCGCCCGCCGTCATCAGCTGAGCCGTGGCCCGCCCCGCCCGCCGCACCGTCTCCCCCATGGGGCTCAGGCTAAGGGACCGTCACCGGGGGCGCGGGCGGGTGCGCTCCCCGGCCGGGGTGTAGCGCGCTACACCCCGCATTCGGGAGGGCGCTCCCTCGAACCGGCGGCCGGCGGCGGCCAGTCTGGATGCAGCGATACCCGCCTCGGCACGGTGCGGCGGGTGACCCTCCGGAAGGAAGAAAATCCATGAAAGCCCTGCTCTGGTGCGTGCTCGTGCTCGCCCTCCTCTTCAATGTCGCCACCAGCTTCGCCTTCGACGGGGTGCAGCAGGTGCTGGTCAGCGTCGGCAGCGGGGTGGTGGTGATCGGGTCGGCGGTGGGGCTGTTCCTGAGGCGCACCAAGCGGTCCTGAGGCGCACCAAGCGGTCCTGAGGCAGGCGGTTCGGTGTTGAGGCGGGACGGCGGGAGCCCGGGCGGCAGCCAGGCGCTCAGTGCGACAGGAACTGCTGGCACTGGTACGGCCCGGCGCGCTCCCCGCTGATCACGATGGTCACCTGGACCTTGTCCGGGCGGGTGCCGTGGAGGAGGACCTCGGCGCGGGCGAAGGTGCAGACCAACTGGCCGGTGCTCTGGTCCTGGGGGGCGTCGGCGGTGGAGTGCGGAATGTTGATGGTGACACTGCCGTCGTGGGAGGTGACGCGGAGCCACTTCTCGGGGGCGACGAGATTGGCCAGGCCGTTGAACCGCTCTTCCGGGGTCGGCCCGTCGAGCAGCAGTCGGTAGGCGGCGTTGAAATCCCTGACCTTTCTGCCGGGCCGGGACACCCCCCGCAATCCGCTGTCGGAAGCGAAGTAGACCCGCATGTCCTTCGAGATCCCGGAGGGCGCGGTGCCGCCGGCCGTGACGCCGGTGGGGCGGATACCGCAGCCCGTGGCGACGAGGGCGAGCACACAGCAGGTGAGGGCGGTGCGGGGACGCGTCATGAGGCGGATTCCGTACGGAGGGGCATCTGGAGGGTGAAGACGGTGCCGACGCCCGGCGCCGGGGGCGCGAGCTCGATGGTGCCGCCGTGCAGGCGGGCGTTCTCCAGGGCGATGGCCATGCCCAGCCCGCTGCCTTCGGAGCGGCTGCGGGCACTGTCGGCCTTGTAGAAGCGGTCGAAGACATGACGGGCCACTTCGGGAGTCATCCCCGGGCCGTGGTCGGCGACCGCGACGGTGAGCCGGTCGTCCGCCGCCCGTACGGTGACCGTCACCGGTGGCGCGCCGTGTCGGAGGGCGTTGCCGACGAGATTGGCGACGATCACGTCGAGCCGGCGGCGGTCGAGCCGGGCCCGGATGCCCGGGGGGAGATCGGCTTCGACCCGGTCGGTCCAGCCGCGTGCCGCGAGCGTGGCGCGCACCGCCTCGGCCATGTCCACGGAGTGCACCGTGAGCGCCACCGCGCGGGCATCGAAGCGGGATATCTCGATGAGGTCGTCGACGAGCCGGGTCAGCTTGGCGGTTTCGGCGCTGACCGTGCGGGCCGCGTGTGCGGTGTCGGGGGTGAGCTGGTCGGCGTCCTCCTCCAGGACGCTGGAGACGATGGTCATGGCCGCGAGCGGGGTGCGCAGCTCATGGGAGACATCGGCGACGAAACGGCGGGCCAGGGCTTCCTGGGCGCGCAGTTCGCTGACGCTGTCCTCCAGCGCGCCGGCCGTTTCGTTGAAGGTGTGGGCGAGTTCGGCCAGTTCGTCGCGGCCCCGCTCCTCGACCCGGATGCTCAGCTCGCCGGTGGCCAGCCGGCGGGTGGCCCGCGCCAGTTTGCGTACCGGGCGCAGCACCGTACGGGCCGCGAGCAGCGCCAGGACGGCGGCCAGCAGCACCACGGGCAACAGACCGCGCTGCACACTGCGCACCAACTCGGCGGTGTCGCGCTCCTCGTCCGCCAAGGAGACCACCGCGAATATCTCGACGCCGGACGGCTGCCCGGAGCTGCGGTCACGGCCCGCGGAGTCCAGAAGGACCGGGGCGCCCAGGGCCAGCCAGGGCTTCCCGCCGTGCTCGACCCGCTGGAGCGAGACCTGGGTGCGGGTGCGCACGGTCGCGCGCAGCTCGGCGGTGATCCGGCTGCGGTCCGCGGACGGGTCGGAAGAGGCGGTGTAGTCGCGGTACTGGGCGACGACCAGCGCGCCGCGCAGGCCGGACGAGACGTCGGTGGCGAACCGGGCCATCGAGCGGGGATCGGTCGGGACATCGAGATCCGCGGCAAGGCTGTCGACGCGGTTGCGGAAGTCCTCGACGGCGGCGTTCTGCGCCCGCTTGAGGACCGCGTCGCGCGATTCCCGGTACGCCAGTGCGGTGGCGGTGACCGAGCTGATCAGGGCGACCACGACGACCGTGATGATCAGCCGGCCACGGAGCCCGTCGAGACGCGGCAGCCGTATACGGGCCCGCAGTCCGGTCCTCGCGGCCGACGGCGGAACCGACTTCGCCGTGGTCCCGTCCGTGGCCCCGTCCGTGCTCTCTTCCGTGGTCCCGTCCGTGCTCTCGTGCGTGCTCTCTTCCGTGCCGCTCATGGCGTGCTCACAGCGGCCCGAATCGATAGCCGAAGCCACGCACCGTCTGGATGTAGCGCGGCTTGGCGGGGAGGTCCTCCAGCTTGGCGCGCAGCCGTCCGACCGCCGCGTCCACCAGCCGGGAGTCGCCCAGGAAGTCGTGCTCCCAGACGAGTTCGAGGAGCTGCTCCCGGCTGAAGACCCGGCCGGGGGCGGCCGACAGCTCCAGCAGCAGCCGCAGTTCGGTGGGCGGGAGGGGAATGGCGGTGCCGCGCTTGGTGACGGTCAGGCCGGCCCGGTCGATGACGAGTCCGGCGAAGTCGTCGCTGTCCGTGCGTGTCACCGGTCCGGCCCGGCGCAGGGCCGCCCGGATACGGGCCTCCAGCACCCGGCCGGTGATCGGCTTGACCACATAGTCGTCGGCGCCCGCCTCCAGCCCGCTGACCACGTCCAGATCGTCACCGCGGGAGGTGAGCATGATGATCGGCAGCTGGCCCCGGCCCCGGATGCGGCGGCAGACCTCGAAGCCGTCGATACCGGGCAGCATCAGGTCGACCACCGCGATCTCGATGCCGCCGCCGCCCGGGCGGGACAGCAGCTCCATGCCTGCCTCGCCGGAGGCGACGGCGTCGACCTCGTGGCCGTGCCGGCGCAGCACCAGCTCCATTCCGTCCCGGACGGACGTGTCGTCCTCGATCAACAGCACATGCGGCATGCCGACGATTATGGGCGAGGGTTTGCGCAGCTCAGGAGTTATCCACAGGGCGAAAATGCGGACCGGCGGCATTGTTACGTTCTCATCATGCGGCCATGGAGCGGCCACCAATTCCGGCCCCGAGATTGTCGGCATGACGCAGAAGACTTGCACCCGCTCCGGCTCCCGGTCCGGCACCCGCTCCGGCTCCCTCTCCCGCTCCCGTGGCGCGCGCCTCGCGCTGCTGATCGCCGCCCCCGCTCTCGCGCTGACCACGGCCTGCGGCGGCGCCGCCGAGTCCTCCGACGAGGGGGTCGCTTCCGTCAGCAAGGCGCCCTCCACCGACCGCACCAAGGGCAGCGCCGACTCGCCCCAGGCCGGTCCGGCCAAGGGCAAAAGCGCCTTCTACGACGCACAGATGAAGTTCGTCCAGTGCATGCGCCAGAAGATCAACAAGGATTATCCCGACCCCAAACTGAGCGGCCATCTCGACTGGACGAAGATCAACGAACTCCAGGACAAGATGGGCAACGACGACGTCGCCAAAGCCGGCCGGGGCGGCGCTTGCAAGAACGAGATGCAAAAGGCCATGAGCCTGGAGCCGCCCCGCGATACGCAGAAGGATTACGAGTCGATGCTCGCGCACGCCAAGTGCATGCGCGCCCATGGCGTATCGAAGTTCACCAACCCGCGGTTGCAGGACGGCAATGTCATCCCCGGTGGTGACCCGAACCCCGCCTCGCCCGAGATCGCGCCGGACTCGCCCGCCTACAAGCAGGCCGTACAGGCATGCAAGGACAAGCTCCTCGACGGACTGGACGGCATGCAGTGAGTTCTGCACGGAAGCGCCGCCGGGGCCTGGTCGCCCTGGCAGCCGCGGTCACCGCGACCGCGGCGACCGCCGGTGTCATGCTCCTCACCGGCCCCGGGAAGGACGCCTCGGCCGGAAAGCCGAAGGGGCCGCCCACCACGACCGAGATCACCCGGACCGACCTCGTGCAGAGCAAGACCGTCGACGGGCGGCTGGATTACGCGCAGCGCCGGGTGGTGAAGTCCCCGGTGGAGGGCACGGTCACCAAGGCCGCCGAACCGGGGAAGACCGTCTCGCTCGGGCAGCGCCTCTATGAGCGCGACGCCCGGCCGGTGACCCTCCTCTACGGCGCGACACCGATGTTCCGCACGATGAAGACCGGCGCCCGTGGCCCGGACGTCCTCCAACTGGAGCGCAACCTCCGCGATCTGGGCTTCGGGGCGGGTCTGTATGTGGACGTCCGCTTCGACGAGGCGACCGAGGCCGCCGTCAAGCAGTGGCAGAAGTCCCTCGATGTGACCTCCAACGGCGAGGTCGGCCAGGGCGACGTCGTCTTCCAGCGCGGCCCGCTGCGGGTGGTGTCCGCCGACGCCGCCCTCGCCGACCGTGTCGGTCCGGACAGCAAGGTCCTCACCGTCGCCTCCACCAAGCCGGTCGTACGGGCCGAGCTGGACGCGGCCGACGGTGCGCTGGCCGCCAAGGGCACCAAGGTGGAGATCGCCATGCACAGCGGAGACACCCGGCGCGGCAAGGTCAGCGGCGTGGTGGCCCCGGAGGACTCCGGCCCCGCCGAGGGCGGGGCCGCCGGCAGCGGTGGCCCGTCCGGGGACGCCCTCCAGGTGGAGATCACGCTCGACGACGGCACCAAGCTCCAGGAGAAGGACCGGCAGGGCACCCTCAGCGTGAAGTTCGTCAGTGAAAGCCGTAAGAACGTGCTGACGGTCCCGGTCGAGGCGGTCGTCGCGCTGCGCGAGGGCGGCTACGGGCTGGAGCTGGTCCAGGGCGGCAAGACGCGCATGGTGCAGGTAGAGACCGGTCTGACGGCCGACGGCCGGATCGAGGTCAGCGGCGCCGGCCTGGCCGAGGGCATGAAGGTCGGAGCGGCCGAGCAATGACCGAAGCCGTGATCGAACTGCGGGCGGCCACCAAGTCGTACCCGGGCGGGGTGCACGCCCTGCGGGGCGTGGACCTGCGGGTGGAGCAGGGCGAACTGACCGCCATCGTCGGCCCGTCCGGCTCCGGCAAATCCACCCTGCTCAACCTCCTGGGCACCCTCGACCGGGCCACCTCGGGCGAGGTCCGGGTGGCCGGGTACGACGTGAGCAAGCTGTCCGACGCCCAGCTCTCCGTGCTGCGCGCCCGGCACATCGGCTTCGTCTTCCAGCACTTCCACCTCGCCCCCGGCCGCAGCGCCCAGGACAATGTCGCCGACGGTCTGCTGTACGGCGGGACGGGGCTGCGGGAGCGCCGCGCGCGGGCCCGTACGGCCCTGGAGGAAGTGGGGCTCGGGCACCGTATCGACCACCTCGCCCACCAGCTCTCGGGCGGCGAGAAGCAGCGGGTGGCCATCGCCCGCGCACTGGTCGGCGACCCCGACCTGCTGCTCGCCGACGAACCGACCGGCGCGCTGGACACCGCGTCCGGCGCCATGGTCATGAACCTCATCCGCGAGCTGCACGCGGCCGGGACGACCGTCTGCGTCATCACCCACGACCACGAGATCGCCGCCGCGCTGCCCCGCCGGATCCGCTTCCGCGACGGCGAGATCGTCCACGACTCCGGTGCCGCTCCGCCCGCATCCGGCTCCCCCGTGGAGCCCACCGAGGAGGTGACCCGATGAGCGGCCCCGCCCTCCGCCCCGCCCTCCGCCCGGCCCGGCTCTCCCCGGCCGATGTGCTGCGGGTCGGCGCCGAGGGCCTGCGCAGCCGGCGCACCCGGGTCGTGCTGTCCGCCCTCGGCATCGCGATCGGCATCGCCACGATGGTCGCGGTCATCGGGCTGTCCACCTCCAGCCGCGCCGACCTCATGAACCGGCTCGACCGGCTCGGCACCAATCTGCTCACCGCCGAGGCGGGGGAGGACCCCATGGGCGGCACCGTCAAACTCCCCAAGAACGCGGTGTCGATGGTCGAGCGGATCGGCCCGGTCCAGCACGCCACCGCGACCGGCGCGGTCGACGCCCGGGTGCGGCGCAGTGACGCCGTGCCGGAGGAGAGGGCGGCCGGCATCACGGTCCAGGCCGCCCGCACCGACCTGCTCGACGCGCTCAACGCCCGTATCGGTCAGGGCAGCTGGCTGAACCGCGCCAGTGAGCGACTGCCCACCGTCGTGCTGGGCTCGGTCGCCGCCGACCGCCTCGGCATCTCCGCACCCGGCGGCAAGATCCTGCTGGACGACCGCTGGTACGTCGTCACCGGCATCCTCGCGCCCGTCGAGCTGGTGCCGAATCTGGACCGTACGGCGCTGGTCGGATACCCCTCCGCCGAGCGCTACTTGGGCTTCGACGGCCACCCCACCATGCTCTTCGAGCGCTCCACGGACGCCTCGGTGGAGGCGGTCCAGGGGGTGCTGGCCCGTACGGTCAACCCGGGTGACGAGGGCTCGGTGAAGGTCTCCCGCCCCTCCGACGCCCTCGCGGCCAAGGCCGCCACCGATGAGGGGCTGACGTCACTGATGCTCGGCCTGGGCGCGGTGGCGCTGCTCGTCGGCGGGGTGGGCGTGGCCAACACCATGGTGATCTCGGTGCTGGAGCGCCGCCAGGAGATCGGGCTGCGCCGCGCACTGGGCGCGACCCGCGGCTCGATCCGGATTCAATTCCTCACCGAGTCGCTGCTGTTGTCGGCGCTCGGCGGGCTGGCGGGCGCGGCCCTCGGCGCCGCCGCCACCTTCGCCTTCGCCCGTGCGCAGGGGTGGACCGCCGTCGTACCGCCCTGGTCCCTGGCCGGCGGTCTGGGCGCCACGCTCGTGATCGGGGTCATCGCCGGTCTCTATCCGGCCGTACGGGCCTCCCGGCTGCATCCGACGGTGGCGCTCAGCGCGACCTGACCGACGGCGACGGTGCCGGTCCAGCGGCGCTCGGGCGGCTCGGTGGGTCCGCCGCACGGGCGCCCGGACCGGCCTGTCGCGCTCTCCTTCCACGGTATCCGGAGAGTGACGATTCAGCACGCTTTGCCATGTTCACTAAGAATCTTGGCTTATGTCTGAATTTTCACGCAAATCGCCTTGTTGGAGACAGGTGAGCGTCGTAGCTTGGGAGTTGTCGTAACCGGTAACGGTTCGACCAACAAGGAACAAAATCCTAGGAGGCGAGAATGAGCTTCCGGAATGTCTTCCCGAGAAGGCGTAGGCACGACGACGATTACGACCACGACCACGGCCGCCGTCGGCGCCGCAGGAGGCGTGGACGCAGGTATCTGCGCAGGCGTCGTCACCACCACTGACTCAAAATCCTGAGTCCGAGGCAGGCTCGCGTACCGCGCGGGTCCGCCTCGTCGGTGTGAGGGGCCCCTTCCGGGCCCCGGTCAACCGCCCGAGCAGCGACGATATGACGTAGCGACCATGCACCTCCGCAGCTCACGCCGGCGCCTGGAGCGCCGTGCGGCGTCGCCTCAACAGGGCACGGAGCCACCGTCTGTGGGACAGGGTTCGTCCGTGTCGCAGCAGGACGGTGACGCGTCCGCCCTCTCTGCCGCCGGACCGCGGGCAGCGGCACAGCCGCCCCTGGAGCCCGGTGCGGACCGGGTCCTGGGGAGCGGCCTCGTGGCGGCCGCCCCGATCCGCACCAGGCGGGTGGGGTTCAAGGAATCCGTGCGGCGCTTCTGGCCGCTGACCCGGGGCGACCGGCGCTGGATCCTCCTGGTCTGCCTGAGCGCCATCCTCGCCGCGTTCGCGGAGACCGTGGCCATCCTGGTCTTCGCCGAACTCACCGACAACGCTCTTCAGAAGGGCTCGGTCAGCGCCTTCTGGGCACCGGCCGGCCTGTGGCTGGGCGTGGCCGTCGCCGGCGGGGTGGTGGGGTATCTGGGCAACTCGCTCGCCGCATGGACGGCCGAGCGCTTCGTGATGCGGCTACGGGCCCGCGTCTTCGCCCACCTCCAGAAGCTGCCGCCGCACTTCTTCCAGCGCAATCGCCGCGGTGACCTGGTCGAGCGGATGACCGGCGACGTGGACGCCATCGAAGCGCTGGTGGTCAGCGGTCTGGTCCAGGCGGCCACGGCCATATTCGGCGTCATCTTCTACGCCGGTGCCGCGTTCTGGCTGCGCTGGGACATGGCCCTGGTCACCTTCGCCCTGGCCCCGCTCTTCTGGATCGCCACCCGCCGCTTCACCGGCCGGGTCAAGGAGGTCTCCCGCCGGGAGCGCGCGGCCGACGGCGCCATCACCTCGGTGGTCGAGGAAGGGCTGGTCAATGTCGTCCTGACCCAGGCCTACAACCGCCAGCACGACGAGCAGGAACGGCTCCGCCGCGAGGCCCGCAGCTGGCTGCGGGCGTCGGTGACCAGCGCCCGCCTCAACGAGCTGTACGAGCAGATCGTCGAGGTCCTCGAAACGCTCTGCGTCCTGGCGATCATCGGCCTCGGCGCATGGGAGATCTCCGCGGGGCGGATGACGCTCGGGGAGCTGCTGGCCTTCGCCGCCTTCGTCGGCTACCTCTACCCGCCGATCCGTGACCTCGGCCAGCTGGGACTGACCGTCACCGAGGCGACCGCCGGATCCGAGCGGCTGCTGGAGATCCTCGACGCCCGCCCCGCCGTCACCGACCCGGACCCCGCCGCCGTCGTCCCGGCGCCGAACCGCGCGGTCGGCGCGGTGGAAGCCTGCCGGGTGCACTTCCGCTACCCCGGCAGCGAGCACGAGGTCCTCCAGGACTTCTCGTTCAGCGCGGTGCCCGGGGAGCTGGTGGTGATCACCGGGCCCAGCGGCGCCGGAAAGTCGACGCTCGCCGCCCTGCTGCTGCGGTTCTACGACCCGGACGCCGGCAGCATCCGGCTCGACGGCATCCCCGTGAACCGGATGCCGCTCGACCGGCTCCGCCGCAACATCACCCTGCTGCCCCAGGAGACCCTCGTCCTGCACGACACCGTGGAGGAGAACATCGCCTGCGGGCGGGACGACGTGACCCACCGCGATGTCGTCCGCGCCGCCCGCGCGGCCGACGCCGAGGTGTTCATCGACGCCCTCCCCGACGGCTACGAGACCGTCATCGCGCCCGGCACCTCCCGGCTCTCCGGCGGCCAGCTCCAGCGCGTCGCCATCGCGCGGGCCATGCTGCGCGACGCCCCCGTTCTCGTCCTCGACGAGCCCACCACCGGCCTGGACGTCCTCGCCACCCAGCGCATCCTCGGGCCCCTGCGGCGCCTCGCCGAGGGCCGCACCACCATCGTGATCACGCACGACCTGGACCTCGCCACGGACGCCGACCGCATCCTGGTCCTGGACGAGGGCCGCCTGGTGGAGTCGGGCACCCACGCCCAACTCCTCGCCCACCACGGCCTCTACGCCACCCTGTTTTACGCCCACCCACCGCCGCACAACGGCTCCCCGCACCCCCTCGCCCACCCCTCGGGCAGTCACCGGCGGTAACCAGTAGCGGCCCCGCGCCCGTAGCCGCCGAGGCGTCGCTCACGCCCCGCGCCGCACACCGGACGAGCGCCGGCACGCCCCCGTAACCGCCCACAGCGCCCACCCGCCCGGCACCGGCCCACACGGCTCGACGAGGGAACTCCCCGCCCAAACCGGAACCTGACGCGCCACCACGCGTTTACTCTCCGTATACGGGCGACGCGCCGCGCGCCGGCAGCGCGAGGCCTGCGTCCCAGGACGAAGCCGGCCCGGTCAACCAGGAGCGCGCGTGAGCAAGGCAGCCGTAGCGGGGAGCGAGAGCGCGGGCGGTGGCCGTCATCTGCGCCGGGCGGTCGGATTCTGGGGGCTGATGTTCCTCTCCCTGGGGTCGATCATCGGCTCCGGCTGGCTGCTGGGCGCGCTCACCACCGCCGTCATCGCCGGCCCGGCCTCGCTGATCTCCTGGGTGCTCGCCTCGGCGATGCTCGCGGTGCTCGCACTGGCCCACGCGGAGCTGGGCGCCACCTACCCGATCGCGGGCGGCACCGCCCGGTTCCCGTTCTTCGCCTTCGGCCCGCTGACCGGCTTCACCGCGGGCTGGATGTCCTGGCTGCGCTCGGTGCTGATCTCCCCCATCGAGGTCGAGGCCACGCTCTCCTATCTGGACCGCATCGGCTGGATCCACGACCGGGTGGACATGCTGAACCCCAACGGCACCCTCACCACCCCGGGCCTGGTGATCGGCACCGTCTTCATGATGATCTTCACGTTGATCAACGTCCTCGGGGTCCGGCTGATGGCCGGGATCAACTCGGTCACCGCCGTGTTCAAGACGGCCGTACCCCTGCTGACCGTCATCGTCCTGATGACGCTGTCCTTCCACAGCGCGAACTTCACCGCCGGCGGCGGCTTCGCCCCCCACGGGGCGCACGGGGTCTTCGCGGCCCTGCCCGCCGGAGTGGTGTTCGCGCTGCTGGGCTTCGAGCAGGCCATCCAGCTGGCCGGGGAGGCCCGCAATCCCCAGCGCGACATCTCCCGGGCCGTGGTCGTGGCCATGGCCATCGGCACCGCGCTCTACCTCCTGCTCCAGATCGCCTTCATCGCCGCCCTGGACCCCGGCGCCCTGGCCCGCAGCTGGGACAACCCCGTGGGGGCGGGCAACTTCGGCCCCTACGCCACCCTGGCCACGGCCGTCGGCGCCGGCTGGCTGGCGACCATCCTCTACGTCGACGCCGTCATCTCCCCGGCAGGCACCGGCCTCGTCTACATGGCGGGCGCCGCGCGCCTCTCCTACGCCATGGGACGCGAGCGGGTGCTGCCCCAGCCCCTCACCCAGGTCGGCCGCAGCCGGGTCCCCGTCATCTCGACCCTGCTCGCCTTCGTGGTCGGCGAGCTCGCCTTCCTGCCGTTCCCCAGCTGGCAGGCCCTGGTGGGCCTGGTCACCTCGGCCGCGGCGATCATGTACGCGTTCGCCCCGGTGTCGCTGCACGCCCTCCGCATCCGGGACGGCGATCGCAACCGCCCCTACCGGCTGCCCGCCGGACCGGTCATGGCCCCGCTCGGCTTCGTCTTCGCCAACTTGATCTTCTACTGGTCCGGCTACGAGGCGGACTGGAAACTCGGCATCGCCGCCCTGCTCGGCTTCGTCTTCCTCTTCCTCACCCGCCGCGGCATCCCGGCCGCCGAACGCAGCGGCCTGCGCGCCCGCAACGCCCTATGGGTGTGGCCCTGGCTCGGCGGCATGATCCTCATCGCCCGCTTCGGCCGCTACGGCGGCACCGGCGCCCTCCCCGACTGGTGGGACCTGGTCATCGTGATCGTCTTCAGCCTGGCCATCCACTACACCGCGGTACGCCTCGCGATCCCCTCCGAGGCAGTGGACGCAGCCGTCCAACACGAGGAAGCGGGCGAGTCGGTACCGGAGCAGCCGGACCGCCGGTAGAGCTCACCGAACAGGCACGCGCTCTCCGTGGTGGCCCCGGCCGACGGACATCCCGGCGCCCGCGGTCGCGCGGCGCACCCATGGCTCCCCGCCCCCGACCGAGAGACCATGGAAGGGCATAAAGCCGAGGTCCCCTGCGGGCACCGGGCCCGCACCCCGCGTCGCGGGAGGTGGAGGGCGAGATGTTGTGTTGGTACGGCCGCCATGGCGGCGGGTGGGCCTGGCTCGCGATGTCGATCAGCATCTTCCTGTTCCTGGCGCTGCTCTTCGTCATCGCGCTGCTGATCGTCCGCACCCTGGGCCGCTCGGCCCCCGCCCGCGGCGAGCCCCCGCCGACCCGCGGCGGACCGGCCGCCGAACAGATCCTCGCGGAGCGGTACGCCCGCGGTGAGATCGACGAAGAGGAGTACCGCCGCCGGCTGGCCACGCTCCGGGGAGCGCCGCCAGGATGGGCGCCGCCAGGCGGGGCGCCACCGGGTGGGCCGTCGCCTTAGGGGGTGGGCGCGGCCTGACTGTCGCCCGTCGGCCCGCCGTCTGCACGGAGGACCGACGGACAACGATCACGCGGCTCACGGCCTGCCGGTGGCTACGGCCGATGCCCCTGGTGCCGGCTGCGGCCTAGCGCCGACAGCTATGTCCTGCCGCCGGTAGCTACCGCCTGCCGCCCCGGAACTGACGGGCGGCGGCTCACCCCTTCCCCAGCAACCTGTTCATCCGTGCGATCTCCGCCTCCTGGGCCTTGATGACGGCGTCGGCCAGCGTCTTCGCCGGGCCGTAGGCACCCTTCTCCTTCTCGGTGCCCGCCATCTTCACCGCGCCCCGGTGATGCCCGACCATCATCTCCATGAAGGCCGTGTCGAATGCCTTGCCCGACTTCTTCTTCAGCGCGGCCATCTCCTCAGCGCTCATCATTCCGGGCATGGCCGAGTGATCCATGCCAGGCATACCGGAGTGGCCGGAGGAGCCGGAGTGCTCGGAGTGATCCATGCCGGGCACCTCCTCCGGCACCTGCTCGCCCCACGCCGTCAGCCACCCGGACATGGTCTTGATCTCCGGGTCCTGGGCTTGCTTGATCTTGGCGGCGAGTTCCTTCACCTGGCTCGAAGAGGCCCGTCCGGCGGCCAGGCCGGCCATTTCCACGGCCTGCCGGTGGTGCGGAATCATCCCCTTCGCGAACGCCACATCGGCCGCATTGTGCGCCCCGGCCGAGGCGCTGGGCGAAGAGGCGGACGGTGACGGGGAGCGGTGCGCGGGGTGGCCGCCGCTGTCCTTGCCGCCACAGGCGGCCAGTACCACCGCGGAGGCGGCGGTTGCGGCCACGACAACGAGGCGGCGCGTGACGGAACGGTTGGACTTGTACCTGCTCATGGCTGACTGAACTCCTGGAAAAAGCAGCGGTATCGGAACATGCCGAACGGCGGCACCGCGCCCTTGAGCGGGCGTCCGTGCCGTCGGGGTGTTCCTAGATCCGCAGGAGCTGGAGTTCGGCCAGATCGGGCGGCGCCCGCCCACCGTCCCGTTTGCCCGGTGCGCCCGCGCCTACCGCGTCGGCGGGCTCCACGGGGCAGCCGAGCGAGGGCGCCAACGCCGGGGGCGCGGGCGGCCCGTGCAGCGCGGCGGACGCACAGGTCGAGTCCGCGTGATGGACATGTCCGGTGCCACCGCAGTCACTGTCCCCAGGGCAGTGCGCCTGGACCGTGGCCACTACGGACGCCGCGGTCGCCGCGGTCATCCGGTGCCCGTGCGCGGACGAGGGCACCGCAACGGCAGGGCCGAGCCCATGCATACCCAGCAGCCCCGCCAGCAGCCCGAGCACACACCACACACGCCACCGCCGTGCGGCGGCCCGTGGCGGAACGAACGGGCGGCTGGACATCACGCCCTCATGCTAGGCAGCAACAGAAAAACCCGAACGAGCGGCTCCCCCTGAGGAAGTTGCCCCATCCTCAGGGCGGCGACCCAGCCGCATCCGCCCCCTCACCCACGTCCGCATCCGCATCGTCTGTCTTGGTGACGGAAAACGGTCAGATGCGACGAACCCGAGCGGCGATCCCATGCCCCAGCAGCAGGTAAAGCCCGGCAGGCAGACCGTAATTGAGGAATACCCGCACCCCTTCGCCGTCCATGGTGAAGATGTCCTGCGACCACCAAGCGAGCGCGTCGGCCACTCCGTGGACGAATTCGACGAAAACATTTCCCTGGTTCGCTTCGAGCAGGTACAGCAGTATCCACAGGCCCAGGAAGCCGGCGGCCACATCCCCGATCGTGTGGATGATCAGCGCGGCCCGATGTGCGCCGAGACCGGGCCGGTTGTGCCCATAGCCGTCATAGGAGTGGTTTGCGGGCATGGGTTCGTGGGTGTTGTTCATGTCTTCGTGTTTGCCGGGGCCGAGTAGGCGAAACCACCCTTCTGTCTGCGATTCGATAACCACTCGGCATCATTGGCGACCACCCGCTTTTCCCGCGCCCCGCTGCGCCGCATTTCGCGGGTTTCCCATTCCCTCGAGAAAATAGTCCGCCGTTACGCCGATTTCCCCACCCGAAAAGGGAGTTGGCGCGGCTCCGGGCGCGCTGAGCTTCCTTGCGTCAAGATCAGGTCACGGGAGCGGCTGAGAAAGCCTCTACGATCCGGTGGATCACCTAACGGGGAGGGGCCATGGCCGAGGGCCGGGAAACGGACGCGGTCGCCGAGAGACCGGTGGAGCTGGCCTACCGGCCGACCGTCGGCGAATTGGCGTCCGCGCTGCGGGCACGCGCGAGGAGCACCGGCGCGGGACGCTTTCAGCGCCGGGCGCTGGTCTGGACGGTGGCGGTCTCGATCGTCGGCGCCCTGTTGTCGGCGGCCAACTCCGGCCGCCATGACACACCGTGGCCGCTGTATGTGGGGGTGGTGGTCTTCGCCGCCTTCATGACCGCACTGCCGTGGTTGCAGGCGCGCCACCTCCACCGGCTCGCCGAACGGCAGGGGGACATCCGCGGGACGGTCGACGACACCGGGGTCCGGATCACCACCGCGCACAGCTCGGCCGGCACCGACTGGCACCTCTACCCGCGCTATGTCGAGACCCCGGAGCTGTTCGTGCTGCTCAGCGCCGACAAGTCCGCCGTCGGCTTCGTCGTCCTGCCCAAGCGGGCCGTGGCGGGCCCGGAGGAGGTGGACCGGCTGCGGGCGGTCCTCGACCGGCGGCTCGTGCGCGCGGACGCCGAGGCGTCCGGAAGTCCGCGAAGCCGGGGCCGGGCCGTCGGCCGCGGGGCCGGCTCCGTCGGCCTGTTGCTGCTCGGCCTGCTGCTGTTCTTCTTCGCTTTCGCCGCCGTCCAACAGGCCGCGCACCCGGACCGCTTTCCCGGGATCCAGAACAACACCGCTCCGATATCCGCCGTCATGCTGGGGCTGGGGACGCTGGCGGTCGCCGGGGCCTGGTGGCTCGTACGGCGGATGACGGCCATGCGGACCGTGATCGCTGTGCTCGCCGTCCTTGCCCTGCTGGCCGGTGGCGCCGCCCTGTACCGCGTGGGGCCGATGCTCCACTGCTGGAGCTCCGCCCGGATCGCCCACGGGCCCGAGGGCACCTACGTCTGCTACGACTCCTGAGCGGGCCGCGGTCTCCGCGCAGAGACGAAGAACCGCGAAGGGCCCCACCGCAAGCGGTGGGGCCCTTCGACGTTGTGCCCGGTGAGGCACTGGCGGAGGATACGAGATTCGAACTCGTGAGGGGTTGCCCCCAACACGCTTTCCAAGCGTGCGCCCTAGGCCACTAGGCGAATCCTCCGCCGCAAACAATACAAGACGTTGGGGAGTGCTCGCGACCATGATCCTCGGGAGGGGATGGCGGGGGTGGAGGAGTGGGTCGGAGGCGGGGCCGGGTTCGTTTCTTGGGCGGGGGATCCGCTAGTGTGGTGCGCAGCCCCTCACGTGGCGCTATCTGACTGAACTCCCCCAGGGCCGGAAGGCAGCAAGGGTAGGTCGGCTCTGGCGGGTGCGTGGGGGGCGCTTGCGTTTGCGGGGCCCCGTCGGTTGTCAGTGCGGCCCGATATCGTCGTATGCGTGTCGTCCCTTGCGCTGTACCGCCGCTACCGGCCCGAGACCTTCGCCGAGGTCATCGGGCAAGAGCACGTGACCGATCCGCTCCAGCAGGCTCTGCGGAACAACCGCGTCAACCACGCCTATTTGTTCAGCGGCCCGCGCGGCTGCGGCAAGACGACGAGTGCGCGGATCCTGGCGCGCTGCCTCAACTGTGAGGAAGGTCCCACTCCCACACCCTGTGGAAAGTGCCAGTCGTGTGTGGACCTGGCCAGGAACGGCCGGGGTTCCATCGATGTGATCGAGATCGACGCGGCGTCCCACGGTGGTGTGGACGACGCCCGTGAGCTGCGCGAGAAGGCGTTCTTCGGGCCGGCCAGCAGCCGCTACAAGATCTACATCATCGATGAGGCGCACATGGTGACCTCCGCGGGCTTCAACGCCCTGCTGAAGGTCGTCGAGGAGCCGCCGGAGCATCTGAAGTTCATCTTCGCGACGACCGAGCCCGAGAAGGTCATCGGGACGATCCGGTCGCGTACGCATCACTACCCCTTCCGCCTGGTGCCGCCGGGGACGCTGCGGGACTACCTGGCAGAGGTGTGCGGGCGGGAGGACATCCCGGTCGAGGACGGGGTGCTGCCGCTGGTGGTGCGGGCCGGGGCAGGCTCGGTGCGGGACTCGATGTCCGTGATGGACCAGCTGCTCGCGGGTGCCGGTGCGGACGGTGTGACGTATGCCATGGCGACGGCGCTGCTCGGTTACACCGACGGCTCGCTGCTGGATTCGATCGTGGAGGCGTTCGCCGCGGGGGACGGCGCGGCGGCCTTCGAGGTCGTGGAACGGGTCATCGAGGGCGGCAACGACCCGCGGCGCTTCGTCGCGGACCTGCTGGAGCGGCTGCGGGATCTGGTGATCCTGGCGGCCGTGCCGGACGCGGGGGAGAAGGGGCTGATCGACGCCCCCGCCGATGTCGTGGAGCGGATGACGGCGCAGGCGTCCGTCTTCGGGGCGGCCGAGCTGAGCCGGGCCGCCGACCTGGTCAATGCGGGCCTGACGGAGATGCGCGGAGCGACCTCGCCGCGGCTCCAGCTGGAGCTGATCTGTGCCCGGGTGCTGCTGCCCGCGGCGTACGACGACGAGCGGTCGGTGCAGGCGCGGCTCGACCGTCTGGAGCGCGGGGCGGGTGCCGCGCTGCTGGGCGGGGCCGGCGGTATGGGCGGCGGTGCGGGTTCCGGGGCCGGCCCCGGGCTCGGGGCGCCGCCCGTGGTGGCGTCCGGGGGCGGGCCCGCGGCCGGTTATGTGCCGGGGCCGGAGGCTCATCCGCCGATGCCGGCGGGACCGTCCGGGCCGGCCGCCGCGCGGGCCGCGGTGCGGGGCGCGGTGAGCGGCGGCCCGGCGGGAGGGGCAGGGGCTCCGGCAACCGCCCCGGCGGCGCCGACGGCCGGTGCCGGGGCATCCGGCGGGCCGGTGGCCGCGCCCACGGGCGGGCAGCAGCAGGGCGACAGCGGTGGTGCGGCGGCGCCCCAGGGCGGCCCGGCGGACGCTCCGCAGGGTGGCCCGGGTGGCCAGGCCGGTGAGACAGCGGCCCCGCGGCCCGGCGCCTGGCCGGGAAGTACGGGCAAGGGGACCGGCGGCGCCCCGGCCGATGCTCCGCAGGGCGGCCAGGGCGGCCAGAGCAGTGAGGCAGCGGCCCCGCGGCCCGGCGCCTGGCCCGGGAGTGCGGGCAATGCCACCGGTGGCGGCCCCGCGGCCGGTGATGGTGGTGGTGCCGGACGGCAGCCCGGTGGCTGGCCCACGGCCGTGGCGCCGGGGCAGGGCGGTCAGGCGCCGCAGGGCGGGGCTCCCGCTGGGCCGCCGGCCGCGTCCGGACCGCTGGCCGGGGCGCCCGCGCCCGCGGCCCCGCAGCCGCCGGCGGCCGCCGCGGCCCCGGGGGCTGCGCAGGGTGCCGCCCAGGTGCGGCAGATGTGGCCGGACATCCTGGAGGCGGTGAAGGACCGCCGCCGTTTCACCTGGATCCTGCTGAGCCAGAATGCCCAGGTCTCCGGCTTCGACGGCACCACGCTCCAGATCGGCTTCCCCAATGCCGGTGCCCGCGACAGCTTCGCCAACGGCGGAAGCGAGGACGTCCTCAAGGACGTGCTGGCCGAGCGGTTCCAGGTGCAGTGGCGGGTCGAGGCGATCGTCGACCCGTCGGGTGGCGCCGGTCCCGCGACCGGTGGTGGCCCCCGCGGCGGCGGAGGGGGCGGCGGCTTCGGCGGCGGTGCGCCCGCCGCACCGCAGCAGAGCGCGCCGCAGCCCCCGCCCCAGCAGACCGGCCCGGCGGCGCCCCCGTCGTCCGGCGGCCAGTACGGGCAGGACGGCAACAGCGGTGGCAATGGCGGCGGTGGCGGAAGCCAGGGTGCGCGGATGGCCCGGGAGGCCGTCTCCGCCCCGTCGTCCGGGGGCGGCGGGCAGGGCGCGCCCGCGGCGGAGTCCGCCTACCGTGCGCCGGAGCCCCCGCCGACGTCCATCGAGTACGACATGCCGGCCGAGGACGACCCCGATCTCGTCGACTCCGCGCTCAGCGGACACGACCTGATCGTGCGCGAACTGGGCGCGACGGTGCTGGAAGAGTTCAACAACGAGTAGGCGCCGAAGGGCACCGCGTAGGCGGGGTGGGAGGGGCGAAAAGGGGTAACCGGGCGTACGCCCGGCGTACACCCGTGCTCCTCCCTACGGCGTAGGGCGCGGGGCCCGTGAAACACGTAGGCTCGGGCTACCGCACCAATCGTTGTCGTATGGCAGGAGTCACGTCGTGATCCCCGGTGGTCAGCCCAATATGCAGCAGCTGCTTCAGCAGGCTCAGAAGATGCAGCAGGACCTCGCGGCAGCCCAGCAGGAACTGGCGGAGACACCCGTCGAGGGTTCCGCGGGCGGCGGTCTGGTCAAGGCGACGGTGACCGGCTCCGGAGAGCTCCAGGGCCTGGTCATCGACCCCAAGGCGGTCGACACCGACTCCGCGGAGGAGACGGCCGAGACGATCGCCGACCTCGTGCTGGCGGCGGTCCGGGACGCCAACGCCAGCGCCCAGCAGCTCCAGCAGCAGAAGCTCGGCCCGCTCGCCCAGGGTCTGGGCGGTGGCGGAATCCCTGGTCTCCCTTTCTGAGGAGTAGCCAACTAGCGTACGCATCACGGCAGAAGAGAAAGAAGACGTTCCGTGTATGAAGGCGTGGTCCAGGACCTGATCGACGAGTTGGGCAGGCTGCCCGGCGTCGGTCCCAAGAGCGCGCAGCGGATCGCCTTCCACATTCTTCAGGCCGAGCCGACCGATGTCCGCCGGCTCGCGAACGCGCTGATGGAGGTCAAGGCGAAGGTCCGGTTCTGCGGTACCTGCGGCAATGTGGCGCAGGAGGAGCAGTGCCGGGTCTGCCTGGACCCGAGGCGCGATCCGGCGGTCATCTGTGTCGTGGAGGAGCCCAAGGACGTCGTGGCGATCGAGCGGACCCGCGAGTTCCGCGGTCGCTACCACGTCCTCGGTGGGGCGATCAGCCCGATCGAGGGCGTGGGCCCCGACGACCTGCGGATCAGGGAACTGCTGGCCAGGCTCGCGGACGGCACCGTCACCGAGCTGATCCTGGCCACCGACCCGAATCTGGAGGGCGAGGCCACGGCCACGTATCTGGCCCGCATGATCAAGCCCATGGGCCTGAAGGTGACGCGACTGGCGAGCGGTCTGCCGGTCGGCGGCGATCTGGAGTACGCGGACGAGGTCACGCTGGGGCGGGCCTTCGAAGGGAGGAGACTTCTCGATGTCTGATGCCACGCTGCACAACGCGACACAGGACCCGGACGACTTCGCGGTATCGATCTCCGATTCGATCGAGAGCTTCATCGTCGCCGTGACGGAAGTCGCCAAGGGCGACGAGCCGGACAGCGCGGTGCCCTTCCTGCTGCTGGAGATCTCCCAGCTGCTGCTCACCGGCGGCCGTCTGGGCGCTCATGAGGACTTCGTCCCCGACGAGCGGTACGAGCCGGACATCGGCCCGGAGCCGGACGTCGACGAGCTGCGCGAGCGCTTCGCGAACCTGCTCGACCCGGTGGACGTGTACTCCGAGGTCTTCGACCCGTATGTGCCGCGCAGCGAGCCGGTCGCCAGCCGGATCTCCGACGACCTGGCCGACATCATCACCGATCTGCGGCACGGTCTGGCGCACTACCGCGCGGGCCGGGTCAGCGAGGCCCTGTGGTGGTGGCAGTTCTCCTACCTCTCCAACTGGGGCCCGACCGCCTCCGCCGCCCTGCGGGCGCTCCAGTCGCTGGTCGCCCACGTACGCCTCGACCAGCCGCTGGACGAGCTGGACGGCCTGGACACCGACAGCGGCGTCAGCGGCGACGAGGAGCAGCTCGCCGAGGAGGCCGGGAAGGTCATGGCGGCGGAGATCGCCGGGCCGCTGGGACTGCGGGGGATGTGAGCCCGGGGGACGGCCGTCGGGGCGGGATGCTCCGGCTCCCCGGGCGTCCTCGCCGTGGCCATACCTTGTGACCTGGGTTACGTTTCCGTGTGTACCGGCCTGGAGCGGGCATGTGCTCGCCGAGCGGGCGCAACGGTGCGCCTTGTGGAGCCGCCGCGGGACGTGGAACGCACGAGCCAGGTGAACACGGTGAGGTTGCCGTGATCAATGGGTGAGTCCCATGTCTCACGATGTGGTATCAGCAGGGCGGATTCCGCCTGCTCGATAGACTGAGCCGACCGCAGTACCCCCATTTCCGGGGGTCCGGGAGGAAACTCCCGAAGAGACAGTTGCGAGGAGCGCACGTGGGCCTTGTCGTGCAGAAGTACGGCGGCTCATCCGTTGCGGATGCCGAGGGCATCAAGCGCGTTGCCAAGCGAGTCGTCGAGGCCAAGAAGAACGGCAACCAGGTTGTCGTGGTGGTTTCGGCGATGGGCGACACGACGGACGAGCTGATCGATCTCGCGCAGGAAGTGTCCCCGATTCCGTCGGGGCGTGAGTTCGACATGCTGCTGACCGCCGGAGAGCGGATCTCCATGGCCCTGCTGGCGATGGCGATCAAAAACCTCGGCCATGAGGCACAGTCCTTCACGGGCAGCCAGGCCGGTGTCATCACCGATTCCGTGCACAACAAGGCACGGATCATCGACGTCACGCCGGGCCGGATCAAGACCTCCGTCGACGAGGGCAATATCGCCATCGTCGCCGGGTTCCAGGGTGTGTCCCAGGACAAGAAGGACATCACCACGCTGGGGCGCGGTGGGTCGGACACCACCGCCGTCGCGCTGGCGGCCGCCCTGGACGCCGATGTCTGTGAGATCTACACCGATGTCGACGGTGTCTTCACCGCCGACCCGCGGGTCGTGAAGAAGGCCCGGAAGATCGACTGGATCTCCTTCGAGGACATGCTGGAGCTGGCCAGCTCCGGCTCTAAGGTGCTGCTGCACCGTTGCGTCGAATACGCACGTCGTTACAACATCCCGATCCATGTCCGCTCGTCCTTCTCGGGACTGAGGGGCACCTGGGTCAGCAACGAACCGCAAGGGGACCAGCCGATGGAGCAGGCAATCATCTCGGGCGTCGCACATGACACCTCCGAGGCGAAGGTCACGGTCGTCGGAGTCCCGGACAAGCCGGGCGAGGCCGCGCGCATCTTCCGTGCGATCGCGGACTCCGAGGTCAACATCGACATGGTCGTGCAGAACGTGTCGGCCGCCTCGACCGGTCTGACCGACATCTCCTTCACGCTGCCCAAGGCCGAGGGCCGCAAGGCCGTCGCCGCCCTGGAGAAGACCCGGGCCGCGGTCGGCTTCGACTCGCTGCGCTACGACGACCAGATCGCCAAGATCTCGCTGGTCGGCGCGGGGATGAAGACCAACCCGGGCGTCACCGCGACGTTCTTCGAGGCGCTGTCGAACGCCGGCGTGAACATCGAGCTCATCTCGACCTCCGAGATCCGCATCTCGGTCGTCACCCGTGCCGATGACGTCAACGAGGCCGTGTGCGCCGTGCACACCGCCTTCGGTCTCGACACCGACAGTGACGAGGCCGTGGTCTATGGCGGCACCGGTCGATGATTCCGGCCGAGGCGGGCCGTCCGTCCCTCGCTGACACGCTGGGGACGGACGCCCGTACGGCCGCCAAGCCGCAGCTCGCCGTCGTCGGTGCCACCGGCGCCGTCGGCTCGGTCCTGCTGGGCATCCTGTCCGAGCGGGCCGACATCTGGGGCGAGATCCGGCTGATCGCCTCCCCCCGCTCGGCCGGCCGCAAGCTGACCGTGCGGGGCGCGGAGGTCGAGGTCGTCGCGCTGAGCGAGGAGGCCTTCGACGGGATCGATGTCGCGATGTTCGACGTCCCCGACGAGGTCTCCGCGCAGTGGGTGCCGGTCGCGGTCGCCAAGGGCGCGGTGGTCATCGACAACGCGGGCACGTTCCGGCTGGACCCGGACGTGCCCCTCGTCGTGCCCGAGGTCAATGCGCACGCCGCCCGGGTCCGCCCGCGCGGCATCATCGCCAACCCGAACTGCACCACGCTCTCGATGATCGTCGCGCTGGGCGCGCTGCACGCCGAGTACGGGCTGAGCGAGCTGATCGTCTCCTCGTACCAGGCCGTTTCCGGGGCGGGCAAAGCAGGCGTGGACACCCTGCGGGCCCAGCTGTCCGCGGTGTCCGGTACGGAGCTGGGGAACACGCCCGGCGATGTGCGGCGGTCCGTAGGGGACACCCTGGGACCGTTTCCGGCGCCGATCGCCCTCAACGTCGTGCCGTGGGCCGGCTCGGTCCGGGAGGACGGCTGGTCCTCCGAGGAGCTCAAGATCCGTGACGAGTCCCGCAAGATCCTGGGGCTGCCGGAGCTGCCGGTTACCGCGACCTGTGTACGGGTGCCGGTGGTCACGACCCACTCGCTGACCGTGCACGCCCGGTTCGAGAACGAGGTCACGGTCGCCGGCGCGCACGAGATCCTGGCCGCGGCCCCCGGCGTCGTCCTCAGTGACGACCCGGCCGAGGACGAGTACCCCACGCCGGCCGATGTCGTCGGGACGGATCCGACCTGGGTCGGGCGGGTGCGGCGGTCGCTGGACGATCCGCGGGCGCTGGAGCTGTTCGTGTGCGGGGACAATCTGCGCAAGGGGGCGGCTCTCAACACCGCGCAGATCGGCGAGCTGGTGGCGGCCGAACTCCAGGGGTAGGCCCGGTCCCGGACCGGTTTCCGCGTGCCTTACTGTCTTGCTGGCCCGGTGCTCCGGTGTTCCCGTTTTCCTGGTCTCCCCGCGTTCTGCTGCCGCGCGTTCCGTCGTGGTGGGCGCCGTGGGGGGCGAGTTGGCGGGATCGGCCGTCGTGCCTCGTCCGCCTGGGAGATACTTTGTGCAGCGTGTGAAGATTCTGTGAGCGAATTGCCGGTCCCCGCCTCTTGATCTGGGCTGACGATCCGTTCGACCATTCGCTCCCCGCCGCACTGCAACCGGCAGTTGGGTGGGGGGCGTCTTTGTGGCCGCCCTCAGGGGTGGCCTCAGGGGTGCCCGCGGGCCACAGGTGAGCCCTCGGGTATCGGGGTCTTCACGTAGGGGTAAATCAGGGCATTCAGGAAGAGCTGGTACGCATGAGGGCATTTGATGCATCGTCAAAAGCGGTGCCTTGCGCGTACAACCCTTACAGGGGGAAGCGTGTCCAACAGGCGTGGCAGAGGTACTCGGATTCACCATCGCCCCAGCGGGCGCAGCCGGCGCGGCAGTGCACCCACCGCGCTCCCGTGTGTCCGGGGGCATGCCGGTGATCGCTCCCTGGCCCACCACGCGTCCCGCACAGCTTCCCCCTCAGCGTGGGGACACTGACGACGCGATGGCAGCGGGCACCACAGTCGACCACCTCACCGAGACCTATCGCGCGCACTACCGCTCGCTGCTCGGTCTCGCCGCGCTGCTCCTCGACGACACCGCCTCCTGCGAGGACGTCGTCCAAGAGGCCTTCATCCGCGTGCACTCCGCGCGCGGACGGGTGCGCGAACCCGAAAAGACCCTCGCCTACCTCCGGCAGACCGTCGTCAACCTCTCGCGCTCCGCGCTGCGTCGGCGCATCCTCGGGCTCAAGCTGCTCTCCAAGCCGATGCCCGACATGGCGAGCGCCGAGGAAGGCGCGTACGACCTGCTGGAGCGGGACCAGCTGATCAAGGCGATGCGCGGACTCCAGCGCCGGCAGCGCGAAGTCCTGGTGCTGCGCTACTTCGCCGATATGACCGAGGCGCAGGTCGCCGAGACGCTGGGCATATCGCTCGGTTCCGTGAAGGCCTACGGGTCCCGGGGCATCGCGGCGCTCCGCGTCGCGATGGAGGCTCCGGCATGAGTGGCACGACGTATGGCCGGCACCACCCGTACGACGCCTGCGGCGCGTACGACACGCTCCGCCCGGGCACCCCGATGTCCCCCAGCACCTCGATCGACCTCATGAACCACAGCGGCACCCCCGGGCCCGGCCCGCTCGACTCGGCCCGCCCCGGCACCCCGTACGGCCGGACCCCCGAAGCACCCGGCGTCCGTGGCGCTCCCGGCCTCACGGCACGGCGCGACGCGGACGTACCGGACGGCCTGCGCGCGCGGCCCGCCGATGCGACGCGTGAGCTCCCTGCGGCGCGTGCGACGCAAGGAGGAGCCGACGGGGAGCCGGAGGGCGGCCGTCAGCCCGACGTCCCCTGCGGGCAGGGCACGAAAACCGGCCAAGTATCCGGCAACGGCGATGACATCGCTGTCACGGACAGTGCGGCCGGTGCCACGGAGGGTTCCCCGGGCCCCGGTGACGAACCCGACAGCCATGCGTACGGCACCGACGGGCCCACCGGCTCCGGCTTCGGCGGCGGCACCGGCAACGGCGGCGGCGACGGCCCCGGCCGAAGCCACCCCACCGGCGGCGACTTCGGCGGCGAGGACGATCTCCGGCGGCTGCTGCACTCCCGCGTCGGCGACCTCGAACCCGCGCCGGACGCCCTGGAGCAGCTGCGACGCGCGGTGCCCGCCCGTCGCCAGCGCCGCCGGCACGCCGTCGTGGGCGCCGCGGCCGCGCTGCTGCTCGGCGGCACCTCCATCCCCGCCATGGTCCATGTGGCCCACCTCGCCGGCAGCTCCGAGGAGCGGCCCGCCAACGCGGCGGGCAGCCCACGCCCCCAGGGCGGCGCCGAGGGGGCGCACGGCGAAGGCACCGAGCAGGCCGGCCCGCAGCCGGCCGGCAAGGACGGCGCGAAGCCCGGCGAGGACAAGCCCGCCGGCAAGGGCAAGAACCCGGGGAAGGCCGGCGCGGGCCACGGCGCGGGCGCCGGCACCCCCGCTCCGGACGAGACCATGGACGTCACCTCGCCGCTCTGCGGGCGGGAACAGCTCGGCCAGGGCACCAGCACGGTCGGCGCGGCGGACTCCACGGGCCGTGTCTACGGCGCGTTCCGGGTGGTCAACACCTCCGGAACCGCATGCTCCGTCGAGGGCGGCGGCACCATTGGCCTGGTCGCCCAGGGCTCCACCAGCCCCGACCGCATCCATGTCGTCGACCACACCTCCGGCGACGAGGCCACCGGGCTGCCCGACCCGGCCACCACCCCTGACCAGCTGGTTCTCAAGCCGGGGGAGGCGTACGAGGTCAAGTTCGCCTGGATCCCGGAGTCCGGCGGCGGCACCACCGGGTGCGTCAATCCCGGCCCGTCGCCGACGCCCGACGCCTCCAGCGACCCGGGGCAGTCCCCGGACGGCGCGACCCCGCCCGGCGACGGCGGCGAGGCGGGCGGCAGCGAGGGCCCCGGCGACGGCGGCACCGCGCCCGGCGGCATCGTGCTCAGCCACACACCGGAGGCGGGTGAACCCGCCACCGCCGACGCCAAGGTCACGGACGCCTGCGCGGGAACGGTCTACCGCACCGAGGCGCTCGCGGCGCAGTGACACCGACGGGCCCAGGTACCGGCCGTCGGGGCCGGACCGTGGAGGGGTCGGTGCGGCCCCGTGGGCCGGGCCCCGTACCGTTGAGGGCGTGTACCGGTTCCTGCTGACCCCGCGGTGGTGGGGAATCAACGTCTTCGCCGTACTGGCGATCCCCGTCTGCATCTTCATGGGCAGCTGGCAGCTGAGCCGCTTCGAGGACCGCGTCGACAGCCACCGGCAGCAGGAGGACCGCTCCGCCCGGGCCAAGACCGCGGCCGCCCGCCCCCTGGAGCGGCTGCTGCCCGTCGACCAGGTGACCTCCGGCCGCCAGGCCAGCGCCCGCGGCCACTACGACACCGGACACCAACTGCTCGTACCGGGCCGCACGTTGAAGGACAAGCACGGCGAGCGGCAGGGCTTCTACGTCCTCACGCTGCTCCGTACGGACGGCGGCAAGGCCCTGCCGGTCGTCCGGGGCTGGCTGCCCGGCGACGCCGGCGCCAAGGCCGACACCGCGAAGGTGCCCGCGCCGCCCAAGGGCGAGGTGACGGTCACCGGCGCACTCCAGGCCTCCGAGACCCAGGGCACCGACGGCGTACCGGGCGGCGGCGGGCCGGCACCGGGTCGGCTCACCATGATCAGCGCGGCGTCGCTGGTCAACATCGTGCCGTACGACGTCTACGACGCCTGGATCACGCTCACCGACACCCAGGCCCCGCTGCGCGCCGTCCCCCCTGCCGCGGCCGAGGGCAGCGGACTCGACCTCAAGGCCTTCCAGAACCTCGGCTACACCGGCGAGTGGTTCGTCTTCGCCGGCTTCGTGCTCTTCATGTGGTTCCGCCTCTTCCGCCGCGAGTCCGAGGCCGCCAGGGATGCGGCGTTGGGGATCGGGGTGGGGGTTGGTGGTGCTGTGGGGGCTGATGGTGCTGTGGGGGTGGAGGGCTGCGTGGGGGCTGATGGTGGCGTGGCGTTGGAAGGTGGCGTGGGGTCGGAAGGTGGCGGAGGGCAGGACGAGGGGGCGTCGGCCGGTAAGGCCGGTGGCCGGTAGCCACTGGCCGGAGCGTCCGGCGACGCACGCCGCCCGGTGGTCTGAATTCCGCGCCGGCCCGCGACCCGCACGTGGCCTGCTTCTGCAACGAGGTCGCACCTGGTCAGCGGGCGTATCACGCTGGTAGCCGCAATCGAATCGGCGTGCCACGGTAGGGCCTATGGCAGGCAAGGGCACTCAGCCGCAGGGCAATGATCACCTGCCCGGCCAGGGGCAGCCGGAGGGGCGCGGCCATGTGGAGGGGGACGGTCATGGCTCTGTGCAGGGTCATGGTTCCGCGCCAGGTCACGGCGATGTGCAGGGCTGCGGTTCCGAGCCGGGCCACGGCCACGTTCAGGGCCACGGTGCCGCGCCGGGGCACGATTCCGTGCAGGGCCGCAGCCCGGCGCAGGGCCACGGCCACGCGCAAGGCCATGCCACTGAGCCCCCGCCCCCTCAGCACCCTCAGCACTCCCGGCACCACTCCGGCCGCCTGGCACGTATGCGGCACCGGCTCGCCCATCTCCTCACCCCGCACAGCCATGCGGCCGTGGACAAGGTCGACACCGCGCTGGAGACCTCCCGCGACGGCCTGCGCACGCTCTGGATCTCGCTCGGCATCCTCGGCCTGACCAGCCTGATCCAGCTGGTGATCGTCGCCCTGTCCGGATCGGTGGCACTGCTCGGCGACACGATCCACAACGCCGCCGACGCACTGACCGCCGTACCGCTGGGCATCGCCTTTCTGCTCGGACGCCGGGCCGCCAACCGCCGCTACACCTACGGCTACGGCCGCGCCGAGGACCTCGCGGGCATCGCCATCGTGCTCACGATCGCCGCCTCCTCGGTATGGGCCGCGTACGAGTCCGTGGACCGGCTGCTGCACCCCCGCGACGTCACCCACCTGTGGGCGGTGGCCGTGGCCGCCGTGATCGGGTTCCTCGGCAACGAATGGGTTGCCCGCTACCGCATCCGCACCGGCCGCAGAATCGGCTCGGCCGCGCTCGTCGCGGACGGCCTGCATGCCCGTACCGACGGCTTCACCTCCCTCGCCGTCCTGCTCGGCGCGGGGGGCGCGGCGCTCGGCTGGCAGCAGGCCGACCCGCTCATCGGCCTGCTGATCACCGCCGCCATCCTCATGGTGCTGCGCGACGCCGCCCGGGAGGTCTACCGGCGGCTGATGGACTCCGTCGACCCCGCACTCATCGACGCCGCCGAGGCCGCACTACGCGCGGTGGACGGTGTCCATGGCGTCGGGCAGGTCCGGATGCGCTGGATCGGGCACACCCTGCGGGCCGAGGCGGACATCGTGGTCGACGCCCGCCTGACCGTGGTGCAGGCCCATGCCCTGGCCGTAGCCGCCGAACACGCCCTCATCCACGCCGTCCCCCGCCTCACCGCCGCAACCGTCCACACGGATCACACCCCCGACAACACCCCCGAGGGCCGCAACCCCCACGCAGCCCTGACCCACCACACCAGCCCCTGACTTCTCGGCCCATTCCCCCCGGGGCCCCTCTCCGCCGCAGCCACGGGTCTGGCTCGCCCCCACGGCCCGCGGGGAACGGCGCGGCCGGCCACAACGCAGCCGTAGCCGTAGCCGTAGCCGTAGCCGTAGCCGTAGCCGCACGACGGACGGCGGACGAAGACCACCCGCCCCTCCCGCCCCTCCCGCCGCCCCCCGCGGGAACCCCCTCAGCTCCTCTCGTTCACATGCCGCTGGGCGAATTCGAGTTCCAGGCGGACCTGCTTGATGCGTTCCTCCACCACGAGGGAGCCGTGGCCGGCGTCGTAGCGGTAGACCTCGTGCGGATGGCTGCGGCCCGCCAGGCGCTGGACGTAGTTCTCCACCTGCTGGATGGGGCAGCGTGGGTCGTTGACGCCGGCGGAGATATAGACCGGGGCCCGCACCGCGTCCACATACGTCAGCGGTGACGACGCCTCGAAGCGCTCCGGGACCTCCTCAGGCGTGCCGCCGAGCAGCGTCCGGTCCATCGCCTTGAGGGCTTCCATCTCGTCGTTGTACGCCGTGACGTAGTCCGCGACCGGAACCGCCGCCAGGCCCACGGCCCAGGCGTCCGGCTGGGTACCGAGCCCCAGCAGCGTCAGATAGCCGCCCCATGAGCCGCCCGACAGCACCAGCCGCTCCGGGTCGGCCAGTCCGGACGAGACCGCCCATTCGCGCACCGCGGCGATGTCCTCCAGCTCGATCAGCCCGACGCGATGCTTGAGGGCATCCGTCCAGGCGCGGCCATAGCCGGTCGAACCGCGGTAGTTGACGCGTACGACCGCGAAGCCGTGGTCCACCCAGGCCGCGGGGGACGAGGCGAACGCGTCGCTGTCGTGCCAGGTCGGACCGCCGTGGATGTCGAACACCGTCGGGAAGGGGCCCTCGCCCGCCGGCTGCTGCACCAGGGCGTGGATGCGGCCACCGGGGCCCTCCACCCAGACGTCCCGCACCGGTACCGACCCGGGCGCCTTCATACCGGGCGGGTCCAGCACGACCTCGCCGCTCGTCGACCGCACCTCCGGGGGCTGCGCCGCCGACGACCACAGGAACTCCACCGTGCCGTCCGGCCGCGCCGTTGCCCCCGAGACCGTGCCGGCCGGGGTCTCGACCCGGGTCAGCGGACCGGCGGCCCCGACGGCCCCGGCGGCCGCATCGCCGGCACCGGCCGGGGCGCCGTGCCCGCCCGGCGTGCCCAGCTCATAGCGCCACAGCTCGCTCCGTGCCTGGTACTCGTGCTCCACCAGCAGCGCCGACCCGTCGGGGTACCAGTCGGCGCCCACGTCTCCGGGCAGGTCGATGTCCAGGGCGGTCTCCACCCCGGTCAGCGGGTCCCAGATCATCGGCTCCCAGCGGCCCCGCCGCTGGTGTCCGACCAGCAGCCGGGCGTCCCCGTCCACCGGGGCGAAGCCCATTACCGACAGGCCCAGCTCCTCGGTCCCGCCGTTGGTGTCGTCCAGCTCCGCGACGGTGGAGCCGTCGGGCCGTACGACGCGGATCGCGGAGTGCATCGCATCGCCGTGCTCGGTGTGTTCGAGGGCGATCAGCGAGCCGTCGTGCGAGAGATCGCCGACGCCCGCGGATTCGCGGTGCCGGTAGATCTCCACCGGCGGTTCGCCCGGCCGCACGACATGGACCGTCGAGCCCTCCTCGTCCGTCGAGCACCCGACGACCGCCGTCCCGTCCCGGCCGATCGCCAGCCCTCCCGGATACGAGGGGGCGAGCCCCGGGGTCGCCGGCTCATCCGGGCCGCCCTCGAAGGGCTGCCGCATCCAGACACCGAACTCGTCCCCGTCGGTGTCCGAGAACCACCAGATCGACCGGCCGTCCGGCGACAGCGTCCCGTCCGTCGTGCCGTTCGGCCGGTCCGTGGCCTGCCGTTGCTTGCCGGTGGCCCGGTCCCAGGCGTAGAGCTCGAAGGTGCCGGTGGCGTTCGAGACGAACAGGGAACGGTCCGGGGCGTCCTCGGCCCAGTCCGGCAGCCCGATCCGCGGTGCGCGGAAGCGCTTCTCCCAGTCCGGCATCGAGGCGTCCGCGCCGCCGGGGGCCGCCGAGCCGGTCGCGCTCGTCGTCGACCCGTCCGCCTCTGTTATCGGGCCGGCCGAGCCGGTGCCCGTCCCGGCGGTGGGCCGGGGGTCGGTGGTCGAGGGGTGTGGAGCGGTGGCGTCGGGGCCTGGGGCTGGGGTCGTCTCGTCAGTCATGGGCCCATTCTGCGCCCGGGGCGGGAAAACCGTTGGCGAGGGCCGCAAGGCTGTGGATAACTTCGCCGAATGCGCAGAATTACCGGTGCCGAGGACTGGCGGGAAGCGAATCGTGCGAGGTGGGACGAGCGCGTCGCCATCCACACCGCGAGTGATTTTTACGACCAGGACAGGTTCCGCAGGGTCCGGGACGTGCTCCGTGACTTCGAGGTCGCGGAGGTCGGCGATGTCACCGGCCGGTCCCTCCTCCACCTCCAGTGTCACTTCGGCCAGGACACCCTCTCCTGGGCCCACCGCGGCGCGGCCCGCGTCGTCGGCCTGGACTTCTCCGAAGCGGCCATCGACACCGCCCGCGCCCTCGCCGCCGAGCTCGGCTACGGCCCGGACCGCGCGGCGTTCGTCGCCGCCGATGTCTATGACGCCGCCGAAGCCGTCCCCGACGCCGGGTACGACATCGTCTACACCGGTTTCGGCGCCCTGAACTGGCTCCCGGACCTGGAACGCTGGGCCGACACCGCCGCCTCCCTCGTCGCCCCCGGCGGCTTCCTCTACCTCGCCGAATTCCACCCGCTCTGCGACGCCCTGGACGACGAGACCGGCTCGCGCATCGTCCACGACTACTTCAGCCGGGACGCCTGGGTGGACGAAGTCCCCGGCACCTACACGGACTTCGGCGCACCGACGGTCAACAACCGCAGTGTCGAATGGCAGCACCCGCTCGGCGATGTCGTCTCCGCGCTGGCCGCCACCGGCCTGCGCATCGACTTCCTGCACGAGCACGACTGGACGATGTTCCAGCGCTTCACCGCGCTGAGCCGTCACGACGACGGCTACCACCGTTTCCCCGCCGGCCGCCCCCGTATCCCTCTTATGTACTCGCTGCGGGCCAGTCGGCCGAGTTGAGAACGGCCGGACCGGCGGCCGGCAATCCCGCCCCGGCCCGGCTGTATGCCCCCCCCGGCTGTATGCCCCCCCGGCCGTATGCCCCCCCGGCCGTATCCTCGCCCCTCCCGTATCCCCGCCCCGCCCGTATCCCCGCCCCGCCCGTAACCCCGCCCCAGACGCGCGCCCGGCTCGCGCGCCCGACTTAGCCGCCCAGGGCCCGCTGCCGCCCGACCGCACCCGGGCGGCTAAGTTCGGGCGTCGAGTGACGTGACAGCGGTCGTGCGGTGCGGCACCACACAACGGTCGTGTGGTGGGACGCCACGCGGCACACATCAACGGGGGATTCACCGTGCGCAGGCCCATGCCCATGCCCATGCCCATGTCCATGCCCGTGCCTAGGCCCATGTCCATGCCTATGCCCATACGCATCGCCGGCGCGGTCGGCCTCAGTGCGCTCATGATGCTGACCGCGGGGTGCGCCGGCGGTCCCGGAGCCGGCCAGGCCCGGCCGGGGGCCCCGGAAGCCGTCACGCCCGCCAAGCCGCTGCCGATGAAGGCCACACCGCGCCCGGCCACCTGGACCGACTCCGACGACAAGGCGCACCAGCTGCGGATCACGCCCACCCGGCTGGCCCGCGGCTCGGACTCCGACCTGGTGCACATCCAACTGGACGACGACCTCAAGGGGATGGTGCCGTACTACCTCACCTTCTCCTACACCAACACCGGCAAGAAGACGGTGCGCGATGTGGACCCGGCGCGGAACTTCTCCGTCAACGGGGCGGACGGCCAGGCCGCCGAGCAGGTCTCGCTGTTCAGGAGCAACCCGATGGCCACCGGCTCGGGCGAGCCCCCGGAGTGCCGCGAGAGCGGCAAGGCGGCACTGGCGGCCGGTGCCACCACGGCGATCTGCCAGATCTTCATGCTGCCCAAGGAGCAGCGGCCGGCGACCGTCTCGTACAAGGACGACGGCGGCGACACCCTCATCTGGCAGGTCGGCGGCGGCAAGGGCGGGGCGTCCGCCGGAATGCTGCCCGCGGGCGAGACCGCCGACGGCAGCACGGAGGACGCCCGCAGCCGCCCCGTCCCGCTGCGCATCACACCGAAGGGTGTGCGCACCGGCTCCCTCGCCGACCTGAGCCGCTTCGACCTGGATGCGGACGAGAAGAAGCTGATCCCGTACTACGTGACGATGCAGTACCGGAACAGCGGCACGTACGACCTGCTGCCCAGCATGAGCGACGGGGTGACGCTGCGGACCACGGGCGGTCAGACCGTGCAGAAGCTGACGCTGATCGACATCGGCGGGCCGGGGGTCGGCCGGTGCCCCGATGCCGTCCCGCACGAGATGGTCAAGCCGGGCGGCACCGTCACCGAGTGCTCCATCCACCTGCTGCCGAAGGGCGATGCCCCGGCCGCCGTCGTCTTCGAAGGCGAAGGGGAGGGCGCGGAGCAGGTCACCTGGCGGGCGTCGGTGGACGACAAGAAGTAGCGGCGGCAAAAGGGCCCCGTGCGGAGAACTCGCCCGCACGGGGCCCTCGTCGCGTCGGCGCCCGTCCGGCGGCGGCCGCCGCGCGCCAGCCGTACGGGACGGTCACCCCAGTCGCAGCGGCAGGCGGTCCAGCCGCCAGCTGCCGGGCGACTGCGTCCGCTCCAGCTGTTCCGCCGCGACGCCCAGCGACAGCTCCGGGTAGTGCGCGAAGAGCCGGGAGAGCGCGACTTCGCCCTCCTGTTTGGCGAGGGTGGCGCCCAGGCAGTAGTGCATCCCGTGGCCGAACCCCACATGGTTCTCGGCGTGGCCGGCGGGGTGACGGGTCAGGTCGAGACGGTCGGGGTCGGTGTAGTGGCGGGGATCGAAGTTCGCCGATACCAGGACCAGTTGCACGGCGTCGCCCTTGCGGATCGTCGTCCCGGCGACCTCGACATCCTCGGAGGCGAACCGCAGCTGGGTGATGTGCACCGGCCCGCACCAGCGCATCAGCTCGTGGACGGCGCGCGGAAGCAGCGCCGGATCGTCCTTGAGCAGGCGCAGCTGGTCGGGGTGGGTGAGCAGCGCCGCCGTGCCGTTGCCTATGAGGTGGGCGGTGGTCTCGTGGCCTGCCAGGACGATGGTGAGGACCATGGTGACCATCTCGATGTCGCTGAGCCGGCCGCCGTCGTCGTCATGGGTACGGATCAGCTCGCTGAGCAGATCGTCGGTGAGTGCGCCGCGCCGCTCGCGGATCAGCTCATGGATGTGCTCGATCATCGCGGGGAACGCGGTGCTCAGCCGCTCCGGCTCCAGCGAAACGAGGTCGGCACCCCACTTCCGCCATTGCGGACGGTCCGCTTCGGCTATGCCGACCAGTTCGCAGATCACGGTGATCGGCAGGGGGTAGGCGAAGTGCTGGATGAGGTCGACCACACCGTCCTCGGCGTGCTCGGGAAGCCGGGCCAGCAGCTCGTCGGTGATCTGCTCGACCCGCGGCCGCAGGTCGGTGATCTTGCGTGCCGTGAAGGCACGCGAGACCAGCCGGCGCAGCCGGGTGTGGTCGGGGGCGTCGTAGTTGAGGATCGATCCCAGCAGATACGGCCGGAACTGGTCGGGCAACCCCAACATCTCCAGCAGCCTGACCGCGGGGCTCTCGTCGATCGAGCGCCCCAGTGACGGCGCGGCCGGATTGTTCACGAGCCGCTGATCGCGCAGGACTTGGCGGACCTCTTCGAAGCGCGTCACGAGCCAGACGGGCGAGTCGTCCATGAACCGGCCCCGTATGACCGGGCCTTGCTCACGCAGTGCGCCGTAGCCGCCGAACGGGTCGGTGATCAGCGCCGGGTCCATCACATTCGGCTCGCCGGGGTGTTTCCCGACATGTGCGGCGAGCGGGGAGCTGGATAATGCCGACATCTTTCGATCTCCTCCGGGTTGGGAGTCGGCCCGCGGGCCAGGGTGGGGCCCGGCCGGGCCAGGGCTTGGACGTGGCTCTTTTCCTTCGTGGAACGCGTGAGCAGTCGTGGCCGGATATTCCGTCGGGCAGGGTCAGCCGGGCGGATTCCGCTTCGTGGAGTCGGCGGCGGGCGGCGGCCGGTCGTGTGCCGCCCCTCGTAGGGAGCCCTCCCCGGACCCGAAGAGAGAGGAATCTCTGTTCGAATCCACCGGGGGAATCCGCCCGCACGGAGAATCCGCCGCGGTCTCAGTCACGTATCTGCCGGCGCATCTCCTGTGCGCAGAGTTCGGCGAAGCACTCGTAGCGGGCGATGATCTCGGGAGCGGCCGCGGTCGCGGCGGCGCGCAGTCGGGCCGAAGCGGCGTCCGGCCCGGAGCCTGGGCCCAGGTCGGAGCTGGAATGCGGGCCGGCGTCGGCCGGCTCCTCCAGCGCGCTTCGGACGGTGTGGGCGAGGATGCCGGCGCGTACCTCCAGGCCGTCCGGGGCACGGTCGATGTGCAACGCCTCGGACATGAAGAATCCGCTGCAGGTCGCCAATAAGGCGTATTGCTGGTGTTGTACGTCGGTGTCGCGGCGCACCAGACCGTGCTCGCGGAGCACTTCGAGATGGTGCCGCAGATTCCGGTCCCCCTCGGCGATCAGATCCGCGAACTCCTCCTTGGCGGTCTCGTTGAGCCGGCCGAGGATATCGCCGTTGTCGCTGTAGGCCGCGCGCAATACCGGTTCGGCCTGGAATTCGAGGAAGAGCCGGCTCATCATCCGGCTCGGCAGAATCTCCAGCGGATCCGCCCGCAGCCGCTCCAACTGCCGCTGGTGCATTCGGGACTGGGCCTTCAGCATCACGGCGAGGAGCAGTGAGTCCTTGGTCTTCCAGTGCAGATAGACCGTGCCCTTGCCGACGTTGGCGCGGCGGGCGATCTCGTCGATCGTCACCCGCCGGTAGCCCCAGGCGAGCAGCAACTCACCTGCCGCGTCCAGGATGCGGTCAGCGCGCTGCGCTCGTTCCATGCCGTGGCCCCCCTCCGGCTCCATGACCAGATTTCGAATCTGGTCACACAGTCAAAGCTAGGTCGGACGCAGCCGGGGGTTAAGAGTGTTTTCAGTCACCGTCCGGGGCGGCTCCGGTGGGGTCGGGTGTTACAACACTCTCAGGCGGAGGGGGCGGGACGCCGCGTTGCAGAGGTCGCAATACCGGGCAAAGGTCGCTGGAGAAATCCGCCTGACCTGGTCAAATGTTGCGCGGGCGCGAGGCCGGGAGGCCGGCTCGGAGGTTGTCACCGCAGCAAGGGATCGTGTGCAGACACCCTTACCCGATCTTCGCAGTGAGTACACTCGCCGACCATGTGTGAGGCCAGCCGGAACGCAAAACGGCAGAAAATACGTCTTCCCCAGTCATGTGCCGACCCTTCCGGCCGGCACGAAAGAGTGCTGCGGAAGTCGGTCGCCGCCGTCGGAAGCGCGCCCCGCCGGGCGACCGCCGCGACCGCCGGCGACGTCCCGACGTTCCTCACCCGCGCCGCGGGCGCTCCGGCAGCAGCCGTCGGCGTCGCCGTCCGAAGACACTCCGTCCTCACCATGACCGAGGTCACCCCGGGAGCGACGTGAGGCGCCGCACGAACCGTGGCCGGCACGCGCAGTCCCGTGATCCCCGGGGTCACTGGCTGCTGCTGATGATCGTCCTCCCGCTCGTCTTCGGCGCCCTGCTCTTCGAGGGCTGGACCGCCCACGAGGTCGACGCCGCGAAGACCCGGAGCGACTGCACCACGCCGGTGCCGAGCGCCGTGGACAAGGGCGGTCCGGTGGTGCGCATCGACGGCGGCAAGACGAAATCCGCCGGGATGCCCGCCCGCAACGTGGCCCTCACCTACGACGGGGGCCCCGACCCCGTATGGACGCCACGCCTGCTCGATCTGCTGCGCAAGCACCATGCGCGCGCCACCTTCTTCTTGCAGGGGGCCAAGGTCGTCCAGCACCCGGACCTGGTGCGCCGCATCAAGGCCGAGGGGCATGAGATCGGGTCGAACACCTACACCGGCGCGGTCATGGGCTCGGCCTCGCCCCTCCGTGCCCAGCTGGAGCTGACGCTGACGCAGAAGGCGCTGGCGGGTACCGCGGGCATCCACACCAACCTGCTGAGGCTGCCGCAGACCACCGCGGTGGACACCATGTGCGGTCCGGAGTGGAAGGCCGCCCAGAAGGCCGCAGCGGACGGCTACACGCTGGTGGCCGCCGACCGCTGGTTCCGTAAGCCGTCACAGGGCGTGGTCCGGCAGTTCAGTCAGGACGATGTCGCCTACCACGACACCGAAAAGCTGCTCAACAACCGCAAAATCGACAAATTCACCACGGTGACGTTCGGGGCCGAACTGCCCCCGGCCGATACCGCGGCCCCCGCCCCGGAGCGATGGCTGGGCACGGCTCTGGTGTGGATCAAGGCCCTCGGGTACGCGTTCGTGCAGGGGATGACCTGGGTGCTGGGCATCGCCGGCGCCCTGGGCGTCCTGCGGCTGGCCTCCCTCGTCTTCTTCGCCCGCGCCCACGTCCGGCGGCTGGTGCGGTTCCGGCCCGGCTCCCCGTGGCTGCGTGAGATCACCGACCCGGTGACGGTCCTGGTCCCCGCCTACAACGAAGCGGCGGGCATCGAGTCCACCGTCCGTTCGCTGCTCGCCTCCACCCACGCGCAACTACAGATCATCGTGATCGACGACGGGTCGACGGACGACACCGCGGACATCGCCACCTGGATCGATGACCCCCGTGTGGAGGTGATCCGCCAGCCCAACTCGGGCAAGGCGGCCGCCCTCAACACCGGTCTGGCCCATGCGCGATGCGACATCGTGGTGATGGTCGACGCCGACACCGTCTTCGAGCCGGACGCCATCTACCGGCTCATCCAGCCGCTCGCGCACCCGGCCGTGGGCGCGGTCAGCGGCAACACCAAGGTCGGCAACCGGCGCCGTCTGCTGGGCAGGTGGCAGCACCTGGAGTACGTCTTCGGGTTCAACCTCGACCGGCGGATGTTCGAGGTCCTGGAGTGCATGCCGACGGTCCCCGGCGCCATCGGCGCCTTCCGCCGGGACGCGCTGATGGGCGTCGGCGGGGTCAGCGAGGACACCCTCGCCGAGGACACCGACCTGACCATGGCCCTGTGGCAGGCGGGCTGGCGGGTGGTCTACGAGGAGACCGCGATCGCCTGGACCGAAGTGCCCACCTCGCTGAGCCAGTTGTGGCGGCAGCGCTACCGCTGGTGCTACGGCACGCTCCAGGCCATGTGGAAGCACCGCCGTGCCGTCATCGAGGTGGGCCCGGCCGGCCGCTTCGGACGCCGCGGACTGAGCTACCTCACGCTCTTCCAGGTCATCCTGCCGCTGCTCGCACCGATCGTCGATGTCTTCGCCCTCTACGGGGCGCTCTTCCGCGGTCCGGTGCTCTCGGCCGGGGTGTGGATCGGCTTCCTCGCCCTCCAGCTGGCCTGCGCCGGGTACGCCCTGCGGCTCGACGGCGAGCCGGTGCGGACGCTGTGGGCGATGCCGTTCCAGCTCTTCGTCTACCGGCAGCTGATGTACCTGGTGGTCATCCAGTCCGTGGTGGCCTTCCTGCTCGGCACCCGGCTGAAGTGGCATCGCATGCACCGCTCCGGCACCGCCGCGCAGCACATCGGCCAGCCGGAGCTCGGCCAGCCGGTCGCATACGAGAGTTTGCCGTCGCGATGACCGTCGGAAGTGTGGCCCCAGGGTGTCCGCCCGGCTACGGACCGGACGGACACCCCGCGCGGCGCGGCCGGGCGCTCCCCGCTCGCCGCCGTGTCCGCGCCCGCGAACCCGGCCGTGGCCCCGTACCCCGCCGCTGGACCGCACATTCACCGCATTCACCGCGTTCACCGCATTCGCTTGTGCAGATCCGCACACTATTTGGTGGAGAACCGACGAGCATGGAGACTGCCGCGCATGAATGATTGGCTGGAGGGGCCGCTCGACGGGAACTGGCGCGACGGCCAAGCGCAGGAGCACATCAGCACCGGGCAGATATGGCGCCCGGGCGACCACGCGCCGCAGATGTACCCGGCACCGCCGCCCCACCCCTACGGGTACGACACGGGCCCACAGACCCCGGTGCCCCCACCCCACTCAAACGGCCACCTCGACAACGGTCACATCGTCAACGGACAGAGCGGGAACGGATACCTGGGCAACGGTCACACCGACAACGGGAGCCCCGCGGTCCGCAACGGGAGCCCCGCGGTCCGCAACGGGAGCCCCGCGGTCCGCACCGGGGGTCCGGCGGGCGGCAACACCGGCCGCGGCCGACGCGCCCCGAGCCCGCCCAGCCGGCGCCGCCGGATCACCCGGGCGCTGATCGTCCTGTCCACCGTGCTGGCCCTCGGCTCCGTGGGCACCTACGTCTGGGCCGACACCGAGCTCCACCGCGAGGTCGACCTCGGCAAGATCGAGAAACGTCCGCCGCAGGGCCAGGGGACCAACTATCTGATCGTGGGCTCCGACAGCCGCGTCGGCCTCTCCGAACGCGCCAGGAAGAACCTGCACACCGGCGGTTCGGCCGACGCGGGCCGGCGCACCGACTCGATGATCCTGCTGCACACCGGCGCCCACGGCACGACGATGGTGAGCCTGCCGCGTGACTCCTGGGTGACCATCCCGTCCCACATCCGCCCCGAGACCGGCAAGCACTACCGCGCGTCGAAGAACAAGCTCAACGCGGCGTTCTCGTTCGGCGGCCCCGACCTGCTGGTCCGGACCATCGAGCACAACACGGGCGTGCACATCGACCACTACACGGAGATCGGCTTCGCCGGCTTCGTCGGCATCGTGAACGCGGTCGGCGGCGTCCCGATGTGCCTGGACCGGGACATCAAGGACGAGAAGTCGGGCGCGGACCTGAAGAAGGGCTGCCACACGCTCGACGGCCGCACGGCGCTCGCCTTCGTCCGCCAGCGCCACCAGGAGGCCAAGGGCGACCTGGGCCGCAGCCAGAACCAGCAGAAGTTCCTGGCCGCCCTCGCCCGCAAGGCCGCCACCCCCGGCGTCCTGCTCGACCCCTCCACCGTCTACCCGACGATGAGCGCGGGCCTCGGCACCCTCATCGTCGACAAGGACACCGGCCTGCCGAACCTCACCTCGCTCTTCAAGGCGATGAAGGCGGTCACCGAGGGCGACGGCCAGCGGCTCAACGTCCCCGTCTCGAACCTCGCCCTCCAGACCCCCAAGGGCAGCGCCGTGCAGTGGAACACCCACCAGGCCAAAAAACTCTTCACCGAGCTGAACAGCGACCGGCCGGTGACGGTGCGGGAGAAGGGCTGACGGCATCCGCCCACCCGGGCGCCTGCACGGCCCGGGTGGGCGAAACGGAACGCCCGGCCCCGACGCCCGGCCCCGACGCCCGACGCCCGGCCCCGACGCCCGGCCCCGACGCCCGACGCCCGGCCCCGACGCCCGGCCCCGGCCCCGACGCCCGGCCCCGGCCCCGACGCCCGCCCTACGCCCCTTCGCCCCGCCTACAGAAACAGCCCCCAGGCCCCATCGAGCGACCAGGTCTGCCAGCTCATGGCGAGGAGGGCGGTGAGGGAGATCAGGAGCATCATCAGGTTCTGGCCCTGCTCCGCCCAGTCGTGGATCATCAGGACGAGGTAGATCAGGTTGAGGAGGGCGCCGGCGACCAGGGCCACCGGGGTCAGGAAACCGGCGATCAGGCCGAGGCCGAGGGCCAGTTCCGCATAGGCGACGACGTAGGCCATCAGGCGGGGGCGGGGCTTCACCAGGCGGTCGAAGCTCGTGCGGATCACGGGCCACCGGTGGTCGGCGGCGATGCCGGCGGCCCAGGTGATGCCGCCGCCGGCGAACCAGCTCTTCTTGTCCTTGTGGCGCCAGCTCTCCAGCCACCACAGGCCGAGGCCGATGCGGAGGACGGCGAACCACTCGGCACCGCTGAGCCAGATCGTTTGCATGCTGCCCCTCCTCGACTGCGCACCAGAACTGACGATGCGTCAGTTCAGCGGACGCCGGGCGATACCGCAAGGGGTGGAGTTCCCGGTCCCGCCTTGTCGTCGGAAGGGTGAGCCCATAACCTCCGAACTGATGGGTCGTCAGATATCGGTTTCCGGCGGCGTGACCATCCGGCCGGCAGTTGGGGGTACAGCGTGATCAGCAACCAGAGCGGCACGGCGGAGCTTCCCAGGGTCATCAGCGTGGATGATCACGTGATCGAGCCCGCGCACCTCTTCAGCACCTGGCTTCCGAAGAAGTACCAGGACAAGGGCCCGAAACCCTTCACCGCCGGCATCGGCGAGCTGGCGTACGTCGGGGGAAAGTACCGGTTCACGACGGACCCCGAGGGCCAGATCACGGACTGGTGGGAGTACGAGGGACTGATCTTCCCGTACAAACGCATCATCGCGGCCGTGGGCTTCTCCCGCGACGAGATGACGCTGGACGGGATCACCCGGGAGCAGATGCGGCGCGGATGCTGGGACCCCAAGGCCCGGCTGGCGGACATGGACCTCAACCACGTCGAGGCGTCGCTCTGCTTCCCCACGTTCCCGCGCTTCTGCGGGCAGACCTTCGCCGAGGCCGAGGACAAGGAGGTCGGGCTCGCCTGCGTGCGGGCGTACAACGACTGGATGGTGGAGGAGTGGTGCGGGGACAGCGGGGGCCGGCTGATTCCGCTGTGCCTCATCCCGCTGTGGGACATCGATCTGGCGGTCGCCGAGATCCACCGCAACGCCGCCCGTGGGGTGCGGGCGGTGACCTTCAGCGAGATTCCTACGTACCTGGGGCTGCCGTCCATCCACTCCGGCTACTGGGACCCGTTCTTCGCCGCGTGCGAGGAGACGGGCACGGTCGTGAACATGCACATCGGCTCGTCGTCACAGATGCCCGCGGCGTCCCCCGACGCACCGCCCGCCGTGCAGGCCTCCCTGAGCTTCAACAACGCGATGGCGTCGATGATGGACTTCCTGTTCAGCGGCGTCCTGGTGAAGTTCCCGCGGCTCAAACTCGCCTACAGCGAGGGCCAGATGGGGTGGATCCCGTACGCCCTGGAGCGTGCCGACGCCGTCTGGGAGGAGCACCGGGCGTGGGGCGGGGTGAAGGACCTGATCCCCGAGCCGCCGTCCACGTACTACTACCGGCAGATCTTCTGCTGCTTCTTCCGCGACAAGCACGGCGTCGACTCGATCGAGACCGTGGGCGTGGACAACGCCACCTTCGAGACCGACTACCCGCATGTCGACTCGACCTGGCCGCACACCAAGCAGGTGGCGGCCGAGCATGTGGCGGGCCTGTCCGACGAGGTGACGTACAAGCTGCTGCGCGGCAACGCCATCCGGATGCTGGATCTGCCCTTCGATCAGGGCTGAACGGTTGCGCTCCGGAGACCGGCTGGTTCGATCAGGGTGGGACGGCTACCGGCACGCCACGCCACGCCACGCCCGGCCGGTCCGGCACCGCCCATGTCATGACCAGCGGTGCCGGACCGGTCGCCGCGGTGCGGGCTACCGCCAGCCCGCGGCCTCGGCAGCGGCGACGGCGGCCGCCTCGGCCGCCTCCGCCTCGGCATTCAGCAGCTCGCTCCTGCCCATGCCGTCCCTCCCCGCGGCCATACCGGCAGCCTGCGAGGCATTGAGGGCGGCGTGGTACGCGGCATCGGCGAGTGGGCCGGCGCCGTGGGACTGCGCGATCTGAGCGGCGAGGACGGAGGCAGCGGCGGCGTTCCGGGCCTGACGGGCGTCGGCCGCGGGGTCCGGGGCTCCCTTGGCCAGCGCGGTGAGCGCGTCGGCAGACAGGCGCAGGGCATTGGCGGCCTTCGCAGCCGCCTCCGTGGGTACGGCGATCACGGCCGCCGGGTCCGCTTCGACGCCGGCCGCGCGGCAGGCGGCCCTGGTGCGCTCGGCGGCACTGCGCGCACGCGCGGTATGCCGCCCTCTGAGCGCTTCCTCGGTGCCTGTCACCGCTGTTCCGTGGCTCGGGGTGGCCCGGTCCTGCAAGGCGCCCTGTGGCGACGCGTCTCCATGGGACTCGCTCATTGCCGTCTCCTTGTCTGTCAGAGCGACAGTGCTGCGTTCACTGGATATCCCTTGGCGGGCCCGGGCACCGCATGTGCCGAGGCCACGCCGCGGGTGTCGCGCAGGGTGGCATGCCGGGCCACAACAGACCAGAGCGGTGGCCGATTCCCCCGTTCGCGGAGTAGGCGCCGTGGTCACGGAGATAAGCCCCGTACGGAGGCAGCGGCGCACCACGGCGCCGAGCGAAGCCGGCGGAAGGGCGAAAACGGATGAGCACCACCCCGAGGGACCCCCTGAGGGAGACCCTGATGACTCTCGGACGCGGATATCTGAGGGACGCCCCCGGATCGCTGGGCAAATCAGCACTCGCCACGCGCTGCCTCAATCCGTGGTTACGGGACCACCCCCGCCGGCGGGTCGTCCGCACCCGGTTCGGCGCCGCGATGGCCGTGGACACCCAGGATCTGATCCAGCGCTTTGTGTATATGTTCGGCCTCTGGGAGCCGCATATGACGCACTGGCTGAAGCGCCGGCTCCGCCCCGGCGACACCTATGTCGACGTCGGCGCCAATGTCGGCTACTTCAGTCTGCTCGCCGCACAACTCGTCGGCGAGCAGGGCCGGGTGGTGGCGATCGAGGCCTCGCCGACGTTTCACGCCAGAATCCTCCAGCATGCCGAGCTCAACGACTGCCACCACATACGCGCCGTCAACACCGCTGTCGCCGACGAGCGGAAGACGGTGACCCTCATCCTCGCGAGCTCCCACAACATGGGGGCGGCCAGCATCGTCCCGTACGGGGGCCCCGCGGAGGACATCCACGAGATCGAGGCACGCCCGCTCCCCGAGCTTCTCGACCCGGACGAGGTCGCCTCCGCCCGTGTGATCAAAATCGATGTGGAAGGCGCTGAGGGCGGCGTGATCCGCGGCTTGGCCCCCCTGCTCGACACCCTCCGGCCGGACGCGGAAATCACCGTGGAAGTGACCCCTGAACGGATGGCAGCCCTGGGGGAGTCACCCGATGCCCTCCTCAAAACGATGCGCGAGCACGGGTTCCACACCTATCGCCTTCCCAACAGCTATGCCCCGGGGAGCTATCCGGCGGCGATGCGCCGGTCAGGCGGCGTGGCAGTGCGGTGGCGGGACCCGGTGGCCGAGGAGAGCGATCTGATCTTTTCGCGGGTCGATGCGGAGAGGCTGCCTTGAGGACGCGCACCTGGCAGACAGAATTCGGCCTTACAACTCCCGTGCTTTCAACCTGCTTTTTCCAGACTGCTTACGGGACATCACTTAGCGGGGACCATTGCTGGCCCCTAGCGTAAGCGTGATCACGGTGCTTGTGCCGAGTGGCCCGTCGGTCTGGATGGTGCGGCTGGTATGAGGGTGGGAGCCGATCAGGCGTTGCAGGTCGGCCGCGTTCGGCTGAAGGCGACCGCGCTCGAAGAGAATGAAGCTGATCTTTGTGTCAAGGGGCGGGGTCATCCGGCTGTACTGGGCGTAAGTGACAGCGTCGCATCCGGAATACCAGCCGACCTCGGGTTCGTACCCGGTGACCAGGAGGCATGGCTCCTTGGAGGAGAGCTGTCGGGCTACGGGGACTGTGGATTGGCTCAAGCTCGTGGGGCCGGGCATGGCTCCATGAGCGACCACCTGGGTGGTCCCGAAGATTGTGAGACCGGCAAGTGAGGCAATGGCCAATAGCGCCTGCGGAGACCAGCGAGCGGTCAGTTCGGAGATGTATTGCACGCCCAGCGCGGTGAGCAGTATGACCGGGAGGTAGACGAAGCGTGGCTCACCGTCGGTCGCCACGCCCAGGACGACGAAGATGAGGAGCGAAGCGGTGCCTAAGAATGCCCGCCGACGGTCGTCACGCGGCGGGGCAGCGCTGTGTTCAAGACGAGTACGGCGAATTCCGCGGATGGCGAGCCATGTGACCACAATGCCTGCTGCCATGACCACGGCACCGAGGTCGCCGGCTAAGCGATAAGGGAAGATCGCCAGGTAGTAGAGGAGCCCGTCGCCGATGAAGTCGCGTTCCGCTTGCTCGGTCGCGTAAAGAATGACGCCGAGGGGCGAGCCGGTTACGTGGACGGCATAGACGAAGTGAGGCACGAGGCCGGCAAGGAGGGCAGCGCCCGCGAGGGTCAGTTGCTGCCAATGAGCGAGCCAGGCCCGAGGGCCGTATACAACGACTGCTGCCACGGCTATCGCCAGGAGATTACCCACCACGCCATAACGGAGGTAGAAGGCCGCGAGGATCACCAACGGTGCCATCAACAGGGCTCGTGATCGGGCTTTCTCCTGCGCGCGTATGAGCAAGAATACGACGATCAGCAGAAGGCCGGTGCTGCCGATGTCATTGAGGAACTCGGGCACGCGACGCAGGAAGCCGAGACCGCTGAGCAGAAGCAGCATCGTGACGACGGCCTGGCGCGGGGTGGTCCAGCGGCTTGCGACGAAGTACGTCACGCTCAGCGTGAGCAGTGCCAGGACGAGCGTGGTGGCCCGCAGTGCTCCGACGTCGTCGTGCAGGGCGAGGGCGATACGCCCGAGGGCCGGGAGGCCGATGGGCCGGTAGACCCCCCACCCTGCGTCTGGTGTGCCGTCCTGCCAGGAACGTGACTTGTTCGCGTAGACCGCTTCTTCGTGTCCGATGTAGGGCTCGTCGTCCTGGAGTGCTGCCCACACGCCTACAGCCAAAGACAGCACCGCTGTGACGAATGCCCATACGGGCACGCGCCGCAGCAGGGTCACGCACTTCGACCAGACTGGCCACGAGCCGAGAGCTCGTGGCCAGTACGGCCGAGCGATCAGCCACGCCGGCGCGGCACCCAAGAGGTAGGGCCAAGGCTGCCAGCCCGGCAGCCAGCCTCCCAGGCCGATGGCGAGGAGTAGCTGTTGCACAGCCGCAGCTGCGGTCAGGGTCACAGCGATGCGTAAGGCAGCGCGCTGCACGGCTGTGGTCTCCGAGCGACAGAGACAGTCCTGCCTGTCCCGTTGGCGGGGAATGTTGTGGCGGGCGGGGTCCTGTGCACCGCAGCCAACTGTCGTCCGCGGGCCTTGAGACGGCGGTATGTCATTCGCCATAGGGCCGCCACCGGCTCGACTCGCGTACGGCCGCTCTTGCGCCCCACCACCAGGTAAGGAGGGCCAGGACGGCGAGTGCACTGGACGTGGTGGCGAGCACGTGGCCCGAGAGTTCAACGCCGTCCGCGGCTCTTTCCTGGGGAGCTGCGAGCCAGCTGGCGGCGATCACGCTCGTCGCGATCGCCGCCAGCAAGGGCATGAGCAGCGCCCACGCCGCCGTCGAGTAGTAGACCGTCCGCTTTCCGGTGAGGACGCTGAGTGGTGCGACCTTGCGGCTGAATCTCAGGAATTCGGCAAGGTTGGCGAGGGCGACGGCCAGTGCGACGATCAGGACTCCGGGCACGCCGAAGAAGATGACCCACTTGCCGTGCGCGACGGACTCCCTGGCGCCTACGAGCCATTCGGCACCCGGAGCATCCGCACCTGCGGAAGCGACCGGGAGCGAGTCCCTCAGCAACTGCTTGATCTCCGCCTGCGGGAGGTTCTTGCCATCGGAGGCAACGAGGACGAGCTTCTCGGGCGCGGCAGAGGAGTTGCCAGGAAGCGCCGGACCTTGCTGTACCTCGAACCGGTCCACCACCGGACTGACCCAGCGGAGGGTTTCCACCAGACGCTGGTCCGCGACCCGTGAGGAGACGATCACGGGCCTTGACGGGCAGCGGAGCTGAAGAATGCGCAAGGTGTGGCAGGGGCCCTGGATACGGGCGGGGGCTGAGGCACTCGGGTTCTTCGGCCGGTACACGGCGAAGGTCTCCACCCCTGCCGGAAGGTGGCTGAGTACGTCGCCCACCCGGTCGGGGGGAAGCTGATCGGAGAAGTTCGCGAGCAACACGCTGTGGCCGACACGGTTCGCGGTGGCTTCTGCCGCCCGCGTGTTTTCGCCGAACTGGGCATTTTTCAGCTGCACTTGAGAGACCAACACCAAGGCGATTCCGACTCCGGCCACCAAGCGTGCGGTGACTCCCGGGTGCGCGGCGGTGTGCCGGCCGGAGATCAGAGCCCCCACATCGCCGGTCCGCCGCGACCAACGAGCCAGCAGTGGCCCCAGCGCCGCGGCAACGACCGCGACCGCACACGGTAAGGTCGCCATCACCGCTACCACGCCGGTGTTGTAGAGCTTCATTCGCAGGTCGGCGTAGTGCGACGGGTCCAGCTGCGCCGGCCCCCACACGGTGGCGAAGAGAAGAAGCGGGCAGGCGAAAGCCGCCCATCGAACGGCCCGGCCCGTGTGGACGGCCAGCCGCGTCGACCGTGACCTCCTTCGTGTTACCCGGCGGTGCACAAGGCACACGAGCAGGAGCATTCCGGCCAAGGCTGCGAGACCGGCGAGGACGATCGCCCCCCACCACTGCCGCAGGTCCGTTGCCGACAGCCAATAATTGATCCAGGGCAACCGGGTATCGCCGAAGGCTGTCATCGACAAGGCGGGCAGCGTTCCCAGCACGGCACCGGCCATTACAGGGACCGCGGCCTCACCGAGGTTGAGCAGAGCGCGATGCCGCCGCCCGCCGCCCAGGGCGCTGACAAGTGCCGTGCGCTTGTCCCGGCCCGCAGAGCCCATGCGTACCGCGACGAGGGCGAGCGCGGCAGTGGGCAGCAGAATCAGGTACAGGGCCGTCAGGAACTTGCCGCGATCGGCGATGAACCGCACATCCCCGGTAGGCATGCCGCCGTCGCCGAAGCCGACGATGGGGTAGGCGCTCTTCTTGTCGAATTGCCGGTCCGTGGGGTTGACGTAGGCGTATCGCTCACCAGGGTTGGCCAGACCTGCGCCACGAATCGTTCCGATGACCTTGCCGTATCGGTTCAGGGCACCTTCCGACCGCAGGAGACGCATCAGTTCCGGGGAGAGCACCGCCTCGCCCGGAGCAGGCCGGCGGTCGACGCCCGGCGGCAGCGCGGTATGAGAGGACAGCGGACGCACATAGACCAGGCTGAATTGCCGGCCCTCGATCTCGTCAAAATCGGCTTTGGCCAGCGCCACGGCAGGGCGGGCGGGAAAGGCGTCATGGAAAAGCAGGCTGCGGTGGGCGGTGCGCTGCTCGATTCCGTCGTACACGGCGTACGTTGCGGCCACCGCTGTCAGCCCGATTGCCAGGAGGGCGGTGGCCAGCAGCAGTGCGATCGTCCGGACTCGGCCGTCACCGGCCCGCTGCCCCGCCGCCCGCCCCATCCGTAGCAACTGCCACGACAGCGAACGGCGCTTCATGAGCGGTCCCCCGCCTTACGCGGCACGAGCGCCGCAGTCGTGAGCTCCAGACAACGGTCAGCTCGGTCGGCCACTTCGAAGTCATGGGTGACCACAACCAGGGCGCAGTCCCAGCGCTTGGGAACATCGAACAGAAGCTGTGTGACGCTGTCACGGGTGGCACGGTCCAGGGCTCCTGTCGGCTCGTCCGCGAGCAGGACGGCCGGCTGATTGATCAAGGCTCGTGCCACGGCCGTGCGCTGCCGCTCACCGCCCGAGAGCTGGCCTGTCGGCGCCCCGCCGTACGGCACCCCCAGGTCACGGAGGAGAATCTCCGCGCGCTCGTAGGCCTGGTCGCTCGGGGTTCCACCCAGCAGCGCCGCCAGCGCCACGTTCTCCACCGGAGTCAGTTCGGGCAACAATTCACCGAACTGGAAGACCACGCCCATATACCGGCTGCGATGCCGCTCCAGAGCCCGTTGCCGCATACGTACGAGATCTTGCCCCGCTACTTCAACTTTTCCCTGGGCCGGACGAACCAGTCCCAGCACGCAGCCGAGCAACGTGCTCTTACCGCTGCCGCTGGGCCCCACCACCGCAGCCGACTCCCCCGCACAGACTTGCAGGTCCACGCCATCCAGCAGCACACGATCAGCGACTTCGTAGCGGAGCCCGCTGACCTTCAACACAGGCGCGCCCGCGCCCGTTTCGCCCTTGACCTGCCCCACTGGTCCCCCACCATGCCGTCTTGATCGCGCCGCAACGTATGGACTCCGAGGCTGTACGGGCAAGCATCATGTGGAACCAAGGGCCGAAATCAGCGCGTTCGCAGGGAGCGATAGGTCTTGATAGGCCCCGTAATGCGTGGCACTTCACCCGCCGCCGTAAGAAAGCGGAGTGTCACATTGTTGGCCATTTTCAGGTAGCTGATGTGGTTGATAGCCGCAGCGACGCCTCGGTCTCTGCCCTGAGACGGCACAAGCGGTGCCGCGCAACCAGCAGCCCCTCACCCCACCCCCCGATACCCCCACCCCAACCGCCCCAGCTCCCGTGCCCTGGCCTCCACTACTGCCATGCGGGCTTCGCGTTCGGCGGTTTCGGTGTGGGAGGGCTGGCTGGTCGCCTGGCCGGGCCACTTGCGGTAGTGGAGGCCGACCTCGGAGGAGAACCAGCCGCGGCTCGTGGCGTTGAGGGCGAGCAGCAGGCCGGTGTCCTCCGAGGCCGGCAGGGCCATCCAGCCGCCGAGGGCGAGCACCAGGTCGCGGCGCATGAAGAGGGTCGCTGGGTGGACCTGGGCGCGGAAGCCGTTCGCCTTCCAGTGGTCGAGCACGGCTCCGCGCTCGATCGGGCCGGGCTCGGGGTCGCCGGGGAAGCCGGCGGTGGAGCCGTCGGGCAGCAGATCGAGGACGCGGGAGGTGGCCCAGCCGAGGCCGGGGTCGCCTTCCAGGGCGGCCAGGTCACGGGCCAGCGCACCGGGGGCCAACTGGTCGTCGGCGTCCAGGACCTTGAGGTACTCGCCCTCGGCGTGCGCGAGGGCGATGGTGCGGGCGACGCCGGGGCCGCCGGCCCGCCCCTGCCGGAACGTCACCCGCTCGTCGTCGGGGACATGGGGGGCGACCGCGTCGCTCGTGCCGTCCTCCTGGATGACCCAGTGCCATTCCCATCCGTCGGGGAGCTCCTGTTGGCGGAGCGACCGGTAGGCGTCCGGCAGGAAGTGTGCCGAGGGCGGATGGACGGCGGTGACGATGATGATGCGCCGGCGCACGGCACTCACCACCTTTCCAGGGGAGTGGTGAACAGCAATTCCGTGCGGTCGCCGGGCAGCACGACGTCAGAGACGTCGACGACCCGGTCGTGGATGTCGATCGAGGTCTTGCGGAGGGCGAGGACCGAGGTGCCGGGCGGAAGTTCCAGCTCCGCCGCTTCCTCCGGCGTCGGCGGGCGGGCGGTGACGCGCTCCTCGACGCGGTCGAGCTCGATGCCGACGCTGTAGAGCTGGCTCTGCGATCCCCCGGGCCACGGCTCGTTCGACGCGTCGAGAAGAGCGGGGTTGCGCGCGATCAGGTCGTGGACCAGATACGAGGTCACCAGGCTGAAGGGCGCGTTCTCGGCCGCGTACCGGGTGCGGTAGGTGCGTTCGAGGAGGGCGGTGCCCTCGGGGAGGCCGAAGGCTTCGGCGAGGTCCAGGCTCGCCTCGATCTTGCGGTACGACGCATGGAAGACCAGGTCGTCGACCGTCAGGCCGGTGTCGTGCTCGGTGGCGCCGGTCTGGGCCCGTTCCGCCAGCGGCTCGCGGGCCCGGCCCTTCTCCCACTGGTGGCGGAGGTTCGAGCGCCGTGCCGGGGTGCGTGGCCGGCGGACGAAGTTGCCGCGGCCGTGCTGTTTCTCGATCAGCCCTTCGTCCCGGAGGGCGCGGAGTGCCTCGCGGATGGTCGGCACGCTGCGCCGGAACCGTTCGGCGAGCTTCGACTCGGCCGGCAGCTTGTCCCCGGGCTTCAGCTCACCCGCACGGATCGCCGCGCGGAGCTCTTCCGCGATCCGCTCGTACGCCACTGCCATGGGTGTTCACCGTTCCATTCCCTGGTGCCCTGGCCGGCTCGTCCCCGCCGGACGGCCCCACCTTATGACTCCTCAAGAGGTGTTGACGAGTGAGGAGGCGCATGCGCCGCCATGGCGGGCGGCTTCAGGAGTGCCGGGGAGGGAGGAAGCCAAGGGGGCGGGTGCGGGCGGAGTGCCGGGAGACACCGGGAGATTCCTGGCCTCGGCTTCGGTTTGCGTGCGGGGAAATCGGGCGGCTCGGCCGTTGTTTCTTGAGTGACGGTAACGGTATTTGAACTCGCGACCATTTCCCCCAAGAGGCCCCTTGTCCGGAATTCGGGTCTCCGGTCGGTTCCCTTCCGATCCCTTCCGACGCCCAAAGCGCCTCGCAATGGGGTCAGGGCATGAAAGCGCCCGATCGCTGGCGACGGGGGATGCACCAGCGATCGGGCTATGGCCAAGAGTAGCAAGGCTGACCGCGCGGTGGGAGCTAACTGCTGAAGTGGAATGCAGAGTTGTGGTTGGAGTCACGTGGCGCGGTCCGTCGGAGCGGGAATCGGAGGGCCGTGGTCGGCCGGGACGTCCGGCCGGCCAGGCCCAACGCCGCCCCGTCCGGCGCCGGGCCCCTGCCGCTCGACAGGGGCACCGGATCCGTTACTTGTCGCACGGGGGCGCGTACGCGAGATGGGGCAGATACTCGCGCCATTTCTCCGGTGTCAGCACGCCCCGGGTGGTCGAGCAAATGCGGCGAATGGCCTTGTCGGCGTCCAGGTTCCACAGCCGGACGGTTCCGGCGCCGCTCGACACCCCGAGCATGCGGCTTTGCGGGCTGAACGACAGGAAATTGCCGGTCTTGGCGTTGGGGCTGGTCGATTGTCCGATGGGCGTGGCCCCGGACGGTGGTGTGACATCCCAGAACCGGACCGTGTTGTCGTTCCCGCCACTCGCCAGGGTGTGGCCGCCCTTGCTGAACGTCAGCGACACCACCGCCTCGGTGTGGCCCCTGAGCGGGGAGCCCAGCCGGGTCGCCTTACGGGGGTCGGTGGTGTTCCAGAGCCGTACGGTGTCGTCGTCGCTGCCACTGGCCAGCGTGCGCCCGTCCGGGCTGTAGGCGAGCGCGTTGACGGGTCCCAGGTGCCCGGTGAGCGGCGCGCCGAAGAGGACGGCATGACGGGGGTCGGTGATGTTCCAGAGCCGTACGGTGTCGTCCGCGCTGCCGCTGGCGAGCGTGCGCCCGTCCGGGCTGAAGACGAGGGAGTTGACGTACCCCTTGTGCCCGGTGAGCGGCCCGCCGAGCGGACGGACGCGGGACGGCGCGCTGACGTCCCACAGCTGGATGGTGTGGTCCTCGTACGCGGTCGCCAGCGTGCGCCCGTCGGGGCTGATGGCCAGCGCGTCCGGGCCCACGAAGCGGGTCCGCAGCGTGGCGGGCTTCCCGTAGCGGACCGGATGCGCCGGGTCGGTGACGTTCCACAGCTCCACGGCCTGGCTTCCCATCAGCACCGCGAGGGTGCGGCCGTCGGGGAAGAACGCCAGGGAACGTACATCGCCCTTGCCGGGCACGAACGGCTTGCCCAGCACCACGGGCCGGTGGGGACGCTGCACGTTCCACAGCCGCACCCTGCGGTCGCGGGCACCCGTGGCGAGCACCTGCCCGTCCGGGCGGAACGCGCCGATCCGGCCGACCATGTTGGATGTCGGAATCGACCAGAGACGGACCTTGCTGTCGCCGCTCCCCGTGGCCAGGGTCCGCCCGTCGGGGCTGAAACCCACCGCGTACATCTCACCGCTGCTGCCCGCGAGCGGCTCGCCGACCTGCGACGGGTACGCCGGATCGCTGACGTTCCACAGGCTCGCCGTGCTGTCCGCGCTGCCGGCGGCGAGCATGTTGCCGTCGGGGCTGAAGGCCACTGACCACAGGGGGCCGGTGTGTCCGGTGAGCGGCGCGCCGAGCGGTTCCGCGTGACGGGGGGAGGACACGTTCCAGAGCCGGAGGGTGTTGTCCGAGCTGCCGCTGGCGAGCGTGTGGCCGTCGGGGCTGAAGGCCACGGAGTGCACCGTGTCCGTGTGCCCGGTCAGCCCGCCGCCGATCCGCTTCGGATGCCGCCGGTCGGCCATGTCCCACAGCCGGACCGTGTTGTCATCGCCGCCGGCCGCCAGCGTCCGCCCGTCGGGGCTGAACGCCACCGAGCGTACGGCGGCGGTGGGGCCGGTCAGGGTGCCGAGCGTCTTCGGCCGCCGGGGATCGCGGACGTCCCACAGATGCACGGTGTGATCCTCGTCGGCGCTGGCCAGCGTCCGCCCGTCGGGGCTGAAGGCGAGCAGGAAGACCGTGCCGTGGTGACCGGACAACGGCGCCCCGAGCCCGTGCGGATGGTGGGGATCCCGTACGTCCCACAGCCGCACCGTGCCGTCGTCCGCGGCGCTGGCGAGGGTGCGGCCGTCCGGGCTGAAGACCGCGGTGCTCACCCAACTCGTGTGGCCGGTGAGGGGCTTGCCCAGGGGTTTCGGGCGCGTCGGGTCCGCCACGTCCCACAGGCGCACGGTCCGGTCGTAGCTGGCGGTGGCCAGGAACCGTCCGTTCGGGCTGAACGAGGTGAGGTAGACGGCGCCGGTGTGGCCCAGCAGCGGGGTGGCCAGCGGTGCGTTCACCATCGAGATCAAGCGGTTGTTCGTGCCCTCGTCGTCGGGCCGCAAGCCGTGTGCCACCAGATCGAGTTGCGCGGACAGGGACGGATCCGTGTACTGGGCGCGGTCGGCCTGGGCGAGCACCTGCTCGAAAACGGTGTCGTCCCGCTGCTGCCGCGCGATCACCGCCGAACCGACCGCCAGCAGCGTCATGACCACCAGCGCCGCCACCGCACCACGGCTGAGCAGGACGGTGCGCTTGCGCAGCCGGACCGAGGCGGCCAGGAATTCCACCGCGCTGCGGGTCAGAAACGTGTCACCGGCGGAGTCGGCCCAGGTGCGCGCCTGCTCCAGACGGGAGCCCCGGTAGAGCATGGAGGTGTCGCGGCCCGAGTCCTCCCAGGCCCGGCCGTCCTCCTCCAGCCGCTGACGCAGCAGATTGCCGTTCCGGTCCTCGTCGATCCAGTCGCGCAGGCGCGGCCAGGCGTGCAGCAGCGCCTCATGGGTGATCTCGACCGCCTCCGCGTCGAGGGTCACCAACCGGGCGTGCACCAGCGCTTCGAGCGACTCCTCCGTCTTGCCCGGGTCGGTCGACTCATTCGCCAGTTGGTGACGCTTTCCCCGCCTACGGGTGGCCTGGGTGTCCTCTCCCAGCCGGACCAGCCTGAGCAGGAGCAGCCGCGCGGCCGTACGCGCCGTCGGGTCGAGGCCGGACCAGGCCCGCTCGGCGGTCGCCGCCACCGCTCCCTGGATGCCGCCCGCCGCGCGGTAGCCGGCCAGCGTCAGCCGTCCCGCCTTCCGCCGCTGCCAGGTGGCGAGCAGGGCGTGCGAGAGAAGCGGCAGTACCCCCGCGTCATGCGCCCCGCCGGCGCCGTCGGCGCTGACTTCCCGGACGATCAGTTCCGTCAGCCCCGGTTCGAGTTCCAGGCCCACGGCCTTGGCCGGGCCGGTCACCGCCTCCCGCAGCTCGGCGGTGGTCAGCGGCCCGAGCACCATGTGCCGGTGCTGGAGCGCATCGGCCAGTTCGGGGTGCCCGAGGCACTGCTCGTAGAAGTCGGCCCGTATGCCGAGGACGACGAGCACGGGGGCCGGGTCACCCGAGCCGGAGGGCGTGCACACGGCGTGCAGGGTCTGGATGAAGGCGCGCGTGGCCGCTTCGTCGGAGCAGAGGGTGAAGGCCTCCTCGAATTGGTCCACGATCACGACCGGACGGGCGGCGGAGGAGGATGCCTCGCGTTCCGCCCATGCCCTGGCGGCCTCCCGCACCGCGTGCGCGAAGTGCGGAGTGCCGGGCTCCGTCGCCACCGAGCCCGCCGCGGCGGAGAGGACCTCGGCCAGCCCGGGGATCCGGCGGGCCAGCTCCGCGAGCGGATCGCCGCCCGGCACGAACTGAAGAACCTCCCGCTTCGGGCTGTTCTCGTCACCCGGTGCGCCGTTCTGCAACGCGGGTACCAACCCGGCGTTCAGCAGGGAGGACTTTCCCGCCCCCGAGGCGCCCACCAGCATGACCAGGCCACCGGTCTCCTCCGCCGTGCGCAGCTGCGCGACGAGGGCCTCCGTGCTCCGCTCCCGCCCGAAGAACCACCCGGCGTCCTGCTGACGATACGAAGCCAGCCCCCGGTACGGGCACACTCCGGGGACGGCCGCGGCATCGACCGGAGGGCGTTCCTCCACTTGTGCCGGTCCCGCGGCACGGTCGCCGGCCGGCCCGGCGACCGCGCGCTCCCACAGCCGCTGCCACTGCGCCAGGTCGTACAGCCCCGGGGACACCGGCGTGGGCCGCAGCCGTCGCGCCTGCGGGATCAGGATGTGCAGCACGGCGGCGAGCGCGGCGAACTGAGCGGGTACGTTCTTGGCCCGTCGCCAGTCGCTGATCCGCTGCACGGACACCCGCACGGGGCGCCCTCGTTCGTCGACCCGCTGCAGCCGGACGACCGCCTCGGCCACCTTCTTGAGCGGAGGGTTGCCGGCTTCCCTGTACAGCAGCGCGAGACGTTCCGCGAAGGCTGTACGTGCCCCTGAGTCGGAACTCAAGGCTCCACCCCCTACGTCCCCCGCACTTGGACATCCGGACCGGAAAACTCACCTTAGCTGGCTGACCTGTGGAGACACCGTCCTCCCAAGACCGGAACCTCCTCTTCGGGACCCCCAGCTGGCAGGATCCCGTCGCAGCGGCGCAGCAACCGGGCCCACCCGGACAGCTCACCGGCTCAGCGCTCGGAGACCACTCCTGATGCACGTTCGCGGTCATTCTCCGCCGGAGTCACGAGCCGGTGGTGAGGGTCCTGGCGCGCTCACGCGAGGGAACTGTGGAAAACGGTCCCCACCGGATTGCTGCCGCGTCGACCACGGGTCCGGCCCTTCCTGGATCCGCGCCGGTACGGGGGGCGCGGATCATCGCCGCCCGCGCCGTTCGGCACCGGTCCTCACAGGGGAGGGACCGGTGGCGAACGGCGCGGCGTAGTTCCTGCCGCACGGCACGGGCGAGCCCGCCGCCGGCCCGTCCATGGGCGAGGTGGAGCCCAGGAGCAGCCCTGCCGAGGCGTCCGGCACCACGGGCACACCGTTATCTGTGGCCCGGATCACATCCGATGTCGCGTCTGCCGGGCCGGGGAAAAGCCCCTGAAGGGGCATCAGCGGGCGGCACCGGCCCGCGTGCAGCCAAGATCCGCTTCCCGCCCGCTCACGAGCTGCCCCAGGAAACACCTCAGGCCCGGTCTTCCTTGACGGAAGGCCGGGCCTGACGTTGTTTCTTCAGTCGGGGTGGCGGGATTTGAACCCACGACCTCTTCGTCCCGAACGAAGCGCGCTGCCAAGCTGCGCTACACCCCGAAGCAACGAGCTCTACTTTAGCGGACTGATCCCTGTAGGTGAAATCCGGTTCTTGTGGAGCCGGGGAGAGGGCCTGACCTGGTCGATCCCGACGGCGATCAAGGGGAGCAGGCAGACCGCCGGAGCGAGGGTGAGGGCGGTGGTGACGGTGGGGGGCGGGGCACCGGCCGTGGCGGGGAAGGCGAGGGCGAACGCGAGGTAGAGGAGCGGGTAGGCCGGCCACTGCCAGGCGCAGGCCAGGCGGAAGCCGCGGGGGGCGGTGAGCAGCAGCCAGTCGGCGAGGGCGGCGAGCGGGGTGAGGCCGTAGAGGAGGTGGTGGGAGAGGGCTTGGGTGGCGGTGGGGGTGCCGGTGGCCGGCAGGGTGAAGGCGGTGGTGTCGCCGGCGGGGAGGGCGTAGTGGACGAGCGCGGGGAGGGCGAGGAAGCAGAGGAGCGCGCCGGTGAGGCGGGGGCTCACGGAGCGGCGGCCGGACCAGGCGCGGTGGGCGGAGCAGAGGGAGACCAGTGCCACGGCGAGGTTGGCCTGCACGGTGAAGCGGGCGAGGAGGTGGGCCGGGGCGGGGTCACCGACGGCGGCGAGGACCAGGCCCGTCAGGGCGGCCGCGGCGAGGCCGGTGCGGAAGGCGGCCGCCAGGGGGCGGCGGATCGTGGGGGCGACTGCCGCGGCCGGGGTGCGGGCGGCGGCAGCGGCGGGGTCGGTGGCGTGGCGCGTGGACTGCGAGGTCCGGGTGGGGTCGGACATTCCTCCACGTTAGGGGGGATGATCAGCGGGCGGGGAGACCCGATCCGGCAAATCCGCGAGTCGCCCCCGGTGCCCCGCCCGCGGGCCGGTTCCGGCCCCGCCCCTGAGTCCCCGCCGCTGAGTCCCCGCCCCTGCGTTCCCGTCCCTGAGTTCAGCCCTGAGCCGTCAGTCCCGCGCCGTCAGGGTCAGCAGCGTCGCCTCCGGGGGGCAGGCGAAGCGGACCGGGGTGTAGCGGTTGGTGCCGCAGCCGGCGGAGACATGGAGGTATGAGGTGTGGCCGGCGGCGGTGTGGGTGGACAGACCCTTCACCCGGTCGGTGTCGATGTCGCAGTTGGTGACGAGGGCGCCGTAGAAGGGGATGCAGAGCTGGCCCCCATGGGTGTGCCCGGCCAGGATCAGCGGATAGCCGTCGGCGGTGAAGGCGTCCAGCGAGCGCAGGTAGGGGGCGTGGACGACGGCCAGCGAGAGATCCGCGCCGGATTCCGGGCCACCGGCCACCTCGGCGTACCGGTCCCGCTTGATGTGCGGGTCGTCCAGGCCGGTCAGGGCGATCTCGATGCCGTCCAGCTTCAGGCGGCCGCGGGAATTGGACAGGCCGACCCAGCCGGCCGCGTCGAACGCGTCCCGCAGTTCTTCCCACGGGTTGTGGACGACGCCCACGGCGGGCGCGTTGCCGTTGAGGCCGTGCCGGCCCTGGGCCCGCTCGATGAGGTAGCGGGCAGGGTTGCGGAGCTTGGGACCGTAGTAGTCGTTGGAGCCGAAGACGTAGGCGCCGGGGAACTCCATCAGCGGGCCGAGCGCGTCCAGGGTCTCGGGGACGCCCTCGGTGTCGGAGAGGTTGTCGCCGGTGTTGATGACGAAGTCGGGGCGCAGCCCGGCGAGCGACTGGAGCCAGCGCTGCTTCTTGCGCTGCCCGCTGACCATGTGGATGTCGGAGACCTGGAGGACGCGCAACGGCCGCATTCCGCGGGGCAGTACGGGCACGGTGACGCGCCGGAGGCGGAACGAGCGGACTTCGAAGCCGGCGGCGTAGGCCAGGCCGGCCGCGCCGACTGCGGTCAGGGTCAGGGGTACTCCGTATCGCGCGCGCATGCGTCCCATCGTCGCAGAGTGCGGGGGGTGCATGCAGCGGCGGAACGGCCCCGTCGTGCGGCGGGCGCGGCGGGCCGGGAGGAAAAGGCTCGGCGGTTGTCGGTGGGGGGAGGCATACTCAACGGCATGACCACGCTCAAGTCCAAGCTTCAGGACGACCTCACCGTCGCGATCAAGGCGCGCGACGAGCTGCGCTCCTCCACCCTCCGTCTCACGCTGACCGCGATCCAGAAGGAGGAGGTCGCGGGCACCGAGGCGCGTGAGCTGTCCGACGGCGAGGTCGAGAAGATCATCGCGCGGGAGGCGAAGAAGCGCCGGGAGGCCGCGGACGCCTTCGAGCAGGGCGGCCGTGCCGAGCAGGCCGGCCGGGAGCGCGCCGAGGGCGAGGTGCTCGCGGACTATCTGCCCAAGCAGCTGACCGATGACGAGCTGGAGCAGCTGGTCGCGGCGGCCGTGGCCGAGGCCAAGGGCGCCGGTGCCGAGGGCCCGCGGGCGATGGGCGCCGTCATGAAGATCGTCAACCCTCAGGTGGCTGGCCGCGCCGAGGGTGGCCGGGTGGCCGCGGTGGTGAAGAAGCTGCTGGCCGGCTGAGCGGCCGGACCGAGTCCCGGAAAGACGGCTGAGGGGGGCCCCCGTGGTGGGGGCGCCCCTCAGCCGTTGCCGTACGGGCCAATCGGCCGTCTGTCAGCCGCCGTTGCCGCCACCCAGGATGTCGGGGAAGCCCGGAATGTGCCAGCCGCCGCCCGGCTTGTTGTCGCCGCCGGGGCCCCGGCCGGGCTTGGGCTTGCCGTGGCCCTTGTCGTCGCCCTGGGGCCGCTCCTTGGCGGGGTCGTCGATCGGGACGGTGGGCAGCTCGGGCGCGGGCCGGTCGGCGAGGGCGCCGCTCATCGCATCGCGCCAGATGGGGCCGGGGGTGTCGGCGCCGTAGACCTTGTCGTGCGGGACCCCGCCGATGCTGATGTCGTACATCTTCCGCTTGTGCAACGGGTCGCCGACCCAGACCGCGCCGGCCGCGTTCGGGGTGTAGCCGACGAACCAGGCGGCGTAGCGGCTGTCGCTGGTACCCGTCTTGCCGGCGCTGTCCCGGCCCTGGAGGCCGGCTTCCTTGCCGGTGCCGTCCTCGACGACGCCTTTGAGGAGGGTGTTGATCGTGTCGGCGGTCCTCTTGGACATCGCGCTGCGGCAGCTGGTCTGCGGGACCTTCAGCGCCCGGCCCCGGGCGTCGGTGATCGACTCGATGGCGACGGGGGAGCAGTACTCACCGCCGTTGGCGAACGCCGCGTACCCGGCCGCCATGGTCAGCGGCGACATCTCCTGCACACCGAGCGTCATCGACGGGACCTGCTCCAGCGGCTTGCCGTCCGCCCGCTCGATGCCCATCTTCTGGGCCATCTTCACCGCGGGGCAGACGCCCATATCGCTGATCAGCTGCACGAAGTAGGTGTTGACCGACTTCGCGGTCGCCTCCTTCATGGCGTACGGGCCGACCTCTTCCCGGTTCTCGTTCTGCGTCATGGCGCTGCCCTGCCACTCGCCGTCGCAGGTCTGCACCGGGCTCGGGTACGGCATCCGGTACGGCGAGGGGTACTCCTGCTCCGGGTTCGTGCCTTGCTCCAGCGCGGCCGCCGCGATCACCGGCTTGAAGGTCGACCCGGGCTGGTAGCCGGCGCCGCCGCCCATGTTGTTATCGACCGAGAGGTTGATCACGGTCTGGTTCTCGCCGAAGCCGTACGGCCGCGACTGGCCCATGCCGAGGATCTTGCCGGTGCCGGGCTCGACGATGGTGGCGGCACCGGCGACCGGGTCGTCCTCGTAGACATGGTCCTTCAGCGAGGCCTGGACCGACTTCTGGGACTGCGGATCGAGGGTGGTGCGGATGGTCAAACCGCCCTCGTCCCAGCGCTGGAGGCGGGCCTTCCGGCTCTTGCCGAAGTGCTTGTCGTTGAGGAAGACCTTGCGGATGTAGTCGCAGAAGAAGCCGGCGCCGTCGGTGGCGGTGATGCAGCCGTTCTTGGGGCGGCTGACCGCCAGCTTTATGGGCTTGTTGGCGGCCGCGTCGGCCTGCGCCTGGGTGATGTCCTTCAGATCGGCCATCCGCTGGAGGACGGTGTTGCGCCGCCGGGTGGCCTCCTGCGGGGCGTTGACCGGGTCGTAGCGGGTGGGCGACTGCACGATGCCGGCCAGCAGCGCCGACTCCCCCAGATTCAGGTCCTTGGCGTGCTTGCTGAAGTAGCGCTGGGCGGCCGCCTCGACGCCATAGGCCTGCTGGCCGAAGAACGTGATGTTGAGGTAGTTCTGAAGGATCTTGCGCTTGCCCAGTTCCTTCTCGACCTGGATCGCGTACTTCAGCTCCCTGACCTTGCGGCCGAGGGTCTGCTGGGTGGCCTGCGCGACCTTGTCCGCGTCGTTGCCGGCCTCCTCGATGAAGACGTTCTTCACATACTGCTGGGTAAGCGTCGAGGCGCCCTGGGAGACGCCGCCGGACTGGGCGTTCTTGTTGACCGCCCGCAGGATGCCCTTCATGTCGATGGCACCGTGCTCGTAGAAGCGCGCGTCCTCGATCGCGACGATCGCCTTCCGGATGTACGGCGACATGTCGTTGAGGCCGACGACCGTGCGGTCACGGGAGTAGACCTTGGCGATCTCGCCGCCCTTCGCGTCCAGAATCCTGGTCCGCTGGCTGAGCGGCGGTGTCTTGAGGTTCGCGGGGATGTCGTCGAAGCCCTCGACCGATCCCTTGGCGGTCAGACCGAGTGCCCCGGCCGCAGGGAGCGCAAGACCGGCGAGTACCGCTCCGGCCAGGACGCTGACACCGAGGAACTTGGCGGCCTGCTGCGTCTTGGACAGACCTCCGCCATCGCGCTTCTTAGGCATGAGGGCAGCCTACGTTCTCAATCCGCCGGACAGGGGCGCACGTGTTCGTTTAGCCTGTCCTCAGCTACCACAGCCGAACGGTTACGCCCGAGTTCGTCAACCCCCTCTCCCCGCGGTACGCACCCCCACGTGACCGCAGGCGTCGAAGAAAACCCCGTGTCAGGCCGGTGAACTGTCCCGTCTTGCGCGCTAAGTGAGGTATGCCCTGCGGTCACTCCGTTGGGTGATCTGCCGCATACGCATAGTCCGTTCGGGCCATCCAAGATTGGGCCCGAAGGGGGTGTTGCGCCCTGCCTGCTTTCCGTAACGTCCTCAACTGGCAACGGTGAATATGCCGCTTGCCGCCGTGGGGGAGCCTCGATTCGGGAGAGGACGGCGCCAGCATGAGCTGGGTAACCGACTGGAGTGCACAGGCAGCCTGCCGCACTACCGATCCGGATGAACTGTTCGTTCAAGGGGCGGCGCAGAACCGCGCCAAGGCGGTGTGCACCGGGTGTCCGGTGCGCACGGAGTGCCTGGCCGACGCCCTGGACAACCGGGTGGAGTTCGGCGTGTGGGGCGGGATGACCGAACGCGAGCGGAGGGCGCTGCTGCGTCGCCGCCCGACCGTGACGTCATGGCGCCGGCTGCTGGAGACAGCACGTACGGAATATGAGCACAGCACGGGCATCCTGCCGGTGGACTGTGAGGACGAGGCCTTCGACGAGTTCGCCGCGGTCGGATAGCGGCGGGCGCCGGCTGGAAAGTCGGCCGAGAAGGTTCGGTTGATGGCGCGGTCTGATCGGTCCGACAGGCGCGACGCGCCGTCAGTCACGGTGCGCGGCACCGGAGTTGGAGGCATGGATGGGGGTGGGCGCGCTGATACGGCGCGCCCGGTGAAGACGTGGTGCGGCGCCGGGGGTGTGAGGTGCGGGCGCTTCGTCGGTGTGTGGAGGGCTCGGTGTGTGGCGAGCCGGGCGTGCGGAGGGCCGGGAGTGTGCAGGGCCCGGGCGCGCGTACGGCTCAGTCGTCGGTGTCCGTGGGGTTCAGCGCCAGACGGTCGCCGATGGCACGCAGTCCCGCGAGGTCATGGACGTCGCCGGGCAGCGCGGCGACCTCTGTCACCGGAACCTCGGGGTGCAGCGCGGTGAAGCGGTCCCGCGTGCGCCGTTCGCGCGCGAGGACCTGCATCCGTTCCGCGTGCAGTCGAAGCAGCCCGGCGGCCAGTTGCGCCGCAGAGGCCGAGGTGGGTGTCGCATGCTCCGCCGCGGCAGCGGGGGAGAGGCCGCCGGCGGTACGTGATCCAGCCTTCCCGCCGTCGTGATCCACAATGCCGTTGGCTTCAAGATTATTTTCTGTGCGGTCGGCGGCGGGAGCGGCCGCGGTGCCGGGGGCCGTGTCGGTGTCCGCGGGCGGGTCCGCGTGGGTGTCCTCCGCCATGCGGTCCGTGAGGGCCTCCGCGGCGGCCAGTGCGCGCTCGGCGCTCAGTTGGGCGGCGCCGCTGCCGTGCACACGGTTCAGCACCAGCCCGGCCAGCGGCATCTGCTCGGCGGCCAGCCGCTCGACGAAGTACGCCGCCTCGCGCAGGGCGTCCCGCTCTGGCGCGGCCACCACGAGAAACGCCGTACCGGGCGCCTGAAGCAGCCGGTAGGTGGCGTCCGCGCGGGTGCGGAAGCCGCCGAACATGGTGTCCATCGCGGCCACGAACGTCTGCACATCGCGCAGCAGTTGACCGCCCATGAGCTTGCTGAGGGTGCCGGTCATCATCGACATGCCGACGTTGAGGAACTTCATGCCGGCCCGGCCGCCGACCTTCGCCGGCGCCATCAGCACCCGGATGAACTTGCCATCCAGGAAGGAGCCCAGGCGCTTGGGCGCGTCCAGGAAGTCCAGGGCGGAGCGGCTCGGCGGGGTGTCGACGATGATCAGGTCCCACTCGTCGTTCGCGCGGAGCTGGCCCAGCTTCTCCATGGCCATGTACTCCTGCGTGCCCGCGAAACCGGCCGACAGGGACTGGTAGAAGGGGTTCTCCAGGATCGCGCGGGCCCGGTCGGCGTCCGCATGGCCCTCGACGATCTCGTCGAAGGTGCGCTTCATGTCCAGCATCATCGCGTGCAGTTCGCCGCCCGCGGACTCGTCGACGCCCTTGACCTGACGCGGGACGTTGTCGAGTTCGGAGATGCCCATGGACTGCGCGAGACGCCGGGCCGGGTCGATGGTGAGCACCACGACCTTGCGGCCGCGCTCGGCGGCGCGCACACCCAGCGCCGCGGCGGTCGTGGTCTTGCCGACGCCGCCCGAGCCGCAGCACACCACGATGCGGGTGTGCGGGTCGTCGAGCAGCGTATCGACCTCGAGCCGCGGGGCCGAGGCGTCCAGCGTCGTGTTGTCCGAGGTCATATGGGCCCCTGTTTCCGCAGGTCTCTCGCCAGGTGGTAGAGCCCGGCGAGGTCCACTCCCTCGGGGAGCAGCTCCAACTCGTAGGTGGGCAGGCCGAGGGCGGTCAGCTCGGCGTGCTCGGCGCGCTCCAGCTCGACCCGCTCGGCGTGTTCGCGGGCCTGCTCCAGCAAGGGGTCGATCAGCCGTTCCGCCAGCCCGCCGCGGCGGGCGCCGCCCAGACCGGCCTGGGAGAGCGCCTTGGCGACGCCGCCACGGGCGTCCCGGGCGGCGATGTCGAGATCGCCGTTGTCCAGCAGCGCCGGGCGGGTCATGTTGATGACGATGCCGCCCACCGGGATGCCGGCTGCGCGCAGCTCCTCGACCCCGTCGGCGGTCTCCTGGACGGGCATCTCCTCCAGGAGCGTCACCAGATGCACCGCGGTCTCGGGCGACTTGAGGACCCGCATCACGGCCTGCGCCTGATTGTGGATCGGGCCGATCTTCGCCAGCCCGGCCACCTCGTCATTGACGTTCAGGAAGCGGGTGATGCGGCCGGTCGGCGGGGCGTCCATCACGACCGCGTCGTAGACGAACTTGCCGTTCTTGTCCTTGCGGCGGACCGCCTCGCACGCCTTGCCGGTCAGCAGGACGTCCCGCAGGCCCGGTGCGATGGTCGTGGCGAAGTCGATCGCGCCGAGCTTCTTCAGCGCCCGGCCCGCGCTGCCCAGCTTGTAGAACATCTGGAGGTAGTCCAGAAGGGCGCGTTCGGCGTCGATGGCGAGGGCGTGGACCTCGCCGCCGGCCCGTCTCCCGCCACCGCCGCGCGCGGGATCCCCGGCGGACGGCGCGCCGGACGCACCCCATGGGGCGGCACCTTCCGATGCCGGACCCACGGCGATCTTGCGTTCCTCGTAAGGAAGCGCTTCGGTCTCGAACAACTGGGCAATGCCCTGCCGGCCCTCGACCTCGACCAGGAGGGTACGGCGACCCTCGGTGGCCAGGGCGAGGGCGAGGGCAGCGGCGACCGTGGTCTTGCCGGTGCCGCCCTTGCCGCTGACGACATGGAGCCTGCTCACGCAAAGGAGCCTAACCAGTCCGCGTCCCGGCTACGCACGGGATACACCTGGGAAGCCCCGGATATCTGCCCGCGACCCGTCAGGGACGGGTCAGGGATGATCCGTAGGGGCCCGGCGTCCCTGGCCGCTGAACGCCGTCCGGAGCGGGTGCGGGCGGGCCGCGGCGGACGGGGTCCGGCGCGGCGCTGGACAGGCATTACGCTCGCCCCATGACCAAGTGGGAATACGCGACCGTGCCGCTCCTCGTGCACGCGACGAAGCAGATTCTGGACACCTGGGGCGAGGACGGCTGGGAGCTGGTCCAGGTCGTTCCGGGCCCGAACAACCCCGAGCAGTTGGTGGCCTACCTGAAGCGGGAGAAGCAGGCATGAGCGCGGTGGAGGACAAGATCGCGGCGCTCGGGCTGAAGCTGCCCCAGGTCGTGCCGCCGCTGGCCGCCTACCAGCCCGCGGTGCGCTCCGGCGCCTATGTGTACACCTCCGGCCAGCTGCCGATGGTGGACGGCGCGCTGCCGGCCACCGGCAAGGTCGGTGCCGAGGTCGGCGCGGAGCAGGCCAAGGAACTCGCCGCGACCTGCGCCCTCAACGCGCTGGCCGCCGTGAAGTCCGTCATCGGCGACCTCGACAAGATCCAGCGGGTCGTCAAGGTCGTCGGCTTCGTGGCCTCCGCGCCGGACTTCACCGGCCAGCCGGGCGTCCTCAACGGCGCCAGTGAGCTGCTGGGCGAGATCCTCGGCGACAAGGGCGTGCACGCCCGGTCCGCGGTGGGCGTGGCGGTGCTGCCGCTCGACGCGCCGGTCGAGGTCGAGATCCAGGTCGAGATCGCCGAATAGGGACGCGCGGGGACGCCGCCCCCGTGGTGGCGTGTCCTGTGCCGGAGGGCCCCGCGTCTGCAGGGGCCCTCCGGCGCGAAAGTGGCCCTCGAACATCCGCGCGCGAGCGCATAGCATCCGGCCATGTCGTCCACGACCAATGGCCAGTGGTACCCGCCGGAGTGGCCGGACCGTATCCGGGCGCTCGCGAACGGCGAGCTGACCCCTGCCGAGCCCCGGCGGGCCGCGACCGTCCTGCTGCTGCGGGACTCCGGCTCCGGCCCCGCCGTTCACATGCTGCGCAGACGCGCCTCCATGGCCTTCGCCGGAGGCGCGTACGCCTATCCGGGCGGCTCCGTCGATCCCCGTGACGAACGGCCGGTGGCCTGGGCCGGTCCGTCCCGCGCCCAGTGGGCGGTCCGTATGGGCGTCGATCCGGCCACCGCGCAGGCCATCGTCTGCGCGGCGGTCCGGGAGACGTTCGAGGAGGCCGGCGTGCTGCTCGCCGGCGCCTCGGCCGACACGGTCGTCGCGGACACCACGGGCGAGGACTGGGAGGCCGACCGCGCCGCCCTGGTCGCCCATGAGCTGTCCTTCGCCGACTTCCTGGGCCGCCGCGGCCTGGTGCTGCGCTCCGACCTGCTGGGCGCCTGGGCCCGCTGGATCACCCCGGAGTTCGAACCACGGCGCTACGACACCTGGTTCTTCGTCGCCTCGCTGCCCGAGGGCCAGCGCACTCTCCCCCAGGAGCCGGCGGCCGGCTCCGGTCCGGAGGTGTCCCGCCTCGCCACCACGGAGGCGGACCTCGCGGTCTGGATCCGGCCCGAGGAGGCGGCCGCCGGCTACGACCGCGGTGAGCTGCTGATGATGCCGCCGACCATCGCGACCCTGCGCGGGCTCCAGCCGTACGCCACCGCCGCGGACGCGCTGGCCGCCGCGGAGGCCCAGGACCTGACGCCCGTACTGGCCAGGGCCCGCCTCGTGGGCGGCGAGATCGAGCTGAGCTGGCCGGGGCACGACGAGTTCACCAAGCACATCACACGGACGGACGCCGGAACCGGTGCCCCCGGGGGCGACGCGCCCGAGGGGCCCGCGGACGGCACCGGCCCCTCGGGAGGGACCCCCGCATGACCGACGCAGCCGCCCTCCCCGGACAGCCCCGCGGCGGAGTGATCTCGGGGCCCGCGACCGCGCGCGCCCATTGCGTCCTGGCGCCCAACCCGTCGCCGATGACGCTGGACGGCACCAACACCTGGATCGTCGCCGAGCCGGACTCCGACCTGGCCGTCGTCATCGACCCCGGGCCGCTCGACGAGAGCCACCTGCGTGCCGTCCTCGACACCGCCGAGCGGGCCGGCAAGCGCATCGCGCTGACGCTGCTGACCCACGGTCACCCGGACCACTCCGACGGCGCCGTCCGCTTCGCCGAGCTGACCGGTTCCTCCGTACGGGCGCTGGATCCGGCGCTGCGCCTGGGGGACGAGGGGCTCGAAGCGGGCGATGTCATCACCACCGGGGGCCTGGAACTACGGGTGGTGCCCACCCCGGGCCACACCGCGGACTCGCTCTCCTTCCACCTCCCGGCCGACCGCGCGGTGCTCACCGGCGACACGATCCTGGGGCGCGGCACCACCGTGGTCGCGCACCCCGACGGGCGGCTGGGCGACTACCTGGACTCGCTGCGCCGGCTGCGCTCCCTCACGGTCGACGACGGGGTGGCGACGGTCCTGCCGGGCCACGGGCCGGTGCTGAACGACGCCCAGGGAATGGTGGAGTTCTATCTGGCGCACCGGGCGCACCGGCTCGCCCAGGTGGAGACCGCGGTCGAGGCCGGCCACCGGACGCCCGGCGAGGTCGTGGCGAGCGTGTACGCCGATGTCGACCGCTCCCTGTGGCCGGCCGCCGAGCTGTCGGTGCGGGCGCAGCTGGAGTATCTGGGCGAGCACGGGCTGATCGAGGACTGACGCGGCGGGACGGCGGCCGGGCGGCTCCGGGTCGCCGAGAGGCCCCGTCAGCGCTCCTACGGGCGGGGAGCCTTCGCCCCGTGGACGGCCAGATACTCGTCGGCCAGCCAGGGGGCGAGGCCGGACAGCAGCTCGTCCAGCAGCTCCGGGTACGCGGCGGGCGTCCGGGCGGCGCGCGCCGCGGCGCGCATCTGCTCGGCGTACGCGGGGTAATAACGGCCGAACACTTCGGCGGACTCGGTGAGGTCGCTGGTCCAGCCGCCCCAGCGCGGCATGACCAGGGTGAACCCGGTACGGACGAGCCGGCGCGCCACGCCCCGGGTGAGCCGGATGCGCTCGGCTTCCGTGGTGGCCGCCGCGGCCCGCGCGCGCAGACCGGGCAGGCCGCGGAAGAGGTCGCCGTTGGTCTCGCGGGCGAGGAGCGAGGTGGGGCGGTAGCGGGGCAGCCGAGCGGCGAGATCGGGGCCGCTGAGCGGCGTGCACAGGCAGGCCACGAACCACCCCAGGTCGTATCGCTCCGGCCCGCTCAGCACGCGGTGCACGCCGAACAGCAGGATCCCGACGCCGTTGACCTGTGGGAAGGCCGCGTCGAGGCCGCTCTCCACGGAGCGGGCGGCGGCCCGGTCGGCCTCGGTGGGCGTGTCCCGCAGGGCGAGCAGCACATCGAGGTCGGAGACGCCGGGGACGGCGGTGCCCCGGGGGACGCTGCCGTAGAGGTAGCTGCTGTGCAGCCCGGCGGGGACGAAGTGGTCGCCGAGCCGGGCTGCCAGCTCCGCCACCACGGGCGCGAACGGCGCGGACACCCGGTCCAGGGCTCCCTCCCGTAGGAAGCAGCCGTCCCGGTCCAGTCCCGTGCCGTGAGTCATGGCGCCACTCTGGCGGGGCCTGCGGTGGTCCGGCGAGCCAATTACGGACCGCGGGGGCCGGCCGGTGGTCCGGCGGCGCCCATGACGAAGGGCCCCGCCGGAGCGGGGCCCTTCCAGGCTGTCTGCGGGCCGGCTCAGCGCGAGCGCTTGGCCAGCCGCTCGACGTCCAGCAGGATCACGGCGCGCGCCTCCAGGCGCAGCCAGCCGCGGCCCGCGAAGTCCGCGAGCGCCTTGTTGACCGTCTCGCGGGAGGCGCCGACCAGCTGGGCCAGCTCTTCCTGCGTCAGGTCGTGGACGACGTGGATGCCCTCCTCGGACTGCACGCCGAAGCGGCGTGACAGGTCGAGCAGGGCGCGTGCCACGCGGCCCGGTACGTCCGAGAAGACCAGGTCGGACATCTGGTCGTTGGTCTTGCGCAGCCGGCGGGCGACCGCCCGCAGCAGGGCCGTGGCCACCTCGGGGCGGGCGTTCAGCCAGGGCTGGAGGTCGCCGTGCCCCAGACCGAGGAGCTTGACCTCGGTGAGGGCGGAAGCCGTGGCCGTACGGGGGCCGGGGTCGAAGAGCGAGAGCTCACCGATCAGCTCTCCGGGGCCGAGGACGGCGAGCATGTTCTCCCGTCCGTCGGGGGAAGTGCGGTGCAGCTTCACCTTGCCCTCGGTGACCACGTAGAGGCGGTCGCCGGGATCCCCTTCGTGGAACAGGGCGTCGCCGCGGGCGAGCGTGACCTCTCCCATAGAGGCGCGCAGCTCGGCCGCCTGCTCGTCATCGAGCGCCGCGAAGAGCGGTGCGCGCCGCAGAACGTCGTCCACGAGATCTCTCCTTGTCGACATGCTCCGGGGGACTGTGGTCCCCATCATGCCGGAATGCAAAACAGTGCGATCAATCACAAGTTTGCCGGACCGGTGCCCCGAGCCATAAGGCAGGGGGCCGATTGGGGTCAGGAATCACAGCGATCAAGCCGGATGTCAGTGGCTGGCCTTAGTCTGGCCGAGTGTCCAATACGCCGGTGAGAGCAGAGGACTGGGGGGCCGGAAGAGTGAGCGCAGGGCGGGATTCCGCTGTGGGCGAACAGTCGTCCGGCCGCGCATCGGATTCGGATAAAAGTAACAAATCCCTCTCCGGGGTGGCACCCCACCGGAAGCCGCCCGTCCGGAAATTCGGCGCGTCGCGACCGTCGGCGCAGGACACGACCGTGCAGACCGCCGCGAGGATGACTCCGGCAGGCAAGACCTCGGCAGGGAAGAAGGCCGCCCCGTGAACGCAACCCCCGAGAAGCCGGCGGCGGCCAAGAAGGCCGTCGCGAAGAAGGCCGCGGCCAAGCAGACCGCCGCGGCCGCCGAGCAGGCCCCCGCCAAGAAGACGGCCGCCGGAAAGACCACCACGGCCAAGCGGGCGACGGCCAAGAAGACGGCGGCGAAGAAGACCGCCAAGACGGCCGCCGGGAAGGCGCCCGCAAAGAAGGCGCCCGCACGCAAGCCCGAGTCCCGGGTCGCCATGGTGCGGCGGGCCCGCCGGATCAACCGCGAGCTGGCCGAGCTGTATCCGTACGCCCACCCCGAGCTGGACTTCACCAACCCCTTCGAGCTGCTGGTCGCGACGGTCCTGTCCGCGCAGACCACCGACCTGAGGGTCAACCAGACCACCCCGCACCTCTTCGCCGTGTGTCCGACGCCCGAGGACATGGCCGCGATGCCCCCGGAGAAGCTGGAGGAGCTGATCCGGCCGACCGGCTTCTTCCGGGCCAAGACCAGGTCGCTGCTCGGCCTGTCGGCGGCGCTTCGCGACCGCTTCGGCGGGGAGGTCCCGGGCCGCCTGGAGGACCTCGTCACCCTCCCCGGGGTCGGCCGCAAGACCGCCAATGTGGTGCTGGGCAACGCCTTCGGCGTCCCGGGCATCACCGTCGACACCCACTTCGGCCGGCTGGCCCGCCGCTTCGGCTGGACCACCGCGGAGGACGCCGAGAAGGTCGAGGCGGATGTCGCCGCGATCTTCCCCAAGAGCGAGTGGACGATGCTCTCGCACCGGGTCGTCTTCCACGGCCGCCGCGTCTGCCACTCCCGCAAGCCCGCCTGCGGAGCCTGCGCCATCGCCCCGCTCTGCCCCGCGTACGGCGAGGGCGAGACGGACCCGGAGAAGGCCAGGAAGCTGCTGAAGTACGAGCTGGGCGGCCAGCCGGGGCAGCGCCTGAAGCCGCCGGCCGACTATCCGGGGCGGCCCGCGCCGCCGATGGCGCCCCCGGTGGCCGCTTCCTGACGACCGCCGCCCAGAGGTGACCGACGATCGATGCCAGGCCTGAGGGGGCGCGGATGCGGAGTGCACGGGAGCAGCAGTACGGCACGGAGGACGCCGGGGAGGCGTCCGGCCGGGAGGCGGTCACGGCCGAGGGCCTGCCCGAGTGGCTGGCCCCGGTGGCCCGGGTGGCCGCCACCATCGAGCCGCCCCAGCTCAGCCGCTTTCTGCCGCCCGAGAGCGGCGGCCGGCAGTCCGCGGTACTGATCCTCTTCGGCCATGGCCCCCGTGGCCCCGAGCTGCTCCTGATGGAGCGCGCCGGCACCCTGCGCTCACACGCCGGCCAGCCTTCCTTCCCCGGTGGCGCCCTCGACCCGGAGGACGGCGATCCGGAGGGCCCCGGTCCGGTCCAGGCCGCCTTGCGGGAGGCCGAGGAGGAGACCGGCCTCGACCCCTCCGGCGTGCAGGTCTTCGGTGTGCTGCCGCGGCTCTACATCCCCGTCAGCGGCTTCGTGGTGACGCCCGTCCTCGGGTGGTGGCGCCGGCCCAGCCCGGTCGGCGCGGTCGACCAGGCGGAGACCGCCCGGGTGTTCACGGTTCCCGTGGCGGATCTCACGAACCCGGCCCACCGCGTGACAACGCGCCATCCCAGCGGCCACATCGGGCCTGCTTTCCTTGTCGAGAACGCCCTGGTCTGGGGGTTTACGGCCGGAGTCATCGACCGGATCCTGCACTACGCGGGCTGGGAGATTCCGTGGGACCGTGACAAGGCCGTCCCGCTCGACTGGCGCTCGTGAGACGGTGTCCGGCGTGAACGTCCTGGACATTTTGCTGCTGGTCGCGGCCGTGTGGTTCGCCATCATCGGCTATCGGCAAGGCTTCGTCGTCGGCATCCTGTCCGTGATCGGCTTCCTCGGAGGCGGCTTGATCGCGGTCTATCTGCTGCCGGTGATCTGGAACGAGATCACCGGGGAGGCGACCCCCGGTACCTTCGCGGCCATCGCAGCAGTGGCCATCGTGATCGTGTGCGCATCCGTGGGCCAGGCGCTCACCACCCATCTGGGCAACAAGCTGCGCCGCCACATCACGTGGTCACCGGCGAGAGCGCTGGACGCCACAGGCGGCGCGCTGGTCAACGTCCTGGCGATGCTGCTGGTCGCCTGGCTGATCGGCTCGGCGCTGGCCGGCACCTCCCTGCCGACGCTCGGCAAGGAGGTCCGTAACTCCAAGGTGCTGCTCGGGGTGTCCCGGGTGCTGCCCCCGCAGGCCGGCACCTGGTTCGCGGACTTCTCCTCGGTCCTCGCCCAGAACGGCTTCCCGCAGGTCTTCACACCGTTCTCCAACGAGCCGATCAACAATGTCCCGGCGCCCGATCCCCGGCTGGCCACCAGCCCGGTCGCGGCGCAGGCCAAGCGCAGCATCGTCAAGGTCGTCGGCACGGCCCCCAGCTGCGGCAAGGTTGTGGAAGGCAGCGGTTTCGTCTTCGGCCGGCACCGCGTGATGACCAACGCCCATGTCGTCGGCGGAGTGCGCGAGCCCACCGTCCAGGTGGGCGGCGAGGGCCGTACGTACGACGCCAAGGTCGTGCTCTACGACTGGCGGCGCGATATCGCGGTCCTGGACGTGCCCTCGCTCCGGGCCCCGGCGCTGCAGTTCACCGGCGCCGACGCCAAGAGCGGCAACAGCGCCATCGTCGCCGGCTTCCCGGAGAACGGCGGCTATGACGTCCGCGCGGCCCGGGTTCGCGGCCGCGTCCAGGCCAACGGCGCGGACATCTACAAGCGCGGCACGGTCGGCCGCGATGTCTACTCCCTCTACACCACGGTCCGGCAGGGCAACTCCGGCGGCCCGCTGCTCACCCCGCAGGGCAAGGTCTACGGCGTCGTCTTCGCGAAGTCGCGGGACGACTCGCGCACCGGCTATGCGCTGACCGCCGACGAGGTCCGCGAGGACGTCATCAGGGGGCGCAAGGCCCAGCAGCAGGTCGACAGCCAGGGCTGCGCGATCTAGGGCCACTCCGGTGGGCGGGTCATGGGCCCGGCCACCGGACGGGCCTGGCGGTCCGGAGGATCACTGCCGTCCGCCGACGGGGTGCGGGAAGTCCCGCGCCGGACGTCGGCGGGCCGAGGAGTCAGGTACGGGTATGGCGTAGTCGCGCACTCATCCAGCGCGCTCTGCGGCGCAGGATGCGCGGAATCCCCATCGGGTGCGCCGGGTCGGGGGATACGCCGGACCTGAGGTCCGGGGTTTCCCTTTCCTGAGTACCCACGGAAACGGTACTGCTGCGGCGGTTGCGTGCCACGTCACGGTAGTCGTGCGTCCAGCCCATACCCTCGACTCTGCCCGTGGCCCAAGGTCCGTAACCGCCCCGGGGACCGCCAATTGGCCTATGCGCCGGGCAAGTGGCTGTTCGTCATACGCGCGTTCGAGTCGGGTGCACGGCTGCTCCGCCGAGCGGTGCGGAAAGCCCGCTCAGCGGTCCGCGGAGGGCGGGGACGAACCGGTTCACGCGATGGGTTCAACAGGCCGCCCCGGGGGCATCGTTGCTCTCCGCCCGACCCCGGGACGGCGGCCCGTCACCGGTCCGGTTCCGGGTCCTTCAGCCAGTTGATCAGCTCCGTGGAGAACGCCACCGGGTCCTCCTCGTGCGGGAAGTGCCCCAGACCGTCGAAGAGCCGCCAGCGGTACGGCGCCTCGACGTACTGGCCGGAGCCGGCCGCGCTGCGGGTGCGCATCACCGGGTCGAGCGAGCCGTGCAGATGCAGCGTCGGGACCCGTACGGGCATCTTCATCCGGCGGTTGAACTGGAGACCGTCGGGGCGGGCCATCGAGCGCACCATCCAGCGGTACGGCTCGATCGAGCAGTGCGCCGTCGAGGGGATGCTCATCGCCCGCCGGTAGACCGCCAGCGCGTCGTCGTCCGGCAGCCGGGGACCGGACCAGTCGCGGATCATCCGGCCCACCAGCGCCGCGTCGTCCGCCGTCAGCGCGCGCTCCGGCAGCCAGGGGCGCTGGAAGTTCCAGATGTGCGAACTCCGGGCGCTCTGCCGGACGTCGGCGAGCATCGCCGAGCGCCAGCGCCGCGGATGCGGCATCGAGGACACCGCCAGCCGGCGCACCAGCTTGGGCCGCATCACCGCCGCCGTCCAGGCGAGATAGCCGCCCAGGTCGTGGCCGACGAGCGCGGCGTCCGGCTCTCCCAGGGACCGTATGACGCCGGTGATGTCCAGGGCGAGGTTCGCCGGGTCGTAGCCGCGCGGGGTGCGGTCGCTGCCGCCGACGCCCCGCAGATCCATCGCGACCGCCCGGAAGCCCGCCTCGGCGAGCGCCGGCATCTGGTGCCGCCAGGTCCACCAGAACTGTGGAAAGCCGTGCAGCAGCAGCACCAGGGGGCCGTCGCCCATCTCCGCGATGTGGAAGCGGGCGCCGTTGGCCGCGACGTCGCGGTGCGACACCTCGTCCCCGCTGGGGAGGTCGATCCGTACGACCGAGGCGGTGCTGTCAGGGGCTGTCATACCGATGAGCGTGTCACAGACTCCAGCACCGGGTGCTCCACGGGCGCCACACGCGGGTGCGGCTTGGCCTTCTGGAGTACGGCCGCGGTCTCCTTGGCGGAGTTGATCGACTTCTCCGGCTTCTTGATCTTCTTCATCTTGGCCATCGCGATGAGGGCCAGCAGTCCGGCGAGGACCAGGAAGGCGCCCCCGACGATCAGGAAGGACCAGGCGAGCCCGAGACCGAGGTTGTGGATGCCGTACGCCGCCGCGAAGCTCAGCACCGGCAGCGCGAACAGCGCCAGTGCGCCGGCCACCATGAACGCGGCACTGCCGATGCCGGCGCGCTTGGCGTCCTGCCGGAACTCCGCCTTGGCCAGCGCGATCTCGTCGTGCACCAGCGCGGACATTTCGGCGGTGGCCGTGGCCACCAGCTGTCCGAGGCTGCGGTCCGTGCCGTCGTGCACTGCGCTCATCGCCGTCTCCCTCATCTCTTCACCCGGATGCAAAGCCTCTCAGATCATGCCGGACCATCGTCTCCGGCATGCGAGTCGGAGGCCACTTCGGCAAGCCGCCGGTGCTCAGCGGCCTTGGCTTCGTGGATTGCCGCCATCCGCAGGTGGTATTCCGGCTTGTCGAGTTCGTAGACGTCGGGGATGCCGTCCTGGTCCTCGTCCCGCTCCTCGTCCTCGCACAGCTTCTTGTACTTGGTGTTGCGGAGCTTGAGGAGGATGCCGGCGAAGACGGCCGCCAGCAGCGAGCCGATCAGCACCGACGCCTTGATCTCATCGGTCAGCACCAGGTCTCCGGCGAAGGCGAGTTCGCCGATGAGCAGGGAGACCGTGAAGCCGATGCCCGCCAGAGAGGCGACGGCGAAGACATCCGGCCACTTGAGGTCGGGGTTGAGCTCGGCCCGGGTGAAGCGGGCGGTGCACCACGTGCCGCCGAAGATGCCGAGCGCCTTGCCCACCACCAGGCCGAGCACGACCCCGAGCGTCTCCGGCCGGGTGAACACCTCGTGGACCGCGCCGCCGGATATGGACACGCCCGCGGAGAACAGGGCGAACAGCGGGACGGCGAAGCCGGCCGAGAGCGGGCGGACCAGATGCTCGATGTGCTCGCCCGGGGACTGGGTCTCACCGTCGCGCCGGGTGCAGCGCAGCATCAGGCCCATGGCGACGCCGGCGATGGTGGCGTGCACCCCGCTGTTCTCCATCAGGCCCCAGATGACCAGGGCGAGCGGGACGTAGACGTACCAGCCGCGGACACCCTTGCGCAGCAGCAGATAGAAGAGCACCAGGCCGGCGACGGCAAGGCCGAGCGCCAGAAAGTTGATCTTCGAGGTGAAGAAGATCGCGATGATCAGGATCGCGAAGAGGTCGTCGACGACGGCGAGGGTGAGCAGGAAGGCGCGCAGCGCGGCGGGCAGGGACGTGCCGATCACGGCGAGTACGGCGAGCGCGAAGGCGATGTCGGTGGCGGTGGGGACCGCCCAGCCCTGGAGCGAGCCGCCGCCGATGCTGTTGACCACGAAGTAGACGGCCGCCGGCATCGCCATCCCGCAGAGCGCGGCGACCACGGGGAGCGCGGCGGCCTTGGGGTCACGAAGCTCGCCGGCGACCAGTTCGCGCTTGAGCTCGATGCCGGCGACGAAGAAGAAGACCGCGAGCAGCCCGTTGGCGGCCCAGTGCTGGAGGGACAGGTCCAGACCCAGCGCGGCCGGTCCCAGATGGAAGCCGCGGACCGTCTCGTAGCTCTTGCCGAGGGTGTTTGCCCAGATCAGAGCGGCTACGGCGGCGGCGAGCAGGAGGACGCCGCCGACGGTTTCGGCGCGTAGCGCCTCCGCGATGAAGTTCCGCTCGGGCAGGGACATCCGCCCCAGGAAGGGGGTGCGGCGGTTCCGGGGGGCGCTCATGAGCGGGCCTCGCCGCGCTCGGCGGGACGGTGGGCGCGCGGCGCGCACTTCTTGATCGTTTGCTTGCTTCGCGCGCTCACTGGGTGACCTCCGGCTTTCGGCAGCTGTGTACGGCTGTTGCAGTTGCCGACCAGACTTCCCGGCGCACCCAGAGTTTTAGCGTGTCATTGACGCGTGTCCCACTGTACCGGGCGGGCGCGAGCGGCTATCCGGTGGTCTCACTTTACGGTCAATTCGGGCGCCGGGCCGCCGGAGGGACGGGACGCCGCCGGGGTGCTCCTCGCCGCGATGCCGCCGGGAAGGCGGGCCGCCTGGGCCACGGCAAGGGGGGCATCCGGCCACGGCGGCCGGATGCCCCCTCCGTGCGCCGTCCCGCTCAGTCCTCGCTGGCCGCGCTCGGCAGCTTCGCCTGGATCAGGTCCATGACCGAGGAGTCGGTGAGGGTGGTGACATCACCGAGGTCGCGGTTCTCGGCGACATCGCGCAGCAGCCGCCGCATGATCTTGCCGGACCGGGTCTTGGGCAGCTCCGCGACCGGCAGGATCCGCTTGGGCTTGGCGATCGGGCCGAGCTGCTGGGCGACATGGGCGCGCAGCTCCTCGACCAGGCCCTCGTCCTCCGCCGCACCGCCGCGCAGGATGACAAAGGCGCAGATGGCCTGGGTGGTCTGCGGGTCGGCGGCGCCGACGACCGCGGCCTCGGCCACCTTCGGATGCGAGACCAGCGCCGACTCCACCTCGGTGGTGGAGATGTTGTGGCCGGACACCAGCATCACATCGTCCACCCGGCCGAGCAGCCAGATGTCGCCGTCGTCGTCCTTCTTGGCGCCGTCGCCGGCGAAGTACTTGCCCTCGAAGCGCGACCAGTACGTGTCGAGATAGCGCTGGTCGTCGCCCCAGATCGTGCGGAGCATGGCCGGCCAGGGCTCGGTCAGGACGAGGTAGCCGCCGGCGCCGTCGGGGACCTCGCGCGCGTCGTCGTCCACGACCGTCGCGGCGATACCGGGCAGCGCCACCTGAGCCGAACCGGGCTTGGTCGCCGTGACGCCCGGCAGCGGGCTCAGCATCATCCCGCCGGTCTCGGTCTGCCACCAGGTGTCGACGATCGGTGTCTTGTCGGCCCCGATGTGCTTGCGGTACCACATCCACGCCTCGGGGTTGATGGGCTCGCCCACCGATCCGAGGACGCGCAGCGACGACAGATCGAACTTCGCGGGGATGTCGTCGCCCCACTTCATGCAGGCGCGGATCGCGGTCGGCGCGGTGTACAGGATCGTCACGCCGTACTTCTGCACGATCTCCCACCAGCGGCCCTGGTGGGGGGAGTCGGGCGTGCCCTCGTAGAGCACCTCGGTCGCGCCGTTGGAGAGCGGGCCGTAGGTGATGTACGAGTGGCCGGTCACCCAGCCGACGTCGGCGGTGCACCAGAAGACGTCGGTCTCCGGCTTGAGGTCGAAGACGGCGTGGTGGGTGTACGACACCTGGGTGAGGTAGCCGCCGGTGGTGTGCAGGATGCCCTTGGGCTTACCCGTCGTGCCGGAGGTGTAGAGGATGAACAGCGGGTGCTCGGCGTCGAAGGCCTCGGGCGTGTGCTGGTCGCTCTGCCGGTCGACGATCTCGTGCCACCACACGTCGCGGCCCTCGTGCCAGTCGACGTCCTCCTGGCCGGTGCGGCGTACGACGAGGACGCTGCGGACGTTCTCCGTGCCGGGCTTGGTCAGTGCGGCGTCGACGGCGGGCTTGAGGGCGGAGGGCTTGCCGCGGCGGTAACCACCGTCGGCGGTGATCACCACACGGGCGTCCGCGTCGTTGATGCGGGTCGCCAGGGCGTCCGCCGAGAAGCCGCCGAAGACGACCGAGTGCGGAGCACCCAGGCGCGCACAGGCCAGCATGGCGATGACCGCCTCCGGGATCATCGGCAGGTAGATGGCGACCCGGTCGCCGCTGCGCACGCCCAGCTCGGTCAGCGCATGGGCGGCCTTGGAGACCTCGCGCTGGAGCTCGGCGTAGGTGATCGCGCGGGTGTCGCCGGGCTCGCCCTCGAAGTGGATGGCGACCCGGTCACCCAGGCCGTTCTCCACATGCCGGTCCACGCAGTTGTACGCGACATTGAGCTTGCCGTCGGCGAACCACTTCGCGAAGGGTGCGTTGGACCAGTCGAGGGTCTGCGTGGGAGCGGTCTCCCAGGACAGGCGTTCGGCCTGCTCGGCCCAGAAGCCCAGCCGGTCTGCCGCGGCCTGCTCATACGCGGCAGCCGTGACGTTGGCGTTCGCGGCCAGATCGGCGGGCGGCGGGAACCGCCGCTCCTCCTTGAGCAGGTTGGCCAGGCTTTCGTTGCTCACGACATCTCCCAATCCCAGGGCGTCCGATGTGTCCCCAGGTCATAGCTCATCAGCCCGCGCCCGGCCCTGACAAGGGCTGTGGACAATTATTGGTGTAGACCTTTCGTTCAGGGTGTGTTCAGGGGCTATTGAGGAGACGCCGCGCAGGTCAGACCGTGACCGGCGCAGGTTCGCCGCGCACCGCGCAGAACCGCCCGGCGGCCTCGTCGAGCACATATGCCTGGGCCTCGCCGACATGGAAATACATGCCGTGCAAGGTCAGTGTGCCCTCGGCCGCCCGGCGGGCCACACACGGGTGGGCCCGGAGGTGGTCGAGCTGTTGCATGACGTTGACGAGCGCCAGCCGTTCCTGGTCATCACTCACCGGGCGTTCGCTGAGGGCGACTTCACCCCGGCCCAGCCGTCCGATGCGCTGCATACGGGCCAGGCTCGGCCGGCCGTGCCGCAGCCAGCGGGAGAGCGGCGTCGGCTCGGCGTCCTGTGGTGCGGCGGCGCCCAACAGGGCCCCCATGGCGCCGCACCCCGAGTGGCCGCAGACCGTGATCGAGCCGACCCGCAGTACCTCCACCGCGTACTCGATCGCCGCGCCCACGGAGTCGCAGGAGGAGTCCGAGCCGGGCGGCGGCACCAGGTTGCCGACATTGCGCACGGTGAACAGATCGCCCGGCCCGCTGGACGTGATCATGCTCGTGACCAGCCGGGAGTCGGCACAGGTCAGAAACAGCTGGGTGGGCCGCTGGCCCTCACGCGCCAGCCGGGACAGCTCCTCGCGCACCAGCGGAGCCGTATGGCGCTGGAACGCGGAGACCCCGCCCAGTAGTTGGCTGCCGCTGCTCTCCGGCACCGCCGCCGGGTCCGGGGCGGGCCGGGTGCAGTGATGGTTGCGCCAGGGCGTCCACGGCCGGCAGGAGTGCGCACCGGCCTGCGCGGCGAGCGGCCGGCCCGAGCGGCCGCCGAGCGTCACCCGGCCGCCGTGCGCCCGGTGGGTGGCCGACCAGGACTGAAGCGCCTCGTAGGCGGCGTGGTCCATGAACGAACCGCACAGCTCGACGACGACATCGGTGTGCGCCGGCACCTGCGCCAGCGCCCGGCTCAGCCGCGGCACCGCCAGGAACGTCAACTGCCCGCTGACCCGCACCCGGTGGCCGTCCGCCTCCTCCGTGACCGTGACACGGGTGTGCGTCAGCCGGCGCAGCGCCAGGAAGACCGCGACCGCGATGCCCGTCGCCACACCCTGGAGCACCCCGAAGAGCACGACGCCGCCCAACGTGGCCGCATACACCGGGAATTCGCGGTGCCGCTGGACATGCCGGATGTGCGCGAAGCTCACCATCCGCACGCCGACGACCATCACCAGCGCGGCGAGGGCGGCCAGCGGAATCAGCTCCAGCGCCGTGGCCAGCAGGCCCGCGCACAGCAGCACCCACACGCCGTGCAGCACGGTGGCACGGCGGGTGACCGCGCCGGCCCGCACATTGGCCGAGCCGCGGATCGCGCCCCCGGAGATCGGCAGCCCGCCCAGCAGCCCGGAGACCGTATTGGCCACGCCCTGGCCGGCCAGCTCACGGTTGAGCCGCGCGCGCCCTGTGGGAGCGCCCGGACGTTCGGCCGCCAGCCGGTCCACGGCCACCGCCGACAGCAGTGACTCCATGCTGGCGACGAGGGTGACGGTCAGTACCGCGGCGGCAAGGGCCGGAAGGGAATCGTCCGGAAGCACCGGCAGCTCGGGCATCCGCCAGGACGGCAGCTCCACCCGCGCCACCTCCGTCCCCGCGCTGACGGCCGTCGCCGCGAGCACGGCGGCCAGCGGGGCGGGCAGCACCCGCGCCCAGCGCCCGGCGCGGCCCGGCAGCCGTCCCCAGCCGAGGAGTACGGCGACGGTGACGGCGCCGATCAAGAGGGCGACGGCGTGCGGGTGCGCCAACTGGTCCGGCAGCGCGGCGGCGTTGTCGAGCGCCGAGCTGTCCGGACTGCCGCCGAGCACCACATGGAGCTGGCCGAGGGCGATGGTGGCCCCGATGCCGGCCAGCATGCCGTGCACGATCGCCGGGCTGATGGCCAGCGCCGCGCGGGCCACCCGCAGGGCGCCCAGGGCGAGTTGGGTGAGGCCGGCCAGGATCGTGAGGGCGCAGGTGGCGCGCCAGCCGTAGCGCTGGACCAGATCGGCGGTGACCACCAGGAGGCCGGTTGCCGCCCCGCTCACCTGGAGCGGGGTGCCCCCGAGGAGGCCGGCGACGATGCCGCCGACGACCGCGGAGACCAGCCCGGCCTGGAGGGGGGCGCCGGTGGCCAGGGCCAGGCCCAGGGACAGCGGGACGGCGAGTAGGAAGACGACGACCGAGGCGGAGAGGTCCCGGCGGGCGGCCCGGCCCTTCTCCACAGGGGAGCCGGGCTCGGACGGCGTACGGGGCTCGGGAGGGATCTCGGTGCGGTGTGATGTGCGCGGCGGCTGCGGCGGCGACTTCTCGGTCTGCGGCATTCCCGTCTCCTCCGGGGCGACGCGGTCGCGCGGGGCGCGATCGTGGGGCGGCGGTGTACTGCGGCGGGACGTGAGCCGACCGGCGGGCATCACGGTCGGGTGATGTTCCGGTGACTCTCAAGCATCGGTAAATGAACCGTAATGAGAGGTAAAGGTAAGGAGAAGCTTTTGCGGGCATTCGCCGCAATGCATCCCTCTATCTGGTGAATATGGCGACTTCCGCCTTGTGGTTTTCCGACCTCTTTCCTGGCGCGTGAAGGTGGTGCGCGGTGAGTCCGGTCCCTCACCGGGAGGGGCGCTCACCGCCGCTGCGCATGACATCGCCGGCCGCTGAGTCGCGACGCGGAACGGGCTGCCGCCCGGGCGAACCGCCCGGGCCGGTGGCGCCCGCCCCGCGTCGTCCGGCAAGTCAGGCGGGCTGAGGGGTGGCCGCTCCCTCGGAGAGCATGAAGGCGGGGTCGACCTGCGCGGCGAGATCGACTCCGGTCTTCGCATTGCCCCAGCTCTCCGCGTTCTTCAGGTGGAAGTGCACCATCTGCCGGGTGTAGCGCTCCCAGTCGCGGCGCCCGTAGGCGGCATCGGCGGTGTGGTGCAGCGTTTCCAGGGCCTGCCGGTTGACCTCCTCCAACTGGTCGAAGCGGGCCGGGCGGCCCTTCTCCATGGCGCGCACCCAGTCGGAGTGGCCGACGGTGACCAGCAGATCGTCGCCGGTCTCGTCGCGCAGGAACGCCAGGTCCTCCGGGCCCTGCACCTTGTTGCCCACGACCTTCAGGGGGACGCCGAAGTCCCGTGCGTATTCCTTGTACTGGCGGTAGACGGCGACGCCCTTACGGGTCGGCTCGGCGACCAGGAAGGTCATGTCGAAGCGGGTGAACATCCCGGAGGCGAAGGAATCCGAACCGGCCGTCATGTCGACGACGACATACTCCTCCCGGCCGTCCACGAGGTGGTTCAGGCACAGCTCCACGGCGCCGACCTTGGAGTGGTAACAGGCCACGCCGAGATCGGACTCGGTGAACGGGCCGGTCGCCATCAGCCGCACGGTGCCGGCGTCGAGCTCCACCGTCCGGACGCAGGCGTCGTAGACGGGGTTGTCCTCACCGACCCGCAGCAGTCGCGAGCCCTCGCCGGGAGGGGTGGTCTTGATCATTGATTCGGCGGACGGGATCCGGGGATTGCTGCCCCGCAAGTAGTCCTTGATCAGTGGCAACTGGGCACCCATCGCGGGAAGCGCGGCGGCCTCCGCTTCGTCGAGGCCGAGCGCGGCGCCCAGATGCTGGTTGATGTCGGCATCCACGGCGATCACGGGGATCCGGGAGGCGGCGAGATGTCGGATGAACAGGGAGGACAGGGTGGTTTTGCCGCTGCCGCCCTTGCCTACGAAAGCGATCTTCATGTTCACCAAGGGTAATCTTGATCTCGCTCAGGGTGAGAGGGCTGCGTGAGGAAGACCACTCCTTCGAGGGGTCCGGCCTGGTGGTGCGTAGGGTCGTACCCATGGCTGGAATCTCCCGGGGGACGCCCCCCGAACCCCCACAGGCGAGCGCCGACCCGCTCGTGACCCTGGCCTCGCTTCCGGGAGTCGCCGACTCCGTGGACTCCGTACGCAAGGGCGTCGACCGGGTCTACGGGCATCGGGTCATGCGACGCCGCAGCAACGAGGTGACGTCCGAGGCGGCGCTTCGCGGAGCGCGTGGTTCCGCGGCTCTTTCAGGGGCCGACTGGGCGCTCGAAGAGGTCCGGCGCCGCACCGACTTCGGCGTCGAGGGCGAGCCGCGCACGGTCGGCGCGGCCCTGCGGCTCACCGCGGAGGCCGGGCAGCTGCTCAGTGTGTGGCGGCAGTCGCCGCTGCGGGTACTGGCGCGGCTCCATCTGGTGGCCGCGTCCGGCGGGGGACGAAGCGCCGATGAGGCCGGCCGGGCGGCCGACGACACGGTGGGGCGGCCCCGGCTGGGCGCGGAGCCGGTGAACGAACCGCTCATCGAGCTGCCGCTGCCGGATGCCGACGAGGTCGCCGGACGGCTGGACGGGCTGGCGCGGCTGCTCCTCGCGGGCAGTGAGGCGCCGGCGCTGGTCACCGCGGCGGTGGTGCACGGTGAGCTGCTCGCCCTGCGGCCGTTCGCCACGTGCAACGGGCTGGTCGCGCGGGCCGCGGAGCGGATCGTCCTGATCGGCAGCGGACTGGACCCGAAGTCCATCTGCCCCGCCGAGGTCGGGCACGCCGAACTGGGGCGCGCGGCGTATGTCGCGGCCCTGGAGGGCTATGTCTCGGGTACCCCGGAGGGCGTCGCGGCGTGGATCGCGCACTGTGGGCGCGCGGTGGAACTCGGCGTACGGGAGAGCACCGCCGTCTGTGAGGCGCTCCAGCGCGGCGCGGCATAACGGGCGGCGGGACGAAACCCTTTGGGCGACGCTCGAAGAATTCCGGAAGGATTGCTTCATTAGCCCCTGAACAAGGGTTGCGGCGGTACCAATCGGTGGTACCGCCGCTGGCATGTCTGCCGGGTTACCAAGCGTGCTCGAATATTTGCCCATCAGGCCGGAATCTTTGTCCGGTTACCTGGTGCGGCTGGCCCGTAATCGACGGGTCGGCGTCGCGTGGGTGCCCGACATTCATGCATCGGTCCGTGGGCCACTTCCTGCGTTAAAGGTGTTCCTCTCGGATGTCCTTGGTCTCGCGGGCCGTTAAGTCCTTTGTACTCCTCGGGCGGGGGAAGCGGAACCCCGTGCCTCAGATCTTTACGTTTGACTTCAAACGCGGGCATTACGGGCGACGCGGCCGCTCCGGCCAATAAGGCCGAGGCGCGGCTTTGTGGTTTTCCGCCGGCTCGCGTACCAGACCAGCGTCGCCGTCGCCGTGGCCGCTCCCACCGCGGCCATCGCGGCGAGCACCGGCCGCGAGGGCATCGACAGCGTCGGCAGCCGCTGCTTGAGCGGGACCGGCCGGTTGAAGGAGAGAACCGGCCAACCCCGCGCGACCGCCTCGCGGCGCAGCGCCCGGTCCGGGTTGACGGCGAAGGGGTGGCCGACCGCCGAGAGCATCGGGACATCGGTGGCCGAATCGCTGTAGGCGTAGCAGCGCTCGAGGTCGTAGCCCTCGGACGCGGCGAGTTCCCGCACGGCCTCTTCCTTGGTCGGCCCATAGGCGTAGTACTCCACCTCGCCGGTGAAGCGGCCGTCCTCGCCGACGACCATGCGGGTGGCCACCACCCGGTCCGCGCCCAGGAGTTCACCGATCGGTTCGACGACCTCGGCACCGGAGGTGGAGACGATCACGACGTCCCGCCCCGCGGCATGATGTTCCTCGATGAGCGAGGCCGCCTCGTCATAAATGATGGGGTCGATGAGATCGTGCAGCGTCTCGGCGACGATCTCCCGCACCTGTGCCACGTCCCAGCCGCGGCACAGTGAGGAGAGATATTCCCGCATCCGCTCCATCTGATCGTGGTCGGCGCCGCCCGCCAGGAACACGAACTGGGCGTACGCGGTGCGCAGTACGGCCCGCCGATTGATCAGGCCGCCTTGGTAGAACGACTTGCTGAAGGTCAGCGTGCTTGACTTAGCAATGACGGTCTTGTCCAAGTCGAAGAACGCGGCAGTACGGGGAGTCGAGTGAGGCACGGAGTGGTTTTCCACGGGGCGAGCATAGGCGCCCACCATTCGGCGTAAGGTGTGGCGCGTGGGTTTGCCTGAGAAGCCTCTCGGGTACACCATGGAAGTCACGGATCGTTCGCGACCGTGCTAACCCGGTCCGGCTCCTCCCCCCCCGAGTCGGCCGTGGGGACGACCCCCGCTCTCCCCCCCGGCGGGGGTCGTCGCATGTCCGGACGCATTTTCCGCCACCGGACGCTGATCCGCACTTCTCCTGGCCTGCTCGGCGCCCGCGGTCTCTCCGCTTGCGGATCATTACGTACCGTAGTCAGCCTGCTGCTCTGCGGAAGACTCTTGGGCCCCAGAAGTACCGCCCGTCGCTGGAATAGGTGACAGGGATATCCACAGGCCCGGAGTTGTCCACAATTTTGGGTCAAGATCCACAAGTTTTTCCCGATCGGTGCAGCGTAAAAGTCCGCGAGTTCGCGGATACGCGAGTTGTGTAGCGATAGGGGGACGGAACGTGGCCGGAATGACGCCATCGGAACAACCGGTCCATACCGGCGAGGAGCGGGGCGGGCCGCTGATCATCACCGAGGACGAAAGACTCCTCGACGATCTTCTGCGGCTGTGTGCGGCGGCCGGGGCGCTGCCCGAAGTGGCGCACGGCCTGCCGGCCCGTAAAGGGGACTGGGAAGCACCGCCTCTGGTGATCGTCGGCGCTGACTGCGCGCCCCGGATGCGCGGGGCCGGACGCCGGGCGGGCGTGATCCTCACCGGGCAGGACGCGGACGATCCGGCAGTACTGCGGCTGGCCGTCGCCCTTGGCGCCGAGCGGGTGCTGGCCCTCCCCGACGGTGAGCGCTGGCTTGCTGACCGGATCGCCGATGCCGTCGAGGGCGTCGGGCCGCCGGCCTTGACGGTCGGCGTCCTCGGCGGCTGCGGCGGCGCCGGAGCGAGCACCCTGGCCGGCGCACTGGCCGTTACCGCGGCCCGTACGGGACGGCGCACGCTGCTCGTTGACGGAGACCCGCTGGGCGGTGGGCTGGACGTCCTGCTGGGCGGCGAGAAGGAGAAGGGCCTGCGCTGGCCCGCGTTCGCCGAATCACGGGGCCGGGTCGCCTGCGGTGCCCTGGCCGAGTCGCTCCCGCGGCTCCACTCGTTCCGGGTCCTCAGCTGGGACCGGGGCTCCGATGTCACCATTCCGCCCGCGGCCATGCGCGCGGTGATGGCCGCGGCGCGCCGGCGCGGCGGTGTCGTGGTGGTGGACCTGCCACGCAGGGTCGACGCAGCGGTGACGGAGGCCCTGGCCCAGGTGGACATGGGCCTGCTGCTCGTCCCTACGGAGCTGCGCGCGGTCGCGGCGGCGCAGCGGGTGGCCGCCGGGGTGCAGAAAGTGCTCGGTGATCTGCGCGTCGTGGCGCGCGGGGCTCCCGGAAGGCACGGACACGGCCTGCCACCGGACGAGATCGCCCGCCTCATGGAGCTGCCCTTGGCCGGTGAAGTGCCCTGGGAAGCCGGCCTGTTGGCCGATCTGTCGCGAGGGGTGCCACCGGGGGCGCAGGTGCGCGGGCCGCTGGCGAGGTTCTGCACGGCGTTCTGGGAGCGGATGACCGTGAGCGGGGGCGACGGTGGCGGGCCTGCGTCCGCCACGGGGACGGGACCGGGCGGTGGGCCGGGGTGGAGCACAAGGCCCGGGATCGGTGCGACCGGGCCGGCGAATGCGCCGATGGCTTCCCATGCGGTCGGCCGGGGCGGAGGCCGGGGATGAGCCAGGGACCGGACCTGCTGGAGGGGGTGCGCCGGCGGCTCGCCGAGGCCGGGGCGGAGCCGACGCCCGCGCGGGTGGCTGTGGCATTGCGTGAGCAGGGGCGGCTGTTGGGCGACGCCGAAGTGCTGGGCGTGGTGGCCGCGTTGCGGTCCGAGATGGTGGGCAGCGGGCCGCTGGAGTCGCTGCTGGCCGCGCCCGATGTCACGGACGTCCTGGTCACCGCGCCGGACGAGGTGTGGGTGGACCGCGGCGGTGGGCTGGAGCGTACGGACGTCCGCTTCCGGGACGCGGCTGAGGTGCGCAGACTCGCCCAGCGGCTGGCGGCGGTGGCCGGCCGGCGGCTGGACGATGCCCGGCCATGGGTGGACGCCCGCCTCCCGGACGGCACCCGGCTGCATGCCGTGCTGCCCCCGGTGGCCGTCGCCGGGACCTGTCTGTCCCTACGGGTGCTGCGGCCGCGGGCCTTCGACCTCGCGGAGCTGGTGGCGGCCGGCACGGTCCCGCCAGGTGGCGACCGGCTGCTCCGGGTGCTGCTGGCGGCCCGGCTGTCGTTCCTGATCAGCGGCGGGACGGGCTCCGGCAAGACCACTCTGCTCAGCACGCTGCTCGGCCTGGTCGGCCCCGCCGAACGGATCGTCCTGGCCGAGGACTCGGCGGAGCTGCGGCCGGACCACCCCCATGTGGTGCGGCTGGAGAGCCGGCCCGCCAACCAGGAGGGCGTCGGCCGGGTGACGCTGCGGGACCTCGTACGGCAGGCACTGCGGATGCGTCCGGACCGGCTGGTGGTCGGCGAGGTGCGCGGTGCCGAGGTGACGGACCTGCTCGCGGCTCTGAATACGGGCCATGAGGGTGGCTGCGGCACGGTCCATGCCAACGCCGCCTGCGATGTGCCCGCGCGGCTGGAGGCCCTCGGTTCGACCGCGGGCCTGGACCGTGCCGCGCTGCACAGTCAGTTGGCAGCCGCGCTCTCGGTCGTGCTGCATCTCGTACGCGACCGGACCGGGCGGCGCCGGATCGCCGAGGTCCATGTCCTGGAGCGGGACCGCGACGGCTTCGTGGTGACCGTGCCGGCCGCCGTCTGGAGCCCGGGCGGCTTCCGGGAAGGGCGCGGCTGGGAGCGGTTGAGGCAGCTGTGTGAGCGGGGCGGGGGTGCGTCCGGATGACGTTGGCCGGGGTGGCGCTGGTGGTTGCGGTGCTCTGCACGGGCGCCGCCCTCCGGTCGGCGGGTGGCCGGCCGGACGACGTACGGCGACGGGCCCGGGCGCTGCTCGGCGGGGACGGGGCAGCGGATCCGGAACGGCGATGGCCCGCCCGGTTGCGCGGCGAGGGGGTGCGGAAGTGGTGCGCGGGGCGGCTGGTCGAGGGGGACGGGGGACGCCGTTGGCGGCTCGGCCGCTGGGGAGACATCGGGCAGGAGGTCTGGTGTCTGCCGGTGGGGCTGGCGCTGGGGGTTCTGGGCGGATCCGTGTTCCCGGTGGCCGCCTCCGTGGTCGCGATGTTCCTCGTCCGCCGGTGGCTGGTCACCCGCGGCGCGGGGCGGGTGCGCGACAGGCAGGCCGCCGCGGTGATCGCGCTGTGCGCGGCCGTGGCGGGGGAGTTGCGGGCCGGGCGGCAGCCCGCGCAGGCCTTGCTCGCCGCGGGCGCGCCGGGTCTCGGACCGGCGGGCTCAGCGGTGCTGGCGGCCGCGCGGTACGGCGGGGACGTCCCCCAGGCGCTGCGGGTGGCGGCGCGGCAGCCGGGGGCCGCGGGGCTGACCGGTATGGCCGCGTGCTGGCAGGTGGCCGTGGAGGGCGGCGCGGGGCTGGCCTCGGGGCTGGAGCGGATCGCGGCGGGCCTCAGGGCGCAGCGGGATCAACGCGACGAGCTGCGCGCCCAGTTGGCCGGGCCCCGGGCCACCGCGCTGATGCTCGCACTGCTTCCGGCGGCCGGGCTCCTGATGGGCAGCGCGCTGGGCGCCGACCCACTGCGGGTGCTGCTGCACACGCCGGCCGGGTGGGGCTGCCTGGTGGTCGGCGGGCTCCTGGAGTGGGGCGGGGTGGCCTGGACGGCCCGGATCGTCGCGGCAGCGGAAGGCGCGTAGGAGGGGATCAGTTGTGAGTGTGGATGTTGTCCACAGGGTGGGGATGGCGGTCGCCGCCATGGCTGCGGTGTGGTGCGCCCTGGCGCTGGTACGGGAGGCACGCGCTGGACGTGCCGTACGGAGACGGCTCCCGTTGGTGTGGGCCGGCGGACAGGTTCGGCGCGACAGGGACGATGCCCGAACGGGGCCGTCTGCCCGAGGCCCATGGCAGCGGCGAACAGCGAGGGCGACGAACGGCGCACCACGGAACGGCCGACCGTTGGACTGGGCCGGGCCCCTTGGGGCGGCCCTACTCGTCTTCATCCTCCTCGGTGGCATGACGGGAGTCCTGGCGGGACTCGCCGTGGGCTACGGGGCACACCGTCACCTGGTCCGGCAGCGGGGAGCGGATGCGGTTCGGTCGGCGGCCGCGGAGGTGCGGGCGGAGCTGGCGCCGGCCGGCGATCTGCTGGCGGCCTGCCTCGCGGCCGGGGCCGGACCACGGGAATCGGCCGAGGCGGTCGGCCGCTCGCTCGACGGGCCGGTCGCCGAGCGACTGCGCCAGGTGGCGGCGGAACTGCGCCTGGGCGGTGAACCGGCGGTCGTATGGCCACGGTTGGCCGCGCTCCCCGGCGCCGAAGGGCTGGCGCGCTGTATGGAGCGCGCCGGGATATCCGGGGTACCGGCCGTCGAGTCGGCGTCCCGGATCGCCGTCGAACTCCGGGCGGAGCAGGCCCGGACGGCGACCGCACAGGCCCGACGGGCCGGGGTGCTGGTCACCCTGCCGCTGTCGGCGTGCTTCCTGCCGGCGTTCCTGACGCTCGGGGTGGCACCCGTGCTGATCGGCCTGGCGGGCGGTCTGCTGGGACGTAACTGAGCGGCGGACGCATGGCGTTCATGGGCCGGCGTGGGTGCCGGTGTCGCACCAGAAGTCAAAGATCAGTGGCCCTTCCCAGGGGCCGTTCAAAGGGGGTTCGAATGTTTCGGGGCGGAATGTTGCGACGGTGGTGGGCGAAGCTGCGCGCGATCGGGGGCGATGACCGGGGGATGACCACGGCGGAGTACGCCGTCGGGACTCTCGCGGCCTGCGCTCTCGCCGCGGTGCTCTACAAGGTCGTGACGAGTGGACCGGTCCAGGCGTTGCTTCGGTCGACGCTTGAGAGGGCGATCAATGTGCAGTTCTGACGGCGGTGCCCCGGGCCTGCGGGCTCGGGGCGCCCCGCGGGCTCACGATGCCGGATTCGTGACGGCGGAGACGGCAGTGGTCATACCCGTCCTGGTGGCGGTGGTGGCGGCGCTCATCTGGGGGCTGATGGCGGTCTGCGCCCGTATCGAGTGTGTGGACGCGGCGCGGGCCGGGGCGCGTGCCGCGGCGCGGTCGGAACCACGGGCGGCGGTGATCTCGGCGGCCCGGAGCGCGGCTCCACGGGGCGCGCGGATCGCCCTGGCACGGGAGGGCGCGCTGGTGCGCGTACGGGTCGCGGCCGAGCTGCCCGGTGTGTGGCGGCTGACGGCGCAGGTCACGGGGGAGGCGGTGGCTCTTGCGGAAGAGACGGTACGGCGATGAGGGCTCGGCGACGGTCTGGACGGTCTTCGCCGCGGCGGCGCTCTGCGCGGTCTTCGTGGCCCTGATCGGTGTGGGCCAGGCCGTCGCGGCGCGACACCGGGCGGGTGGCGCCGCGGACCTGGCGGCGCTGGCCGCCGCGGATCATGCTCTTCAGGGCCCGGCCGTGGCCTGCGCGGCGGCCCGTCGGGTGGCGGCCGCGCAGCACACCCGCCTGGTGCGCTGCGCGGTGACCGGGCAGGTCGCCGATGTCTCGGCCGAGGCGGGCAGCCGCCCGTTCACCTCCCGGGTACGGGCCCGGGCCGGACCACCGGGGCGCGATGACCCGGCGCGGCCACGAGCCGAACCAGCCCCGGCCACGACGGTCCGCGCCCGGGCCACACCGGCCCCGCGGCTCCGCCCGCGACCGCGGCTCGGTCCCGCCACACCGGCCCCGCGGCTCCGCCCGCCACCCCGGTTCGGTCCCGCCACACCGGCGTCCCGGCGACGCCCCGTGGCGCAGGCACCCCCACGAGGCCCCGCCGTGCCGGCACCCCGCCTACGCCCCCTGCCGCGCCCCGCGCAGCAGCTCGCTCAGCAACCGGATGGCTCCCCGCTTGTGGAGCGGGTCGTTGCCGTTGCCGCACTTGGGCGACTGGATGCAGGAAGGGCAGCCGGCCTCGCATTCGCAGGAGGCGATGGCGTGACGGGTGGCGGTGAGCCAGTCGGCGGCCGTGTGGAAGGCGCGTTCGGCGAATCCGGCGCCGCCCGGGTGGCCGTCGTAGACGAAGACGGTCGGCAGGAGGGTGTCCGGGTGGAGCGGCACGGAGACGCCGCCGATGTCCCAGCGGTCGCAGGTGGCGAAGAGCGGCAGCATGCCGATGGAGGCGTGCTCCGCGGCGTGCAGGGCGCCGCCCAGCTGCTCGGGATTGACCCGGGCGGCGTCGAGTTGGTCCTCGGTGACCGTCCACCACACCGCGCGGGTGCGCAGCGTTCGGGGCGGCAGATCGAGCTTGGTCTCGCCCAGGACCTCGCCGGTGATCAGCTTGCGGCGCAGGAAGGAGACGACCTGGTTGGTGACCTCGACGGACCCGAAGCAGAGCCGGGCGTCGCCCCAGGGGATCTCGGTGTCGGTCTCCAGGATGGTGATCGCGGTGGTGTCCCGGGCGGTCGTGGAATAGGGCGGGCTGGCCTCCTCGACCAGCGCCACGTCGTCGGCGAGATCGAGCTGCTGCACGACGTAGGTACGGCCCTGGTGGAGGTGCACCGCGCCGTCGTGGACGGTGGTGTGCGCGGCGGCGGCATCCACGGTGCCCAGCAGCCGCCCGGTCCCGGCCTCCACGATCTGCACCGGCGAGCCGCCCTGCCCACGGATGTCGGTGAGGTCGGCGGCGCGCTCGCGGCGCGTCCAGTGCCAGGCCCTGGCCCGCCGGCGCAGCAGGCTCGCGGCCTCCAGCTGCGGCATCAGCCCGCCGGCCGCGGGCCCGAAGAGCGGGAAGTCGGATTCGGTGAGCGGGAGTTCGGCGGCGGCCGCGCACAGGTGCGGGGCGAGCACGTACGGGTTGTCGGGGTCCAGGACGGTGGACTCGACGGGCTGGTCGAAGAGCGCCTCGGGATGGTGGACGAGATAGGTGTCCAGCGGGTCGTCGCGGGCCACGAGCACGGCGAGCGCGCCCTGCCCGGAGCGGCCCGCCCGCCCGGCCTGCTGCCACAAGGACGCCCGGGTCCCCGGATATCCGGCGATGACCACGGCGTCCAGACCGGAGACGTCCACGCCCAGTTCGAGCGCGGTGGTGGCGGCCAGGCCGAGCAGCTCACCGCTGTGCAGGGCGCGTTCCAGGGCGCGGCGTTCCTCGGGCAGATATCCGCCCCGGTAGGCGGCGACCCGGCCGGGCAGCGAGCGGTCCACCTCCGCGAGCCGCTCCTGCGCGATCAGCGCGATCAGTTCGGCGCCGCGCCGGGAGCGGACGAAGGCGACGGTGCGTACGCCCTGGACGGCGAGATCGGTGAGCAGATCCGCGCTCTCGGCGGTGGCGGTCCGGCGGACCGGGGCACCCTGCTCGCCGTGGAGTTCGGTCAGCGGCGGTTCCCACAGCGCGAAGACCAACTCGCCGCGCGGCGAGGTGTCCTCGGTGATCTCCACCACGGGCAGCCCGGTGAGCCGGGTCGCGGCCCGGCCCGGTTCCGCGGCCGTGGCGGAGGCGAGCAGAAAGACCGGCTCGGAGCCGTACCGGGCGCAGATACGGCGCAGTCGGCGGACGACCTGCGCGACATGGGAGCCGAAGACACCGCGGTAGCTGTGGCATTCATCGATGACGACATAGCGCAGCGCCCGCAGGAAGGAGGACCAGCGGGGGTGCGACGGCAGGATGCCGCGATGCAGCATGTCGGGGTTGGTCAGGACGTAGTTGCCGTACTGGCGGACCCATTCGCGCTCCTCGACGGGGGTGTCGCCGTCGTAGACCGCCGGCCGGACGGCTGAGCCCAGCGGGGCGGCCAGATCGCGTACGGCGCGCCGCTGATCGGCCGCCAGTGCTTTCGTGGGGGCCAGATACAGGGCTGTGGCCCCTCTCCCGTTCGGGGCCTCGGAGCCGTCCAGGAGCGTGGAGAGGACCGGCGCGAGATACGCCAGGGACTTCCCCGAGGCGGTGCCGGTGGCGACGACGACCGATTCGCCGCGCAGTGCGTGTTCGGACGTCCGTGCCTGGTGAGCCCAGGGACGCTCGATTCCGGCCGAGCGGATGGCAGCGATCACTTCCGGCCGGATCTGTTCCGGCCAGTCGGCATGGCTGCCGATGCGTGGGGGCAAGTGCTCCGTATGAGTGATGCGCGCAGCGCGGGTCGCGCCCCGGGCGAGACGTTCGAGAATCATGCCTGGGGACGGGCGCGCGCCCGCATCCGGCGGGAGTGGATTGGAGGCCATCGGCACCGAGTGTGTCACCGGAGTGACGGACAATGCTGAAAGGGCGTCGTGCACGCCCGCTGGTAAGTGATTGAATGCCATGGCGGCTGCCAGATCCGCCCCTACCTTCGGTGGGGAGGCCCCAGGGGGGCGACCGCTCGATAGCAAGGTGCTGGAGGATCCGTGGACCTGTCCCTGTCGACCCGGACCGTTGGCGACCGTACGGTCGTCGAGGTCGGTGGCGAGATTGATGTATACACCGCGCCCAAGCTGCGGGAGCAGCTGGTCGAGCTTGTGAACGACGGAAGCTACCACCTCGTGGTGGACATGGAACGTGTCGACTTCCTGGACTCCACTGGGCTCGGCGTGCTGGTCGGCGGACTCAAGCGGGTGCGTGCCCATGAGGGCTCGCTGCGCCTGGTCTGCAACCAGGAGCGCATTCTCAAGATCTTCCGTATCACCGGACTGACCAAGGTGTTCCCGATTCACACCTCGGTCGAGGAAGCCGTCTCGGCGACTGACTGACGGTCTTGCCGGTCCCCCGCGCCACCAGGCGCGGGGGGAGGAAGAAGTGGGGGGTACCGGACGGAGGTCCGGCCCCCTGCGTCGCACGCCCGCATAACGAGGGGGATGGCATGGCCACCGTCGAACTTCGCTTCAGCGCCCTTCCCGAGCATGTCCGCACCGCGCGTCTGGTCGCGGCTGCTGTGGCACGGCGGGCGGGAGTGGACGAGGCCGTGCTGGACGAGGTGCGGCTCGCCGTCGGTGAGGCGTGCAGCCGGGCCGTGGGCCTGCACGAGAGCCATGACATCGCCGCGCCCGTGCGGGTCCTGCTGATCGAGGACGAGAAGAAGTTCTCGATCGAGGTGGGCGACGGGGTGACCGGCGACTCCGGTACGGCGCGGGGCGCCGACGCGGCCGAGGGCGTCGCGGAGAGCGACGCCGAGGGCGAGGACGAAATGGGCCTCGCCGTGATCAGCGGGCTGGTCGACGATGTCGAGGTGACCGCCGGCAAGGACGGCGGTCTGATCCGCATGACCTGGCCCACCACGACGACCGCGGTCCTGCCGTAGGGCTTCCGGTCCGACGGCCCCGTCAGCGGGGCACCTCCCAGCCGTGCTGTCCGTAGGTGAGGCGGCATGACCCGTCACGTCGGCAGTTCACGGTTCAACCACGCGCCGAAGTCCAACCACGCGCCGAAGCTCAACCACGCGCCGAGGCCCCGAGGGCGATGACGGCGGCTGTGGCGGCCTCGCCTCACGAGGACGACGCCCCGGAGCACGAGATCGCTGGAGAGGCGCCCATACGGCCTTCTGCCGCGCTCAGGCCCCATGAGGCCGCCGGTCTCCCTGAGACCTTCCGATGGCTCCGCCCGGTGAGGGCTCTGGCCCCGTTCGCCTGAGGCGCTCGGGCGCTGCCGCCCCCGCCTCGTGCCCGCTCCGCCTCGCCGCCCGCCCAGGACTGCCCCCGCGCCCGCCCAGGACCGCCGCCGCGCCCGCCTCGCACCGCCCCCACCCCGGACGTCCCGGCACACACCCCCGGACCGCCCCCTCAGCCCCTCAGTCCCCTCAGTCCCCTCAGCCCCCGCCGCAGCCTCCCCCGTACCGGATGGTCCCGGTCTCCGCTCCCGTCTCATGCGTTGCGATCCGGACTCGATCTGACGGCGCTTCACGGGGTGCCGGGGAGGGGGCCGTGCGGCCCGGGTCACCCGTTCGGCCGTAGGTGGGTGGATCAATTCTCTCCGGTGTCACGCGCACCTCAATCGGCCCATTCGCCGAGGGCGCGTCCTTGAGCAGCGGCGATCAGTGGGCGGTCCATAGGCGATCAGTACGACAGAGAGATCATCGGGCGGTGGTCAGCGAATTCGTGGCTTTCCTTCGTCCGGGCGAATTCCGTACCGCGTCGGCCTTTTGATCTTCGCCGCTACCGGCGAATTCCCTTTGACGCGTACTGTTTTGATCAACCGCGGCTCCCTACAATCCGTCCACATCTTGCTCAGGACGCCTGAGCGTGCTTCCGCGCGCCCATGTGCCAAACGTCAAGGAGGACGAATGGCGGGGCCTTACACCCCTCAGTTGCTTGACACCCCCACTTTTCTGGCCGGGCCGTCACTTACGGCGGGCAACCGCGGCATCGTGCTGGTGATCGCCGTGGTCGCCCTGGCGGCGCTGGCTGTCGCGGCGGTGCTGGTCCGCCAAGTGCTCGCGGCCGGTGAGGGAACCGACAGTATGAAGAAGATCGCGGCGGCCGTGCAGGAAGGCGCAAATGCCTACCTGGCCCGGCAGTTGCGGACCCTCGGTGTATTCGCCGTCGTGGTGTTCTTCCTGCTCATGCTGCTGCCTGCGGACAATTGGACGCAGCGCGCCGGACGCAGCGCCTTCTTCTTGATCGGCGCCGGATTCTCGGCGGCCACCGGCTATATCGGCATGTGGCTCGCCGTACGCAGCAATGTGCGCGTCGCGGCGGCCGCCCGGGAAGCCACTCCGGCCGAGGGCGAAACCAAGAAAAAGGATCTTACGGCCGTCTCGCACAAGGCTATGAAGATCGCTTTCCGTACCGGTGGCGTCGTCGGAATGTTCACCGTCGGGCTGGGACTGCTCGGGGCCTCCTGCGTGGTGCTCGTGTACGCGGTCGATGCGCCCAAGGTGCTGGAGGGCTTCGGTCTCGGCGCCGCGCTGATCGCGATGTTCATGAGGGTCGGCGGCGGCATCTTCACCAAGGCCGCGGACGTCGGCGCGGACCTCGTCGGGAAGGTCGAGCAGGGCATCCCCGAGGATGACCCGCGCAACGCCGCGACCATCGCGGACAACGTGGGCGACAACGTCGGTGACTGCGCCGGTATGGCCGCCGACCTCTTCGAGTCGTACGCGGTCACCCTGGTCGCCGCGCTCATCCTGGGCATGGCGGCCTTCGGCGACGCCGGGCTGGCCTTCCCGCTGCTGGTCCCGGCCATCGGTGTGCTCACCGCGATGATCGGCATCTTCGTGGTCGCGCCGCGGCGCAGCGACCGCAGCGGCATGACGGCCATCAACCGCGGCTTCTTCATCTCCGCGGGCATCTCGCTGGTCCTGGTGGCCGCCGCGGTGTTCACCTACCTGCCGTCCAGCTACCAGGGACTGAAGGGCGTCTCCGACGTCGAGATCCTGAGCACCAGCGGCGACCCGCGGATGCTGGCGCTGGTGGCGGTCGCCATCGGCATCGTGCTGGCCGCGCTGATCCAGCAGCTGACCGGCTACTTCACCGAGACCAACCGACGGCCCGTACGGGACATCGGGAAGACCTCGCTGACCGGCCCGGCCACGGTCGTGCTCTCCGGTATCTCGATCGGCCTGGAGTCGGCCGTCTACTCGGCGGTGCTGATCGGTCTGGCCGTCTACGGAGCGTTCCTGCTGGGCGGCGCCTCCATCATGCTGGCGCTGTTCGCGGTGGCGCTGGCCGGCACCGGCCTGCTGACCACTGTCGGCGTGATCGTGGCGATGGACACCTTCGGCCCGGTCTCCGACAACGCGCAGGGCATCGCCGAGATGTCCGGTGATGTCACCGGTGACGGCGCGAAGGTGCTGACCGACCTGGACGCGGTCGGCAACACGACCAAGGCCATCACCAAGGGCATCGCCATCGCGACGGCCGTACTGGCCGCGGCCGCGCTCTTCGGCTCGTACCGGGACGCGATCGCCACCGCCGTACGCGGCGTCGGCAACGCCGCCACCGGCATGGGCCTCAGCCTGGACATCTCGCAGCCCAACAACCTGGTCGGGCTGGTCCTCGGCGCCTCGGTCGTCTTCCTGTTCTCCGGGCTGGCGATCAACGCGGTCTCGCGGTCGGCGGGCGCGGTGGTCTTCGAGGTGCGCCGGCAGTTCCGGGAGCGCCCCGGGATCATGGACTACAGCGAGAAGCCCGAGTACGGGCGGGTCGTGGACATCTGCACCAAGGACGCGCTGCGTGAGCTGGCCACTCCCGGGCTGCTGGCCGTGCTCACCCCGATCGCGGTCGGCTTCTCGCTCGGCGTCGGCGCGCTCGGCTCGTTCCTGGCGGGTGCGATCGGCACCGGCACGCTGATGGCGGTCTTTCTCGCCAACTCCGGTGGCGCGTGGGACAACGCCAAGAAGCTGGTCGAGGACGGGCACCACGGCGGCAAGGGCAGCGAGGCGCATGCCGCGACGGTCATCGGTGACACCGTCGGCGACCCGTTCAAGGACACCGCGGGCCCGGCCATCAACCCGCTGCTGAAGGTCATGAACCTGGTGGCGCTGCTGATCGCCCCCGCGGTGGTCAAGTTCTCCTACGGCCAGGACAAGAGCACCGGCGTCCGGCTGGTGGTCGCGCTGCTGGCGATCGCCGTCATCGTCGGTGCGGTCTACGTCTCCAAGCGGCGCGGAATCGCCGTGGGTGACGAAGACAACTCCGAAGATCCGGAAAGCATCGCCAAGTCGGCCAAGACGGCGGTGGCGTCCTAGCCGCCGAGGAGCACCAACAGGGCGCGCGGACCGCTCAACTGGGCGGGTGGACGGCGTATTTTGCGGACGCCGGCCACCCGCCTTCCGTGTGCCCGGGTGGCCCTGCGGTCCTTGGTGCAAATGGCTGCAATGAGGGCAGGGCGGGATGCCCGACCGGTGGGCCGGGCCCTTTCGGCGTGTATGTTCCGGGGCCGAGAGCCATGGAAGGGACCAATCCGGTGAACAAGAAGCTTGTGGCTGCACTGTCCGGCGGTGCCGCACTGGTGCTCGCGCTGACCGGTTGCAGCGACGACAGCAGCAAGAAGCTCAATGACTGGGCGAAGAGTTTCTGCGACCCTGCGCAGGCTCAGTTCAAGAAGATCCAGGACGCCAACGGCGCCATGCAGACGGCCGACAACGGCAGCACGGACTCCAAGAAGGTCCAGCAGACCGACTCGGCCGCCTTCCAGAAGATTTCCGGCGCCTACGCCTCGCTGGCCAAGTCCCTGGAGAAGGCCGGGCCCCCGCCGACCGAGCAGGGCAAGCAGGCCCAGCAGAACGCCGTCAAGGAGCTCAACTCGCTCTCCAAGGGCTACGCGGATCTCCAGAAGCAGGTCGACGGCCTCGACACCTCGGACAAGCTCAAGTTCGCGGACGGGCTGCGCGACCTGTCCAACGGCATCAACAAGCTCAACAAGCAGAGCGAGGCCGCCTTCAAGAACCTGGAGGCCGGTGACGTCGGCACGGCGATGGCCGCCCAGAAGGGCTGTCAGAACCCCGCCGCGTCCGGTTCCCCGGCGCCGACGCAGTCCAAGAAGTCGTAGCGGCCACGGGAGTCGGACGGGCCGGGACGCCGCGGCAGTCGCGGACCGGCACGGGCTCCGACGGCCCGGCGACGCGCCCGGAGCGGGTGTGGCGCCGGGCCGTCGCCGTTTGTCAGTGGCAGGGCCGACAATGGTGGGCGTGAGTACGCACCTCCCCACCGCAGATGCCCAGGACCCCGAGAGCAACGCCCGTACCGCCCGGCTGCGCGAGGCGCTGCTGGCCGCCGCCTTCACCGCCGACGGGCTGCTGGAGCTGCTCGGCGCGCCCGCCTACGCCGCGCTGGCGCGCAGCGAGACCGTCCCCGCCCTGCGGGCCACGCGCGGCGACAGCCCGCTGGAGACCCTGGTGCGGCTGTTCCTGCTCCAGCGCCCGGTGGAGCGGCGGCGCGCGCAGGCAGCGCTGCCGGTCGCGGACTGCCTCGCCGACGGCTGGCTGGTGCAGGACGGCGACGAGCTGCGCGCCAGTGTGGACGTGCGGCCGTACGGCGGCCCCGAGGGGCAGGACTGGTGGATCGTCTCCGACCTGGGCTGTGCGGTCGGCGGGGCCGGCGGTATCCGGGGCGTCGGGGAGGCGGACCGCGCGGAGCTGGTGCTCGGCGTCGGCGGGGCGTCCACGACCCTGGCCGGGCTCACCGTGCGCCGTCCGGTCGGCAAGGCGCTCGACCTCGGCACCGGCTCCGGCATCCAGGCGCTGCACGCCGCCCAGCACGCCACCCGCGTCACGGCCACCGACCTCAACCCCCGGGCGCTGCGGATCGCCGCGCTGACGCTGGCGCTCTCCGGGGCGGAGGCGGCGGACCTGCGGGAGGGCTCGCTGTTCGAGCCGGTCGGTGACGAGACGTACGACCTGATCGTGTCCAACCCGCCGTTCGTGATCTCCCCGGGCGCCCGCCTCACCTACCGGGACGGCGGCATGGGCGGCGACGACCTGTGCCGGACGCTGGTCCAGCAGTCCGCCGCGTACCTCAACGACGGCGGCTACTGCCAGCTGCTGGCCAATTGGCAGCATGTGGCGGGCGAGGAGTGGCAGGACCGGCTGCGGTCCTGGGTGCCGCGGGGCTGTGACGCCTGGATCGTGCAGCGCGAGGTGCAGGACATCACCCAGTACGCCGAGCTGTGGCTGCGCGACGCGGGCGACCACCGGGCGGGCGACGAGGCGTACGCCGCGCGGTACGACGCCTGGCTCGACGAGTTCGAGGCGCGCGGGACCAAGGCCATCGGCTTCGGCTGGATCACGCTGCGCAAGTCCGGTTCGGAGGCCTCCTCCATCACCGTCGAGGAATGGCCGCATCCGGTCGAGCAGCCGCTCGGGGAGGCGGTCGTGGCGCACTTCGACCGCCAGGACTATCTGCGGACCACGGACGACGCGGCGCTGCTGGCCGGTCACTTCAAGCTCGCCGACGAGGTGGTCCAGGAGCAGGTCGGGCTGCCCGGGGCGGAGGACCCGGAGCATGTGGTGCTGCGTCAGAACCGCGGTATGCGGCGCGCCACGAAGGTGGACACGGTCGGCGCGGGCTTCGCCGGGGTGTGTGACGGCACTCTGCCCGCCGGGCGGATTCTGGACGCCATCGCCCAACTCGTCGGCGAGGACCCGGTCCTGCTGCGGGACCGTACCCCGGCCTCGATCCGGATGCTGGTCGAGCAGGGGTTCCTGGAGCCGGTGGCCGCGGCCGGGTGACGCGGAGGGCGATGCGGGCGTCTGACGCGGGCGGCTGATACGGGCGGCTAATGCGGCCGTCTGACGCGGACGTCTGATGCGGACGGGGGAGCGGCGGGCGACATACCGGCGGCGTTCATCCGGCGTTCGCCGGGATGCCGCCCCGGGGTGCCACGCTGCGCGCATGGAGAGTGGACCCGAGGCATTCGCCGGTGTGGCGTTCGCGCTGTTCGGCGCCGGACTTCTGGTGTGGACGGGCGTGTGTGCGCGGACCGGTTCCCCGGTCGCCGACGGTGTCAGCCGTCCGGTCGCCACCGTGACCGCGCTGCTGTCCGGGGTGGTGTTCCTGACCACCGGCTGCTGGCTGCTGATGGCGTTGTAGCCGTCCGCGCCGCCCCGTCGTCCTGCCGCCCGCCGCTTCGGCACCCTGGTGGCGGGGCGTCGTCCTCAACTGCCCTCGTAAGGCGTTCCGTTCACTTCCGGCCAGTTCTGTCATAAATGGCCGGTGTGTGCCGGTACGCGGGAACTTTTCGGTGCCATCAGGGCATCTCCCTCAGTGAAGGTCACCAACAGGCCGGTCGGCCCATGGGCCGGCCCCCTCAGGGAGGAACCCAATGAACCGTGCACTCCGCTACGCCACCGTCGGCGTCATCGCCGTCTCCCTGCTCGCCGGCGGCTCCGCCGCGGCCTTCGCCGCACCGCAGGACCTGCACACGCCCGCGCCGACCGTGGCCACCGCGCCGGCTGCCGCCTCCCTGACGGCCAAGGCCAGTGCGACGACGGTCAAGGCCTGGGAGCAGTTCCGGATCACCGGCATCGCCAAGGGCATCAAGGCCGGCACCAAGCTCACCGTCCAGCAGAAGCAGGGCACGAAGTGGGTCTCGCTGCCCGCGCAGACGCCGGTCAACTCCAGCGGCGCGTACGCGGTGCGGGTCAAGCTCGGCATCAAGGGCGCCAACCAGCTCCGCATGGCCACCGGCAGCACCGTCTCGCCGGTCGTCTCGGTCACCGTGCGCTGAAGCACTGAGGCGTTGAGGCGATGAGGCGCTGCCGCGTTGAGGTGCTGACGCCCTGACACGCCGCACGGACGCCTGACGGTCCGGAGTGTCGCCGGACCGTCAGGCCGCCCTGTGGCCCGTCGTCTGCGGGACAGCCCTCAGCCGACGAGATTGCGGGCGAGCATCCACCCCGCGGCGATGCCGAGCACCACGGCATTGCCGCGGCCCGACAGGTGGGGCCGGTACACCCGGCCGCGGAGGCCGGTGACCAGCCAGCGCCCGACGGCGTACGCCACCACCGGCCCGCCCAGGGTGAGCAGCACGGCGTTGTCGTGGAAGGCCGTCACGACCTCCCCGTGCATCAGGTCGTACGCCATCCGGGTCCCGCCGCACAGCGGGCACAGCAGCCCGGTGGCCCATTTGAAGGGGCAGGGGATCAGCAGCTGCCCCGGCTGGTGCGGATCGGTGTGCCAGAGGTAGACGGCGGCCGCCGCGCCGACGCCGAGGGTGACCGCCGCCCGGCGGAGGGTGCGCTTCCGGACCGCCGCCCCCGTGGGGCCCGCGGGCTCGGCGGGACCCCAGGATTCCCCGGTGCTCACACGCTCAGCGACCGGGCGTAGTTGACCTGGTTGAGCACGAACATCACCTGCTCGCGGGACTGCACCGGGATCATCGTGGAGTGGTGCCGGCCGCCGCTGTTCACCGTGACCTGTACGAACCCGGTCGTCACCCGCTCCTTCATCAGGAGGAAGAGCAGACCGAGCAGACAGAAGAGGAAGAAGACGACGGCGAGCACGACCGCGTGCGCCGGAATCTTCTCCTCCGTCCGCGACATGTCGGTCGCCGTCCACACCGCGCCCTTGAGCGGCATCGGTCCGGCCGGCGTCATGACCGTGTCGCCGGTCACCGCGATATCGCCGAGCGACAGCGCCATCCCGCCGGGCTGGGCCCCGGGCTGGAAGCCGCCGGGCGCCGGCTGCGGCGGCGCGCCCGGCGGGAAACCGGGCGGAGGCGTCGGCTGGGCCCCGGCCTGGGGATACCCGTAGCCGGGCTGTGGCTGCGGCTGCGCGGGCGCCGGGGGATAGCCGTATCCGGGCTCCCCGGGGCGGCCGCCCTGCGGATAGCCGTAACCGGGGTCGGCGGGCTTGCCGCTCTCCGGTGTGGCGTAAGGGTTCTGACCGGGCTGGCCGGGCGGCTGTTCCGGAGGCGGTCCGGGGTGCTGGTTGGCCATGGGTGGTGATCCCCCCGAGTGTGCGTGACGACGGCAGTACCCGGCTCGAACGGCGAGCCGTGCCGTGTCCATCCTGCCAGCCCGGTCACGTGCTGTATCAAGGCAATGACGGCATCCGGCGCCGCCTTGTGACAGTCGCCGGTCGGCGGACGGTGCGGTGTGCGGCCCCGGGCGAGCGATGAACCGTCGGGGAACCGTCACTGTGTGGAATCACCGAAGGTGCCGGGGCTGCGGCGCGCGGGGAACGGCCGGCGTGGACGCCGGGGAGCAGGTCGGCCCCGTCATGATCCATAGGGCCGCCCCCGGGGCCCGTGTCAGGCGCCTGATGCGGTCCGGGCGACATGAAGGCATGTAGTCGGGTTACCGTTCGAGTGGCGTTGCGGGGTTTTTCCGTTTGACACGGGGCCGGGAGGTACCGTCACACTCCGCAGCGTCAAGCGTCACCGCAGTGCGTCCCGGCGTCCGGCCGGGAGGCAATCCCAGCGTCGACCGGAGAGAAGAGCGAAGTTGTCCCCGACCAGCGAGACCACAGACGGCGGCGGCCGCCGACTCGTCATCGTCGAGTCGCCTGCCAAGGCGAAGACGATCAAGGGCTACCTCGGCCCTGGCTACGTGGTCGAGGCCAGCGTCGGACACATCCGCGACCTGCCGAACGGCGCCGCAGAGGTCCCGGCGAAGTACAAGGGCGAGCCCTGGGCCCGCCTCGGCGTGAACGTCGACGCCGAGTTCCAGCCGATCTACGTCGTCAACAGTGACAAGAAGGACCAGGTCAAGAAGCTCAAGGAGCTGCTGGCCGAGTCCGATGAGCTCTATCTCGCCACAGATGAGGACCGCGAGGGCGAGGCCATCGCCTGGCACCTCCAGGAGATCCTCAAGCCCAAGGTCCCCGTCCACCGGATGGTCTTCCACGAGATCACCAAGGACGCGATCCGCGAGGCCGTCGCCAATCCGCGCGATCTGAACCAGAAGCTGGTCGACGCCCAGGAGACCCGCCGGATCCTCGACCGCCTCTACGGCTACGAGGTCTCGCCGGTCCTGTGGAAGAAGGTCATGCCCCGGCTGTCGGCCGGCCGGGTGCAGTCCGTCGCGACCCGTCTCGTCGTCGAGCGGGAGCGCGAGCGCATCGCCTTCCGCTCCGCCGAGTACTGGGACCTGACGGGCACCTTTGCCACGGGGCGCGCGGGTGACGCAAGCGATCCCTCGACGCTGACCGCGCGGCTGAACACCGTCGATGGCCGCCGTATCGCCCAGGGCCGTGACTTCGGTCCCAACGGGCAGCTCAAGAACGACGTCCTCCATCTGGACGAGGCGAACGCCCGCGCGCTCGCCGCCGCCCTGGAGAACACCGACTTCGCGGTGCGCTCGGTCGAGTCCAAGCCCTACCGCCGCTCGCCGTATGCCCCGTTCCGTACGACCACCCTCCAGCAGGAGGCCAGCCGCAAGCTCGGCTTCGGCGCCAAGGCCACCATGCAGGTGGCGCAGAAGCTGTACGAGAACGGCTTCATCACCTATATGCGTACGGACTCCACCACGCTCTCGGACACCGCGGTCGCCGCGGCCCGGGCGCAGGTGACGCATCTGTACGGCGCGAACTATCTGCCGGACAAGCCGCGCACCTACGCCGGCAAGGTCAAGAACGCCCAGGAGGCGCACGAGGCGATCCGCCCGTCCGGCGACCGCTTCCGCACCCCGGCAGAGACGGGGCTGACCGGCGACCAGTTCAAGCTCTACGAGCTGATCTGGAAGCGGACCGTCGCCTCCCAGATGAAGGACGCGACCGGTAACTCCGTCACGGTCAAGATCGGTGGCCGGGCCGCCGACGGCCGGGATGCCGAGTTCAGCGCGTCCGGCAAGACCATCACCTTCCACGGCTTCCTGAAGGCCTACGTGGAGGGCGCCGACGACCCGAACGCCGAGCTCGACGACCGCGAGCGTCGGCTGCCGCAGGTCGCCGAGGGCGACGCACTGGCCGCGCGGGAGATCACCGCCGACGGGCACGCCACCAAGCCGCCCGCCCGCTACACCGAGGCCACGCTGGTCAAGGAGCTGGAAGAGCGCGAGATCGGCCGCCCGTCGACCTATGCGTCGATCATCGGCACGATCCTCGACCGCGGCTATGTCTTCAAGAAGGGCACCGCGCTCGTCCCCTCCTTCCTGTCCTTCGCGGTGGTCAACCTCCTGGAGAAGCACTTCGGCCGGCTGGTCGACTACAGCTTCACCGCCAAGATGGAGGACGACCTCGACCGCATCGCCCGTGGTGAGGCGCAGTCCGTGCCGTGGCTGCGGCGCTTCTACTTCGGCGAGGGCCACGGCGAGGGCGGTGCGGCGGATGCCGGCAACGGCGACGGCGACCACCTCGGCGGGCTCAAGGAACTGGTCACCGACCTCGGCGCGATCGACGCCCGGGAGATCTCGTCCTTCCCGGTCAGCGACGACATCAAGCTGCGGGTCGGCCGCTACGGCCCGTATGTGGAGCGCGGCGAGAAGGACGCCGAGGGCCACCAGCGCGCCGACGTGCCCGACGACCTGGCGCCCGACGAGCTGACCGTGGAGTACGCGGAGGAGCTGCTCGCCAAGCCGAGCGGTGACTTCGAGCTGGGTATGGACCCGGTCAGCGGTCACCAGATCGTCGCCAAGGACGGCCGCTACGGCCCGTACGTCACCGAGATCCTGCCCGAGGGCACCCCGAAGACCGGCAAGAACGCGGTCAAGCCGCGCACCGCCTCGCTCTTCAAGTCCATGGCCCTGGACACCGTGACGCTGGAGGACGCACTCAAGCTGATGTCGCTGCCGCGCGTCGTCGGCACCGACCCCGAGGGCGTGGAGATCACCGCGCAGAACGGCCGGTACGGCCCGTATCTGAAGAAGGGCACCGACTCGCGCTCCCTGGAGAGCGAGGAGCAGCTCTTCACGATCACCGTCGAGGAGGCGCTGGCGATCTACGCCCAGCCCAAGCAGCGCGGGCGGGCCGCCGCCAAGCCGCCGCTGAAGGAGCTGGGTACGGACCCGGTGAGCGGTAAGCCGGTGGTGGTCAAGGACGGCCGCTTCGGTGCGTATGTCACCGACGGCGAGACCAACGCGACGCTGCGGCGGGACGACGACGTCGAGACGATCACCGCCGAGCGGGGCTACGAGCTGCTGGCGGAGAAGCGCGCCAAGGGGCCGGCGAAGAAGACCGCGAAGAAGGCGGCCAAGAAGGCGCCGGCCAAGAAGACGGCGGCGAAGAAGACCACCGCGAAGAAGACGGCCGCCAAGAAGACCGCGGCGAAGAAGACGACCACGGCGAAGAAGACGACCGCCAAGAAGGCCACCGCGAAGACCGCGGCGGCAAAGAAGACGGCGGTGCCGGCCGAGGACTGAGGCTTCCGCCGGCCGGTCCCGGCCGGTAAAGCCGCAGGACAAGGGCGGGCAAGGCGGACACGTTCCGTCGTGCCCGCCCATTTGTTCGGGCAGGCGCTCGACGCACCGCACCGTATCGATAGGCTGGCGAGATGACGCGTGCCGAGCAGCCAACGGTCGTGACCCCCACTTCAGGCGCCCTAGCGGCGGATTCCCGCGAGCGCGCCGTGCGAGCCCTGCTCCGCTTCCCCCCACTGAAGCGATTGTGGAGCGCCCAGTTTGTCGGGGGCATCGGCGATGCCCTGTCCATGCTTGTCCTCGTACTGCTCGCCCTCCAGGCGGCGCTGTACGTCCCCCTGGGCGGCGAGGCCGCCTTCGGCGGCGGTTATCGGGGAGCCGCCCTCGCGGTCACCGTGGTCTTCGCGGCCCGGATGCTGGCGATGCTCCTCTTCGGAGCCGTCCTGCTGGGCCCGCTGTCCGCGCTCACTGCACCCGCCGGACCGCTGGACCGGCGCTGGACGATGATCGGCGCGGATGTGCTGCGGCTCGCGCTGCTGGTCATCGCCCCCCTCTGGATCGACTGGACGCCGGACAACGCACTGGCCTGGCTGCTGGTCACGGTCTTCGTCACCGGCGTCGCCGAACGCTTCTGGACCGTCGCACGGGAGAGCGCCGCACCCGGTCTGCTGCCCACTCCGCCCCCCGAGGGCGCCGCGGTCCGCCCGCTGCCCGACAACATGGACGCCCTGCGCCGCCTCTCGCTGCGCACCACCTTCGTCTCGCTGCCGATCGCGGCCGCCGCCCTGGTGGTCGGCACGCTCATCAGCAAGCTGCTGGGCACCGGCATCGACTGGTTCCGCCTCCACCAGGCCGCGCTCGGCTCCTATGTCGCCGCCGGGCTCTTCGCCGCTTCCGTATCGATCCTCTACTTCATCGAGTTCCCCGGTGTGCCGACGCCGCGGCCGCGCTCCCCTCTGGAGGGACTGCGCCGCCCCAAGGCCGCAGGAGCGGCCCCCGGGCAGCCGTCCCAGGGCGAGAAGGCCGACAGCGGCCCGGCCCGGCCGGCCGCCGACAAGGGCCGCACGGGCGCGATCCCGCTGCTGGTGACCGCCTGCGCCGCGGTGGCGGCGGCCCTCGCCGCGGCCGTCTCGCTCGCCGTCCTGCACGGCTACGACCTGAGCGGCGGCCCGGCCGCCTACGCACTGCTGGTGCTCGCGCTGACCGGCGGTACGGCCGTCGGCATCCGCGGCGCCCACCGGGTGCTGCCCACGCTCTCCCGGCGCCGGCTGCTCGCCCTCGCGGTGGCCGCCACCGGCCTCGCGCTGCTGGCCATGGGCCTGGTCCCGGACCAGACGACGGTGCTGCTGCTCGCCCTGCTGGCCGGCATCAGTGCCGGGATCGCCGCCAATACGGGGCATGTGCTGCTGGACCAGGAGTCCGAGGAATTCCGTGCCGCCCGTACGACCGAGCATCTGCACGCCGTCGTCCGGCTCTCCATCGCCGTGGCCGCCATCCTCGCGCCGCTGCTCGCGGCCGTCATCGGCCCGCACCACCTCGGCGACGGCGCCTTCAACTTCGCGTACGGCGGCGCCGCCTACACCCTGATGCTGGCCGGTGCGCTGCTGCTGCCGGTCGCCGCGCTGGTGCTCGGCAAGGTCGACGACCGGCAGGGCGTACCGCTGCGGAGCGATCTGTGGGAGGCACTGCGCGGCGGCGAGCCGGCGCAGGCGCCCGCGCCCACCGGCTTCTTCATCGCCCTGGAAGGCGGTGACGGCGCCGGTAAGTCCACTCAGGTCGAGGCGCTCGCGGAGTGGATCCGCGGCAAGGGCCACGAGGTCGTGGTGACCCGCGAGCCGGGCGCCACCGCCATCGGCAAGCGGCTGCGCTCGATCATCCTGGACGTCTCGACGTCCGGGCTCTCGGACCGCGCCGAGGCGCTGATGTTCGCCGCCGACCGGGCCGAGCACGTCAACAGCGTCATCCGGCCGGCCCTGGAGCGCGGTGCGGTCGTCATCACCGACCGGTACATCGACTCCTCGGTCGCCTACCAGGGCGCCGGACGCAATCTCGCCCCCACGGAGATCGCCCGGATCTCCCGCTGGGCCACCGACGGCCTGGTGCCGCATCTGACGGTGCTGCTCGACATCTCCCCGGAGACCGCGCGGGAACGCTTCACCGAGGCACCGGACCGGCTGGAGTCCGAGCCCGCCGCCTTCCACGAGCGGGTACGGTCCGGCTTCCTCACACTGGCCGCCGCCGACCCCGCGCGCTATCTGGTCGTCGACGCCGGCCAGGAACCGGAAGCCGTCACCACCGTCGTACGGCACCGCCTCGACCAGGTGCTCCCGCTGTCCGAGGCCGAGATCCAGGCGCAGGCCGAGGCCCGTAAGGCCGCCGAGGAGGAGGCCCGCCGCAAGGCCGAGGAGGAAGCGGCGCGCAAGGCGGAGGAGGAGCGCCTGGAGCGCGAGCGCCAGGAGCAGCTGGCCAAGCTGCGCGCCGAGGAGGAAGAGCGCAAGCGCCAGGAGGCCGAGGCGGCCAGGGCGCGCGAGGAGGCCCGCCAGGCCGAGGAGGCCCGCAAGCGCGCGGAGGAGGCCCGGCAGGCCGCGGAGGCGGAGCGGGCCCGCCGCGAGGCCGAGGAACGCGCCCGCCAGGCCGAGCAGGAGCGGCTGCGCAAGCAGCACGAGGAAGAGGCGCGGCTGCGCAAGGAGGCCGAGGAGCGCCGCCTGGAGAAGCAGCGCAAGGCCGAGGCGGCACTGGTGCGCGCCGAGGAGGCGCGGAAGGCGGCCGCCGAGGCGGCTGCGGCGGCGGAGGCCAAGGCCGCGGCCGAGGCGGCGGAGGCGGCCGACGCGCCCACGGCGGAGACCTACGTCGCTGATCTGCGCAAGCGGCTCGGCGAGAGCGCGCCCGACGACGCGTCCCCGTCCTCCGGTTCAGGCTCGGACGGCGAGCGGACCGAGGAGTCCCTGCCGCGGCCCGGAACGCCGGGCGACGCGGGCTCCCGTGCGGCGGACGAGACGGCGGTGCTGCCTCCGGTGCGGGACACCCAGGACCCCTGGCACGGCCTGGACACCGGCGCGGACGCGGAGGAGACCTCCCTGCTGCCGCCCGTTCGGGACGCGGAGGAGACCTCCGTGCTGCCGCAGGTACGGGACGCCGAGGAGACCGCCGTACTGCCGCCCGTACGGGACGACGAGGCGCGCGGCGAGCACGGGCGGAGCGGTGACCCCGCCGACCGGGTGCCGCCGTGGATGTTCCGCAAGGAGACGCCGGACGCGGCGGCCGGGAGGAACGGCGCGGCGTCCGCCCCCGCGGAGTCGCGCACCGAGCGCACCCGCGAACTCCCGCAGATCGACCCGGAGACCGGCCACCCCGTCGAGATCCCGCAGCGCGCCCGCCGCCGCCCCGAATGGGCGGAGGAGACCCCGCTGGACGATCTGCCCACGCTCGCCGACGAACTGCTGGGCCCGCGCGCCGACGAGGACGCGGACGGCAGGGGCGAGGACGGCCGTCGCGGCGGCCGGGGACGGCGCGGCTAGGCGGCCGGGACGCCCTCGTACGAACGGCCGTGGGGGGGGGGGGGGGGGGGGGGGGGGGGGGGGGGGGGGTGGGCGTGGGGGGGGGGGGGGGGAGGGGGGGGGGGGGGGGGGGGGGGGGGGGGGGGTGGGGTGGGTGTTTTGGGGTCGCTAGGCTCCCTCGGGAGGGACTG